>JAJYHP010000008.1 GCA_021784715.1 bacterium
GCTGCCGATGCATGCGCCTTGCGATCGGCAGAGGTCGTGTTACGCCGAGTAGGCGCAGCTCTGTCACGCCGAGTAGGCGCCTTTAGGCGCCGTATCGAGGCGGAGCTTGCGACCTTGTGCTTTCCCTCGATACGCCGCGTTCCGCGGCTACTCGGGATGACAGCGGCTACTCGGGATGATAGCGGCTACTCGATTTGAGCGCTCGGGGCAGTTGAGGAATCGACGTAGACGGCGATCCGCTCGATCGTCCCGTCGTTCCCCATCACCAAAGCGCTGCCGCCGGGAAAGCCGGTCGCGAAAATTTGCGCGTAGCTGCCGCCCGGCGGCGCGGGAATCTCGGTGAAGTACTCGGGCAATGCGAGGAGCTGCATCCCGAGCCCGATCTCGCCGGGCACGAGGCGATAGAATCCGCAGTCGCGCGCCTCTAACGGCGGCGCCTGCGCCGTGCGCGGCCGATAGAGCTCCGCCGCACTCAAGCACGTATCGCTGAAGAAGAGGCTCAAAAATGCGCGTTCGCCGGCGATGCGTAGACAGTACGTGTGCCATCCCGCCGACGGATAGCGATAGGCAATGCCGAGTTCGCGCTCCACGTCGCGACGCGTGCTCTTTCCGACGACGAGTGCGAGGCGTTCGTT
Organism: bacterium; assembly: GCA_021784715.1. The sequence continues at coordinate 636 of JAJYHP010000008.1, forward strand.
AAAGAGAACGATCGGGGCATCCGCGCGCGGCGGAAGCGTCGGCTCGCGTGGAGGGCGCTTGCGTTCGTAGATGCTCGCGAGCACCTCCACCGCGCGGCGCATTGCGAAATCCGGCGGTTCTCGCTCGCTCATTGGTGGAGGCTGGAGAGCGTCGGCAGGTGGATGCGTGCTTCGATAAAGAGTAAGCCCAACAGAGTCCCCGCGTACGCGAGGCCAATGCGAATGCGTGCCGGGAGATCGATGCCGTCGGCGCTCTGCGCGAACGAACTGCGCCACGACCCGAAGAGCCAAAAGATGCTAAACAGTGCGACGAGCGCAATTGGTAAGATCGGCAATTGTGCGAGCACGGCGACGATGATGAAGATCGGCAACGCGATCACGACGATCGGCGGCCACACGGCGCGAATGATGCTACCGCCGTCGAGCGGTAGGACCGGTGCCATGTTGAAGAGGTTCAGTAATGCACTAACATTGGCTGCGAGCATCCAGAAGGGATCGTGCGTGGCGATTCCCATGGCGAGCGAGACCGCCGCGAGGCCCATCCCCGCGAGCGGTCCCGCAAGCGCGATATATGCGCCGTCCTCGGCATTCGCCGGGCGAGCGCCCGGCGTGAGCGCACCGATAAAGGGCAAAAAGACCGGAGCCCGCACGGCGAGCCCGTAGCTGCGGAAGGCTACGACATGTCCGAGTTCGTGGGCGAGGAGCACCAGCGCGAGAATGATGCCGAAACGCCACCCGAGCGCGAGGCCGTAGAGCCAGAGCGTCGCGAGAAAGCTCAGGCTTCCGAGGAGCATCGGGGCGTGGACGAAGAGGAGCAGGAGACCTTTAAATTTCGCCATGAGGCCGGCGGCCACGGCGAGCAGCGCCGCCAGGCCTTTCGGTTTCTTTTTCTCCGGCTGTTCGGGCGGCCGATCAGAAGGTTCCATGCGCGACGATGCTTCGACCGCGAAGAAGCCCCCCCTCGTCCGTCGAAGTACGGTGAGCCATGAAATTTGAAGAGCCGATCGAGCAGCTTATCGCCGAGCCGACGCGCTTCACTCGCGACGTGCATTTCCCCGATCCATCGGAGATCCGCCTCTACGACGAGACGCTCCGCGATGGCGAACAGATGCCCGGCGTCTGTTATACGCCGCAACAAAAACTCGAGATAGCGACGGCGCTCGCCGATATCGGGCTGCACATTATCAGCGTCGGCTTTCCGGCTGCGTCGGCGGGCGACCGCCGCACGCTTCAACTCGTCATGGAATCGAAACGGCGCGGAGAGCTCGGCGACGTTGAAATCCTCGTAATGTGTCGGAGCAATCGCAACGACATCGACGTTACGGCGGCCGCGCTCCGCGAGATCGGCGTCGACCCGCGCGAGGTTACGTTTTTCATCTTTTCTAGCGGCAGCGATCTCCACCTCAAATACAAGGTTGGGAAGGTGCTGCTGCGGTTCGCCGGGCGCGACGAATCGGAGTGGCTCTCGCTCCCGCTCTCGTTTTACCGCGAGGCGAATATCGAATTGCAATGCGATGCGGTTCGTCACGCGCGTTCGCACGGCGTCGAGCGAATCGAATTCGGCGGCGAAGATGGTAGCCGCGGCGACGTCGAATATTTTATCGAATATTACAATCGCGTTCTTGCCGCCGGCGGAACGCGCCCCGCATGGCCGGATACCGTCGGTTGCCTGACGCCCGAAGGGATGCGCGCACACGGAACGCGCCTTATTGCCGGGCTGCCTACAGGCATCCCGGTCGTCGCGCACTTGCACAACGATTACGGGCTTGGAACTATCAACGCCATTACCGCGACGGCGTGCGGCTTCAAAGTGATCTCGGTGACCGCCAACGGATACGGGGAACGCGCCGGCAACGTCAAACTTCACGAATACGTCGTGGCGATGCGACAGTTGTACGGCATCGAAATCCCCGGTTTCAAATATAACAAATTACGCGATCTCGCGCGCTTTATGGAACGCATGAGCGGCGTTCCAATGCAGCAGCACGAACCGATCGTCGGAACGCGCGTCTTCGCGCACGAATCTGGCATCCACACGCACGGCATCATGATCGACCGACGCATCTACGAGGCGGTTCCGAGCGAGCTCGTCGGCGCGCATACCGAGTTTCTCTTCGGCAAACATTCCGGGGTCGCGCTGGTGGAGCAAACGCTTCGCGAGAACGAGGATCGCCTCGCCGCGAGCGGCGTCGAAGTGACCAGCGCGCTCGCTCATGCCGTGACCGAGCAGGTGAAGCGCATCCGCGAAGAGCGAGCCGCCGGAAACCTGGCGCAACAAGCGATCGAACGCTACGAAGAGATTTCGAGCGGGTTGGCGCTCGATGCCGAAGATGTCGTCGATATCGCGCGGGCGATCGGCGCTCGCGCGACTACCGCTAATGCTGCGCCGTCACCGGGAAATTAAACGACCGATTCGGGTACGGTTCGTGCGCGAGGGTGAAGTGCCACCACTCCTCGGGATAGGCTTTAAAGCCGTAGCGCTCCATCAGCATCGCTAAAAACATGCGGTTCGCGCGCGCTTGTGTGGGAACCGGCGCGTTGCCGCGAGATAGAGGATCGAAATAGTCGTACGGCGTTCCCATGGCGAGCCCGTCGACGGTAAGATCGACCGTACTGCCCCGGCTATGCGACGAACGTTCGGAGATATATCCTCGTGCGAACAGTTCCGATTTCGGGACGTTGGGATAATAGAGCGCCTCGCTGCGGAGATCGGTCGGGCGCTCGCTCCAGGCGAGGAATGCGTGGACCGCGCTCTCGGGACGATAGCAATCGTATACGCGTAACGTCAAATAATGCGCGAGAAGCGTTCGCTCGACGCGGACCAATGCTTTCGCGGCAGGAGTCGTGAGAATGCAGGTGGGGGCGTCGTATCCGGGGACGCGCGCGCCGGTGAAATTATCGGTCGTCGCGTAGCGAATATCTTGGCGAATCTGTGGGGCGAGCGAAGTGAGGTACGTGAAACCGTTGGGAAGGACGGCGAGCGTCGAGGAGAGTGCGAGCAACGTTGCTCGCAGGAGAGCGATCACTCTTTCGCCGCCTCCCCCAGACCGATGCGGGCCTGTTCGAGCCCGGTCTTCGCCGAGACGTTGCTTTTATCGATCGCTAACGCGCGTTCGTAGTACGGAATCGCGCGCGCGAACTGCGATGAGGTGAGATAGAGGTCCCCGAGTTGGGTGAGTGCGACGGCATCGTGCGGATCTTTCGCGATCCGCGCCTTTAATTGCGAGACCTGAAGCATCACCGCGGGCGGCGGCCCGCCCTGGACGGCGGCCGCGCTCCCGGCATTCTGCTGCATCGAGGGGCCGCCCGAGCCGAAGACCGATCCATGCACGTCGAAACCCTTGGCGATGAAGTCGCCGGTAACCAAGAGCAGGATAGCGGCGAAGGCGACGAAGAGCCCGATGGCCAGCGGCGCCGGAAGCCCGCGCCGCACTGGTGGTGGAGATTGCATGCGTGCATCGTTCGACCGTGCGGCGCGCGCACCTCGCACGGAACGAGCGAACGCGGCGGCGAAATGCGTGCCGAGATGAGCGCTCCCTTGCCGACCGAAGCCGACCTGCAGATGCTCTTTGCGCGTCTCAATCTCGCGCATTTCGACGGTGAGATCGGGGCCTGCTCGATCGCCTACAACGAGCGCTTTTCGAATTGCGCGGGGCGAACGACCTATCGCGTCCCCGCGCTCATCGAACTCTCGCCGAAGCACTTTCGGCGCTATCCCGAGGCCCTTGAGGAGACGCTCCTGCACGAAATGATTCACGTGTGGTGCTATCAGCGCTTCGGGGAGACCGGGCACGGCACGCACTTTCGTCGCAAGATGAAGCGCTGCGGCATCACGTCGATCCATCACGATCTCGGAACGGTCCGCCCGCTCCAGGAGGCGAGCGCCCGCTATATTTTTCGCTGCGAACACTGCGGCATGGAAGCGCTCCGCCGCCGCCTGCCGAGCCGCTCGATGACCTGCGGGCGCTGCAACCCTCGTCGCCACGATCCCCGCTTCCCGCTCACGGTCTACGAAGTGGTCGAGATGCGTATCCTCGGCGACGTAGGCGCGATCGCTCCGAAGCGGGCGGCCTCTCGGAGCCCCCGAGCGACCTAAGTCCAGGCGGTCGCCCCCCCGTTCGCGCAAAGATAGCGGAGCTATGACGATCACCAACACCGCCTCCAACGGCGCGCTTCAGACGCGCAAAGAGACCGACTCTATGGGTGCCATCGATGTGCCCGCCGACAAATACTACGGCGCGCAGTCGGCGCGCTCGCTCATCCATTTCG
>JAJYHP010000165.1 GCA_021784715.1 bacterium
CGCGGCGCGAACCATCCGCCCTGCCGAGCCTGGGGAAGTGGCGGAATGGCAGACGCAGCCGCCTCAAAAGCGGCCGAGGCAACTCATGTGGGTTCGAGTCCCACCTTCCCCACCAAATCCAAGCCCTCCCGACCGCAGATTCTCACCAAGGCCGCGAGCGCATCGAGGACACGCCGCCGCGGAGCGAACGGACGCGAGATCAGGCGAATCTCGCGAGCCGCACCCCCCACGAGCGGGAGTAAAGCGACGTCGCGGTGTTCGTTCCGTAGGCGCGCGACGGCGAGCGCCGGCACGATCGTCACGCCGTACTCTGCGGCGACGAGGTTGAGCACCGTCTCAAGGCTGCTGGCACGCAGATCGCTGCCGACGCGCACAGCCAAATGCGGCTCCCCGCAGAGCGCGAGCGCCTGATCGCGCAAACAGTGTCCGTCGGCAAGCAAAATCAGTGTCTCGGGATCGATCGCATCGAGTCGAACCGGTGCGCGGTAGCGTCCGGCCGCGCGTCCGCTCACGGCGAGCCAGAACGGTTCCTCGAAGAGCAGCTCGGAGCGGAAGCCGTCCGTTGCCGGCTCGCTCGCGAGCAACAACGCATCGAGTTTCCCCTCGCGGAGCGCCTCGGTAACGCGCTCGGTGACGTCTTCGACGATCGTTAGCGGCGCGCACGGCAGAGCCTCGCGCACCTTCGCGAGTAAATGCGGAAGCAGATAGGGCGCAAGCGTCGGAATGACACCGAGCCGGATCTCGCCGACGAACGGATCGGCGGCGAAGCGCGCGAGTTCGTCGATGCGCGCCATCGCCTCGACGGCCTGCCGGGCCTCGGCGAGAATACGCACCCCGACCGGCGTGGTTCGGATGTTTCGGCCGTCCCGCTCGAAGAGTTCGATGCCGAGGCGATCCTCGAGGCGCCGAATCTGCCCGCTCAAGGTCGCCTGGGCGACCCCGCAACGCGCGGCCGCGCGGCTAAAACTCTTGCTTGCATCGACGGCAAGCGCGTATTGGAGGTCACGCAGCGAGCCGCCCAGCAACTTCGATGAATCCAGCGCTACATCGTTCATGCCGATACTATCGACGTTTTTCTTCGAACTCATCTATACCTGAGCGCAGAGAAGCCTCCCATTCGCCCGTGAAGGCTCCGGCCTTCTGCTCCCTCGGCGTGCCGGAACGCCCCGGCGCCGCGTGGAACCTCGAACGTCCATGATTTTGCGCTCCACTCGCTTCGAGCCCCGCCCCCTTCGCGGCGAGATCACCCTCCCCGGCGACAAGTCGATCTCGCATCGGGCGCTCATTCTTGCCTCGGCCTCAGCCGCCCCAACGCTCGTTTCCAACCTCAATCCCGGGCGCGACGTGCGCGCGACCCTCGAAGCGCTCCGGGCGCTCGGAGCGGAGATTGCCGTCGACGGCGAGGGGTACGCGGTACGCGGCGGCGCGCTTCGCGAACCGATCGGCGATATCGACGCGATGAATTCCGGTTCGACGGCGCGCATGCTGCTCGGTCTTTGCGTCGGCGCCGGCCTTCGGGCACGCTTCGTCGGCGACGCGTCGCTCTCGGCTCGTCCGATGGAGCCGGTCGCCGCACACCTCCGCGCACTCGGTGCACGCATCGTTAGCACCGAAGGCAAGCTTCCGGTATACATTGACGGAATCAGTGACGATCGCTCTGCACAGATCATTCTCGTTCAGCCTTCGGCGCAAATAAAGTCGGCGTTACTTTTCGCCGCACTCTTCTCCGGAAAGGCGCTCAAAATTTTCGGCGACCGCGAAACGCGCGATCATACCGAACGCATGCTCGCGGCTGCAGGCGCCGGCATATCGTGGAACGGTCGCGAGATCGACCTCTACGATCCGGTCGTACGCGGCGGGAGCGCGATACCGGTCCCCGGTGATTTTTCCGCCGCAGCGTTCTTCATCGTCGGAGCAACGCTCGCGCGCGGAAGCGCACTAACGATTCGCGATGTTAACTTGAACCCGACACGGACGGGGCTACTCGATGTGCTCGAGACGATGGGCGCGCGAATCTCCCGGCGCAACGAACGCGAGCGGAACGGCGAACCCGTCGGCGATCTTTTCGTCGAACATGCGACGCTGCACGCAACGACGATCGATGCACAGAGTGCGCGGCGCGCGATCGACGAACTCCCGTTACTCGCTATTGCCGCAGCGTTCGCGCCGGGACGCACCGTCATCTCCGGAGTACGCGACCTACGCGAGAAAGAATCCGATCGGCTCGCCGCGATCCATCGCTTGTTAGGTGCGGTCGGCATCGTTGCCGAGGATCTTCCCAACGGCATTGCCGTCGACGGCGGCTCGCCAAAAGCCACCGGAGGAACGATCGATACCTTCCAAGATCATCGCATTCAGATGGCTGCGGCGATGCTTGGTTGCGCGGGCGGCCCGGTCGAGGTCGACTCCCTTGACGACGTCGACGTGAGCTTCCCGGATTTCTTCGAACGCCTCGAACGGATAACAGCGTGATGGAGATCTCCGACTACGTTTATTCGGTCCAAGAATTCGAGGCCGAAGCCCGCTATATCGAAGCCCTGATTTGGGACGCCATCGGCCTGCGCGCCGGAGAGCGCATCCTCATTTGCGGCTACGGCGACGAAGCGCGAGCGGTGCGCGCGGCACTCGAACGCGGTGCAAGCGTCACCGTCATCGAGTCGCGCGACCTTGCGATCGTAGAATATGCCGATATCGGTGCCACGCTGCTGCGCGGCAGCACGTCGGTTATTCCGGCGCGCGATGCGAGTTTTGAGGTCGGACTCGCCTACCACTACCTTCACGAAGTCGATCCGCTCTTTCATTCGCAGATTCTCGGCGAACTCGCGCGCGTTGCAGCGCGCGTCGCCGTCGTCGAACCCGCTCCACCCTCCGACCCGTTAGGGAAACGGATCGCCGCTCTCTACGCTCAAGCGAAACGCACTTCGGGCCTCTTCGAACGCTACCAAAATATCGACCATTGGAAGCGGCTCATGCAAGGCGTAAAGGCCGAACTCGCGCAACACACGTTTGCGTTTGCCAAGGTGCCGCCGCCGCAATATTTGCGTGACACGGTCGCATTACTGCTCGATACGATGAAGGCCGAAGCGGCGCCGGAAGAGATCATCGAAGAATTACGCGCCATTGCCCGCCGCTCCGACGCGCAGATACTTCCCCCGGTCCGCAACGTGCTTGTCGGCGCCGCGGTCGGCGATCTCCCCGCTCCGCTCTTTACCGCACGGCCGCCGCTGCTCGAAGAGCGCCTCGCAGCGAACGCGGTCGCAGCGAAACAAAAAAGCGTCGACGCCATCGTCGCACAGGATCGAATCACTCCGGAGAACGGCTACGAGTTTCCGCCGCTGCCTCCGCCACCTACCGCATCCGAGCCGACATCGATGCGCCCGCCCGGCGTTCCACCCGGCGGGCCGCCCGGCTTCGCGCAACCGGCGCCGAGTTTCGTGCCGCCGCCAAACTTTTCACCGCCGCCGGGGACGGGCTTTGGGGCACCGGCCCAGGGGGGGAATAGCGGCGAACCGAGCTTCGGAGCGCCCTTTCCGCCACCGTTTGCCGTGCCCCCGGCGCCTGGTGCACCCGGTGCGGGGGTCGGCTGGCAGTGGGAGTCGCCCGATTCAGGGACGAGCGAACCGCCCGTCTAGGCGACGCTTCAAGCAGCGCTCTCCCCGGAGCTGCCGGAACTCGTGCTCTCCGTCGAGGAGGAGCTCTCCGAGGAGCCCCCCGATGGGCGCGAGTCGGTGACGTAGAACCCCGAGCCCTTAAAAAGAATCGGCGCGGGATTAAAAATGCGCACGAGCTGCCCACCGCAGCTGGCACACGGATCGCTCACACGCTCGTCGAATCCGTGCCGAATCTCGCGAATGGTTCCACAGGAAGAACAGCGGTAATCATAGAGCGGCATAGATTGATTCTACTGGTTTTGGCACTCCAGGTCAACGACTGCTAAGCGACGAGACTCGCCTCGAGCAAACCGCGGAACTGCTGGGCAGCACGCTCGAGCAACGAAGCCACCATCCGCCCTCGGAGCAGGCGGTCGACGGCGCTGCCCATCGCGCCGTGATAGGTCGGGTAGAGCCACGCCATCCGGAGGCGGGCGCGGCTGCTCTGTCGCTCCAAACGAAAATCGATGCGGCGCCGCGTCGAATAGGCACCGACGAGCGTCAAGCAATGGTTCCCGACGATACGCCGGACTTCGAAGAGTTGCTCCTCGTCGCGTGGCTCCCCGAGGCGCAAAAGAATCTCGTCACCGACCGCGAGAGGTTCGCTCCCCCGGCGCTCGGCGCTGCGAACCAAGGGCAGCCAGACCGGCCACTTCTCGACCGCGCAAATGAGGGCGAAGGCTTCCTCGGGGATCGCCGGCAAGTCGACGGAGGCCTCGAAGTGCGCGCAGCCCCGCGGCAGATCTTCGTTCCGATAGACGTCCATGGCTCCGAGCTTCGCAAGCACTAATTCTAGTACCTGCTTTTGTCGCAGATACTACCGGTTGCGTTCCTCTTCCGCGATCGGAGCAGCAGCTCCGAAGGTCAGCGCGAAGGCGACCAAGGCATCGACGCCATGGGCGAGCGCGGCCTCGTCGAGGATAAACTCCGCGCTATGCCCCGAGCGGACCGCGCCGATCGCTTCGTTGCGGACGCCGAGCCGCATCAATAACCCCGGCACCTCCTGGGCGAAATAGGCGAAATCCTCGCCGCCCATCGTCGGGGGCGCCTCGACGACCTTCACTCCGGCCTCGCCCGCCAGGACAGGCGCAAACGTGCGTGCGAGTGCAAGATCGTTGACGACCGGAGGATAGCCGCGCCGAAGTTCGAGCTGCGCACGCGCACCATATCCCTCGGCGACCGATCGCGCGATGCGTTCGACGTGCGCGGCGAGCGCATCGCGAATTGCCGGGTCGTGCGCGCGCAACGTACCGGTCATCACCACTTCGTCGGCGAGCGCGTTATTGCGATAGCCGCCCGAGATCGTCCCGATGGTGACAACCGCCGACGCGAGCGGATCGATCTCCCGCGAAACGATGCTTTGGAGCGCCGAGACGACCGCCGATGCCGCGACGATGGCATCGACTCCGGTGTGCGGGTACGCACCGTGCCCGCCGCGGCCGAGAATGCGCAGCGTGAATTCATCTGCGGAGGCGTTGACCGGCCCGGGCGTCACGCCGATCGTCCCGGTCGTCAAGCGCACGTCCACATGGAGCATCGCCGCGCATTCAACGCGCGGATTTTCCAGCGCGCCCTCGGCGATCATCGGTGCCGCTCCGCCGGGTCCTTCTTCTGCGGGCTGAAAAAGCAGCACCACCTGACCGTGCAACTCCGCGCACCGCGCTTGCAGGATCGTCGCGGCTCCGAGCAACATCGCAACATGCGCGTCGTGGCCGCATGCATGCATGACGTCGGGAATCTCCGATGCAAACGGGAGCCCGCTCCGTTCGGCGATCGGGAGCGCATCCATATCAGCACGGAGTGCGACGGTATGCCCCGGTAAGGCACCACGAAGAACGGCAACGATGCCGGTTTTTGCCGCACGTCGATGTTCGATGCCGAGGCTGTCGAGCTCGCGTTCGATTAGCGCCTGCGTCTCGAACTCTTGAAAACCAAGTTCGGGGCGACGATGAATCGCTCGTCTCCATTCGATCACGCGAGCGTCGAGGGCGGCACGATCCTCTCTCTTCACGCCGAAGAGAGTGCGGTACCGGGGGGCGCGGCTCCTCTGCCGAAGAGAGAGCCGATGATCGGTGCCGACCTTGCGCTCGCGCTTCTAATCAACCGCACGGCCGCGGCGTATAGCGCCCGGCCGCCGGCCTATATCACCTATCGCGAGCGAACGAGCGTCACGGTTCCATCGCTTGGACGATCGCAAGAGATCGATCGGAGCGTTGCAGTTCGCAACGCCGATAATTTTGCGATCATGCACGACCTTCCCCAAGGCGCGACGCGTACCGGCGAAGCGTTTCCGATCGTTCCGTATTTCGATCCATTTTCGAGTTTTACGTTTTCGTACTACGCGAATCTCAAGGCGATCTCGATCACCCTCAAACGCGGAACCCCGATCGTCTTTCCGATCCCGACACCCGATCCCAACGTCGACGTCGTCGTCCCCTACATCAGTTTTCTCGCTCCGGCCTATGCGCCCGACTCGACGCCCGATGCCCCGCATCTGCTGATCGCGCCGACACCGCTCGACACGGGCATGTACCCGAGCGAGGTACAAGTCGATCCGGCGACCGGGTTGCCGTCGCATATCGTCCTCAGCGACAGTCGCAGCGATATGCGCATCGGTCTCACCTATCGGAGCATCGACGGCTATTGGGTCATCGTGCGCGGCGTCTTTTCCGCGACCGAACGCGCGCTTGGATTCTCGTTTAACGTTCGCGCCGTCACCCGATACGATGAGTTTACCTTTCCGACGACCGCTCCCGACCCCGCGCTGCTGGGGAGCCCGCGCCCGCAAGCCACGCCTTAACGCGGCCGACACGACGCGCGGTCAATCGAGCTAAGAGCGCATTCTCCCGCAACTGTTCGGCGGTTGGGCTGACGAAAGAGGTTTGTAGCGATCCGATCTCGGTTTGGACGCGCTCGCGTAACCGATCGCGGAGAAAATCGTCGTCTTGGTCGGCATGCGGACTCGACGTCAGGCTCGCTCGTAAGGCGACAATTCGTGCAAGCAACGCCGTACGCCGCGCGCTCGGTGCCATCGCTTCGATCGTCGCCTGACGTGCATCGAGCGCGTTGAGAGCGACGTCGATCTGCGAAAGCATTGCAAAGGCGCTTCGCGTGGCTTGCTGCGCGGCGCGATATGCGGCGAGCGGAGCATGCATGCGCGGGTCGGCGGCAACGATGAGACGGCGCGAGAGCGTGCGCCCCTGAATCGTGAGTTTCACGGTATAGATTCCCGGCACCACCGAGGCGCCGCCGGAATAGCCGCGGTTCCAACGCGGAGCACGTTTCCACGGAACCGGGGGATCCTCGCTGAGATCCCAAATCACACGGTGGATGCCTGCGCCGTTCGCGAGATCGTCGAGATGGCGGATCGCTCGTCCCTTCGCGTCGTCGATCTCGATCGTCGGAGCTTTAGCGCTCGCTGTGGACTGATAATAGGAAAAGATCGCCCCGTACGGCGCCGAGGCACCATCGGCGCGCGTGTTCCACCAGGAAACGTCGTTCAGCAAATAGGCTTTGCGCGGGGGAAAGAACGCGACCCCGCGACGCGCCGCACGCGCGAAACCCTGCAGTGCGGCGGCATCGTCGAGAACGTAGAGTCCGCGGCCGTGCGTTGCGACGAGAAGATCGTTGCGATCCGGCTGAACGACGATCGCACGCACCGACACCGCCGGCATCGCATCGTTGATGCGCCTCCAGTGCGCGCCGCGGTCCCACGACGCTTCGATGCCGCGCTCCATACCAAGATAGAGCAGCCCGGAGGTACGTGGGTCCACCGTGATACACCGCGCGGATTCGAGCGGCAATCCGCGATCGATGCGGGTCCAGTGGGCGCCGTAATCGGTGGTTCGAAAAACGTATGGGCGCGCATCGCCGAGCATATGGGCATCTTCGATCGCATACGCCCACCCGGCTTTCCGCGGCGAAAGCGCGATCGAGGCGAAGCGTCCGAAGCGAACGGCGCCCTTCGGGGTGACGTTCGACCAGTGCTTGCCACCATCGCGCGTGAGTTGGATCAGCCCATCATCGGTGCCGATCCAGATCTCCCCACGCCGCAGCGACGAAGGCACGATCGTCAGGATCGTGTCGCTGGTCTCCGCGCCGGTGCCGTCGAGTGTGAGCCCGCCGGTCATTCGCTCGTGCGCGAGATCGTGGAGCGTAAGATCGGGGCTCTCCACCTGCCAATGCATGCCGCGATCGGTCGTGGCGAACAGCACGTTTCCGGCGGTGTAGAGTCGATGCGGATCGAAGGGATCGAACGCCAGCGGCGTCTCCCAATTAAAGCGGTACCGTAACTCGGCGGGCGGAACGACATTCTGATCGCGAACGTACGGCGAGAGATCGCGCGTCTCGCCAGTGGCGAGATCGACCGATTGCAGCGTCGTGTCGTAGTTGCCGCCGGCAGAGGTCGTCCACACAAGATTGGGGTCGCTCGGGTCCGGATAGGCGGCCGTGCCGTCGCCGCCGCCGACGCTGCGCCACGCGCTCGAAGAAAAGCCGCTCGGGTCGGGCATCGCGACGTGCGCGCAATAGATCCCGTTATCTTGGAGCGGCACGCAGGCGCGGTAATTCCAGCCGTTTCCGACGCCGACACGATAGAGTTGCGAGATCGGCAGGGTCTTACGCCAGAGCCAGCGCTTCCCGCGGTCGTTGCTCATTGCCAGCCCGCCGTCGTCGGCTTCGAGAATGCGCACACCGTCGGAGGAGATCCACATATCGTGATGGTCGCCGTGCGTTCCGTGCCCCGTAATATGCCAATGCAGCCCACCATCGCTGCTCTCGGTCAGATGGACCGAAGCCGACCAAAGATGGTTTTCATTCTGTGGATCGACCGTCAGATGCGAGAAATAAAACGGGCGCTCGTCGATCGTCGAATCGTTACTAATGTTTCTCCAATGCGCGCCGCCGTCGCTGGAACGCCAGAGCAGCCCCTTGCGCGATTGCAAAAGTGCATAGATACGCGCGGGGTTCGAGGGTGCAAACGCGATGGCGATGCGTCCCAACGGCCCGCGCGGTAAGCCCGGTGCCTGCACGCGCTGCCACGTGGCGCCACCGTCGACCGAACGATAGAGCCCATCGAGCGGTCCGCCGCTATGAAGACTCCAGCCCGTTCGACGCATCGTCCAGGCGCCGGCGAGAATCTCACGGGGATTCTTTGGGTTCATCGCCATATCCGAAATGCCGGTCCGCCCGTCGAGAAAGAACGTGTGCCGCCAGGTTGCACCGCTATTTTCCGTGACGTAGATCCCGCGATCGTTCGAAGCTGCAAACGGGTTTCCGAGCACGCCGACGACGACGTGCGCGGGGTTCGTGGGATCGACGAGAATCGTCGAGATCGAACTCTGCGGAAGCGCGAGCGATCGCACCCAACTCGCACCGGCGTTCGTGCTGCGATAGAGTCCATCTCCTAAAATAACGTCGTTGCGCGGATTTGCTTCACCCGTGCCGACCCAAATCGTCGCCGCGTTTGCAGGATCGATCGCCACGGCACCGATCGCGCTGACCGGTTCGCGATCGAAGATCGGCCGGAAGTGCAAGCCTCCGTCGTCGCTGCGCCAGAGGCCGCCGCCCGCGCTGCCGAGCAAGACCAGCATGGGGTCGACGTTGCTCCCCGCGACGCTGCTTGCGCGCCCACCGGAGATCGCCGGGCCGACCGACCGCCAGGGAATCGATCCCAACGTCGGCGCTTCTCTCCCGGCGCCCGCGAGCGCGACGAGCAGGGTCGAGAGCAACACGAACGATCTCTTCATCCTTTTCCGCTTGGCGATCCGATTGCGAAAACCATCCGTTCTGCGGGGGGAAGCCCTCGTATGCGGAACTTATCGGGTCGCCATGAGTTGCGAATGCCGACGCCCGATCGAACCGACGCTCAGCCAACGCACGGTCTTGCTCCTGCGGACCGAAAACGACCACCTTCGCGCAAAGATCGCCGACGCGCTTCCTCATGCCGTTCCCGAACGTTCGTGGATGCGCATCACCGATTCCGAAGAAGGATTGCGCGCACAGATTCTCGCGCTCGCCGAAAGCGTTACGGCGATCGAATCGGAGAGCCTGCATGCATTGTTGTTAGGCCACAACGAGGAGCTCAGCCTCGACCGTGCGTTCGAGAGCATTCCGTTCTCGGTCTTACATCGTCGGGTGAAATATGCTTGGCTCGAGCGAGCGATCTCCACCAGCGCGTTCTCCACGCATTTTCAACCGATCTTTCATGCCGCCGAACCAACGCGCATCTTTGCACGGGAAGCGCTCTTGCGGATCGCCGATCCGCAGATGCCGATCGACCGCATTTTTTCCGTCGCGCAAGAGATGCGGCTCGCACCCGCGCTCGACCGCATCGCTCGCGAAGGAGCGATCGACGCATTTGCATCGGCGCATTTCGACGGTAAGCTCTTCATGAATTTCCTCCCCTCGTCGATCTACGACCCGGTCGCCTGCCTGGCGACAACCTTTGCCGCTTTAGATCGCAACGGAATCGCCTACGACCGCGTGGTGATGGAGGTTGTCGAGAGCGAGCGCATCGCCGATATCGAACATCTTCGGCGCGTGCTCGATTTCTATCGCGAACGCGGCGTCGCCGTCGCGCTCGACGATCTCGGTTCCGGTTTTTCATCCCTGACGATGCTCGGGCTTCTGCGCCCCGACTACGTAAAACTCGATATCGAACTCATCTCGGAGATTCATCTCGATCCATTCAAAGCAACGCTCGCGCACCGATTGATCGAAATGGCGAAGGAACTCGACCTCTCGATTATTGCCGAGGGAATCGAGACGGCCGAAGAACTCGCGTGGGTCGCCGAGCGCGGCGTCGATTTCGTCCAAGGTTTTCACCTCGCCCGGCCGGCGGCCGCATAAGAACGAAACACCCCGAGCCGTATCCGGCGAGCGGGGTGCTCCATGTTGAACGTGGCGGAGAGGGAGAGATTCGAACTCTCGAGACGCTCATCACGTCTGCCCGCTTTCGAGGCGGGTGCCTTCAACCACTCGACCACCTCTCCGTATTGCGGTGCGGTTGCGCCGCCCGTACTACCCCGACGCGCCGCGATTCCCTTCCCGGCGAGCGCGAAAGAATGCCACGAGTTGCGCGGAAGCCTCTTCCTCCATTAGCCCGACGAGTACCTCGGGGCGATGATTGGTCTTCGGCGACCGAAGAATTTCGAACGTCCCACCGTCGGCACCACCTTTGGGATCGCTCGCCGCGTAGACGACGCGCCCGACGCGCGCCGCGACGATCGCGCCGGCGCACATAACGCAGGGTTCCTTCGTGCAATAGAGCGTCGCGTCGTGCAGACGCCAACGCCCGAGAACGCGCGACGCTTCGACGATCGCCAACAGCTCCGCGTGAGCGGTTGCGTCATTTGTCGCCTCTTTGCGGTTCCAACGTTCGATCGTGAGGTCCCCGACGCAGAGGACGGCGCCGACCGGGACGTCGCCCTCACGTTCGGCGAACGAGGCGAGTTCGATCGCTCGCTGCATGTACTCGCGGTCGGTCATGAAGATTCTCGCGCCCGGAGGGATTCGAACCCCCGGCCTCTGCCTTCGGAGGGCAGCGCTCTATCCAGCTGAGCTACGGGCGCAGGCGCGTCGTCCCTACCCGGCCTCCGGCGGTACGCCGGGGCTGGGAATATGTTTGAAAAGATCGAGTTTATGATCGACGAGGCCACGATAGAATTTGCGCACGCAATCGGGATGTCCGAAGAAATAGGTGCGCGCATAAGCGAGATCGTCGCCGGAGCTGTCCGGGACGTAATGCGAGAGTTCGATCTCTTCCATCTGCGAGCGATCGACGGGATGCGGACAGAAGTCGCATGGAATCGTTGACATCGCCTGATCTCCCCTATGACACGAAGGCGCGGCCGCCGCGAGGGCGACCGCTCCCCGTTAAATTGACTCGGGGGTGATTTGAACACCCGACCAAGGGCTTATGAGTCCCCTGCTCTACCGCTGAGCTACCGAGCCGTGATCGGTTCATAACCGGAGATACGACAACGTACTCTACCAGCCCCCCGCCCGAGGTTCAAGGGGGAAGGTCGAGAACGAGCGATCGCAGTGCCGCACAGTACCGGCAACGAAGGCGAGCACGCACGTGCTCGCCTTCGTTGATTGATCTGCGGTCGGAGGGACTCGAACCCCCAACCTACAAGTTCGTAGCCTGTTGCTCTATCCAATTGAGCTACGACCGCACATCGCCGCCTGAGACGACCGCCCATGATACGCGGCCGGCTTTTCCTATCCCTGCTCTCTGCGGGGAGTGGATTCGGAGAGAGAGGGATTCGAACCCTCGATACGACTTGACATCGTATAACGGTTTAGCAAACCGCCGCCTTCAGCCGCTCGGCCATCTCTCCATCGCGGCGCCGCAGACTATACCACGACCGCGCACCGCTCACCTATCTCTTTGGCAGAAACTCACTCGCGGGGCGCGCTCGCCTCTTCGAGCGGTGGTTCTTCGACGAACTCTGCCTCGATCGGAGCTGTCGCCGCAGCGTGCGCGGCCGGCGCGGTGGCAGGGCGTGGGCGAAGCGCGTAGAGGATTGCATCGACGCCGAGCGGGCGGCCGAGCGGTAGCAGCAAGCAGAGTGCGCTGAGGACGATCGAAAAGCCGTCGATCCCGGTCCAGGCGGCGACAGAACCGAGCCCGCCCTTCGAAGCGAGGTAGTTCAGGCCGAGGAGGATTCCGACTCCGCCGGCAAAGCGGGTGAATATCCCGAGTGCGAGGGCGCACCCCACCAAAACCTCACCCGAACGGACGAGTTCGGCGAAGAGCCGTTCGTGCGGCACGACAACTCCCACCAAGAAGCCGTGATAGGCTCCGGAGGTGTGCGCCACAGCCTGCGCGAGGTAGGTCGCCATCAGCCCGGTCGGCGGCAAGAACGTGGCGGGATGGAGAAACTTCTCGATCCCGTAGGCGAGCCAAAAGAACCCGGCATAGAGCCGGAACGCGGTGAGCACCACCGCGTAATGACGGTTACTCGGTAACACCTTCGTCGGATTCCTCGGCAAAGAGCAAAAACTCGTCAAGGATTTCCTGCGCGAGCTCGTCGTCTTCGAGGAGGTTGCCGACGCTGTCGGTCACGATGAACTCGGCTTCTTCCTCACCCTCGCCCTCGTCGCTGCCGTGAACGAGCACTGCATAGGTCTCGCCGCTCTCCTCGTCGGCAAGCGTGCCGACGACTTCAAATTCCAGCGAGCGCCCGTCGTCGGTCTCGATGGTGAGAAGTTCCTTCAGTTCGAGGGGTTTGCTCGGGGCGGGGCTGTTATGGTCGGACATAACCTCTCCTATCGTTCGTAGCGGGCGATATTCGCCGTCTGCTCGGCGAGCGTTGCGGCGAAAACGTGACTCCCGTCCCCCTTCGCGACATAATAAAGAAAATCAGTCTTGGCCGGGTGGAAAGCGGCCTCGATCGAGGCGCCCCCCGGGTTGGCGATCGGCCCGGGCGGTAACCCCGAGTGCAAGTACGTATTATACGGCGAGCGTACGCGAAGATCGGCATAGGTCAGCGAGCTGCGATGATGCGGCAACGCGTATTCGATCGTCGCATCGATCTGTAACGGCATCCCCAAGCGTAAGCGATTGTAGATGACGCTTGCGATCAACGGACGGTCGCGATCGATCTTCGCTTCGCGCTCGATCATCGAGGCGATCGTTATCGCACCGACGAGCGAGACGTGCAATCGCTTCGCACGCTCGAGCGCGTCGGCAGGCAGCTCTTGGCGGAAACGTGCGAGCATCTGCGCTTCGATCGCTTCGGGCGTCGCAGCGATCGGAATCAAGTAGGTGTCCGGGAAAAGAAACCCCTCAAGCCCGGTGATGCGCACGCCGTCGATAACGGCAGTATCGTCTTTGAAGGCGCGTTCCAAGGTCGTCGCGTCGCCGAGCCCATGTCGAGCGAGCCGTTGTGCGATCTGACGATCCGTGAAGCCTTCGGGAATCGTCACCCGAATCGAGTTGCGTCCACCGGCGAGCAAGCGATCGAGTAGTGCCGCGGTATCGAGGTGCGCCTGAAAGCGATAGCGCCCGGCGCGAATCTCCGCGCTGGCACCCCGGACCCGCGCGAGCGCTCGCAGCAGCCAAGGATGGCGCGTGACGCCGGAGCGAACCAGCGATGCGACGATGCTATCGAAATCGCTTCCGGGTGCGATAAGCACGGTGGTCTTTCGCAAGGGCAAGCCCCGATCGCCCAGTAATCCGTACGCCCCATAGGCGACCAAACACGACAGAGCGATCGCTACGAGCGAAAAGAGAACGGAGCGAAAACGCATCTACGTCGAGTGCTCCCGCTCTCGGCGGCGGCGTGCTTGATAGCTCTCCAGGATGAGGACCGCCGCAAATGCATCGACGCTCCGCTTCCGCCGCTCGCGCGAAAGGTCGGCCGCGATGAGTGCCTTATTCGCCTGCGCGCTGGTCATCCGTTCGTCGATGCGATGAATCGGCACGGAGATCGCCCGTTGAAGTTGCGCGACGAAGGCATCGATCTTCTCGGCGGCGAGTTTGCGGCTACCATCGAGCGCGATGGGATCGCCGATGACGAGATCGCGAACGCCGTGCTCCTCGACCAGCGCACGAATACGCTCGATATCGGCGCGCAGATTCGTGCGCTCGATCGTCGGCAACGGGAACGCAAACGTCTCCGATGGATCCCCGAGGGCAACGCCGATGCGCTTGCTACCGACGTCGAGTGCGAGTGCGCTCATAGCGAGCCGAATGCATATCCCGGAAGCGCGCTGACGCGCAGCGGGCGCGCGCAGTAATGGGCGATCAGTGCCTCGATCGCCGCGGCTGCCTGCGGGCGCGCCTCAACTGCGGCTCCGGCGCCGCGTTCTCGCCCCAGCGCGGCGAAATTGATCCGATCTTCAGGATCCAGCGCGATTTCTTCGCGGTGCGGACGGCGGCATTTCGCGTCGAGCATCCCGCCCTCGCTCGCATCGAGCCAACTGCGATCCTCGAGCGGATCGCCGCAGAGGCAACAGCGATCCGCCGGCGGCATCGAGCCGAGGAGATCGAGAAGTCGGAGCGAGAAACGGGCGATGAAACGATGCGGACGTTCGCTTTTCGCGATCGCCTCGATCGTTGCATCGAGCAGAGCGAAGATCTCCGGCACCGGCTCTCCAGGCTCGCATAAGACGTCGACGCGTTCGAGCGCGAGCGAGGCAACGGCAAGACGTTCCGGCTCGACCAGAGCGGCCCAACGCCGCGAGCGTTCCTCGACCGAAACGACGACGTCGAGCGAGCGCCCCCGATGTAACATCATCTCCACCCGCCCGGCCGGCTCCAAGCGCCCACCGATGCGGCTTTTCGGGCGACGCGCCCCTTTTGCAACCGCATCGAGTTTCCCGTGTTCGCGCGTCAGAAAGCGAACGATGCGATCGGCCTCGCCGAGCGCGCGCGCGCCGAGCACGATCCCTTCGGCCCGGTAACTCCGTTCCTCGCCGCTCATGGTAGCGATTCGGCGTCGAACGCATCGGGGAGCAAATCGCGCAAACTCTGCACCCTCGGCTCTCCGCCGCGCATGGTGACGACCGTAATATCGAGCCCGAATTCCGAGAGAAATTGCCTGCACGCGCCGCATGGGGTGAGATCGAGTTCCTTCGGCCCGACGACCACAACGGCGAGATATCGTCGCGATCCCTGCGCGACGGCGCGCACTACCGCCGCACGTTCGGCGCAGATCGAAAGCCCGAAGCTGGCGTTCTCGACGTTTGCCGCCGTCACGATCGCACCGGAATCGAGGAGGAGTGCTGCACCGACCGGGAAGGCGGAGTACGGCGCATACGCGTGCTCGCGCGCTCGCATCGCCTCACCGACGAGCTCGGCGATGCGTTCAGACGAGAGCATTGTCCGAGCGCTCCGACTCGCTCTTTCCGTTATAGAAAATACGCACCGAGAGAATACGCCGACGACGCAAACGATCGACCCGTAATCGCGTCTCGGGATCGGCGACGACCTCTTCCCCCTCGCCCGGTAATCTCCCGAAGAGCCCCACCGTATATCCGCCGATCGTTTCGAACTCCTCGGTGGGCAGATCGGTACCGAGCTTTGCGTTGACATCTTCGATATTCGTCGCCGCCTCGACCACCGCCTCACCATCGGTGACGACGTGAATCGGCTCCTGTTCGTCTTCGTCGTGCTCGTCCCGAATCTCGCCGACGATCTCTTCGAGAAGATCTTCCATCGTGACGATTCCGGCGGTCCCGCCGTATTCGTCCACGACGATCGCCATCGAAAACTTATCGCGCTGCATCTCGCGCAAGAGTTCGGCGATCTTCTTCGTTTCGGGAACGTGAACCGCCGGGCGCATAAACGCACGCAACGACTGTTGAGCGAGCGTTCCGTTTGCGAGCGCAACGAGCAATTCGCGATCGTGGACGACGCCGACGATGTCGTCGCGCGATTCTTCGAAGACCGGTAACTTCGAATACCCCTCCGCAATAACGACGTCGAGCGCGCGGCGCGCTGAATCGTCGACGGAGATAGCGACCATCGACGGGCGCGGGGTCATCACTTCGCGCACGATCGTATCGCCGAATTCGATCACCGAATGGATCATCTCGCGCTCTTCTTCTTCGATGACGCGCTGCTCCGCTCCGACATCGACGAGCGTGCGAATATCCTCTTCGGTGACGAACAACGAACTGCGGCGATCGATTCCGAACGGCCGCAGCAAGAAGACCGTAATCCAGAGCATGAGGCGAACGAACGGCGAGAGTACCCAGGCGACCGCCCGCATCGGCATCGCCAGTCGCACCGCCCAGCGCTCGCTGTCGGCGACGGCAATGGTTTTAGGGATGATCTCCCCGAACAGCAGTACCAAAAGCGCCATGACAAGGGTCGCCACTAACGCCGCCTGCGGGATACCGAGTTCGATGGCAAGCCACGTAGCCAGCGACTCCGCTCCCAAGAGCACCAAGGTATTGGCGACCAGCACCGTCGTGAGGAAGCGTTGGCGATCCTCGACGAGTAGCAGCACGTCGCGCGCCCGAGCCAAGCCCTTCTCCTGCATGGAAAGGGCTCGCAGGCGCGAGATCGATATCAGCGCTCCCTCCGATGCAGCGAAAAATGCGGCGAGAAGCACGAGCACGACGATCGCTGCAAACCAGAGCCAGTCGTTCTGGAGGTCGAGCATCATCGCGCGCTACGACTTCGTGAGGGAGGGTCGTTCAAAGCGCGCCCATTATAGCACGAGATGTCCATGGACCGCGCCTCCGATCAGCAGCGTCACCGCCGTCCCGAGTAACGCGCCGCGCATGACCTCGGGCCACGTGTGGATACCGCCCTCGACGCGCGATTGCGCGACGAGCACGGCGACGAGGTAGGCGAGAACGATAGGTATCGGTTGCCGTACCAGCAGCGCGAGCAGGGTCGCTGCGGCGAACGCAAGCGAGGCGTGCCCGGATATCGCCCCGCCGTGGAGCGGCGAGCCGTTTGCCGGTGCGAGTGCTTTCCCGAAGAGCGTGAGAATGGCGACGATTGCCAACACCGCGACGATGATATCGACGGGAAGCCGAAACATCGGCAGAAAGACCAACGCGCCGACGACCACGGCGGCGAGCGCAACGATAAAGACGGCCCCTGCCGCAGCGTCTTTGGCACTCTTTGCCAGCGGGTGATGGGTCGCGGTCAGCAAATCGACCACCGATTCAATCGCCGTATTCATCAATTCCATCGCGATGACCACCGCGATAAGCACGACGACGGCAATCGTCTCGCCACGTTGCAGGTTCACGAACAGCGTCGCTGCGAGAACCGCCACTGCAACGAGCAAATGCACGCGCAGATTCGGCTGCGTGCGGGCGGCGTACACGATCCCTTCGACGGCATGGCCGAACGAGCGCAGGAAGCGTTGGAGGCGCTCGGGCAACGGTCGTCCGCTCATGTGTCGTACGGCCAAGGCATGCCGATTGCGGCCGCGAGCCGTCGTTCTTGCGCGATCATCGCATCGCGCTCCTCCGGCTCTTCATGGTCGTGCCCGAGCAGGTGTAAGAGGCCGTGTATTAACAGCCGTTCGATCTCGCGTTGCAGCGGCGCGTCGTATTGCGCGGCCTGTCGCATCGCGGTCGGAACGGCGATGACGATATCGCCGAGCAGCTCTTCACCGGGCATCGTCGGGTCGGGATCGAGCGGGAAACTCAGCACGTCGGTCGGTTTATTTTTCCCACGATGTCGTGCGTTCAGGCGAGCGATGGCGACATCGTTCACGAAACTCAGCGAGAGCGAAGCATCGCTCTTTCCGATCGCCGCGAGCAACTGCGAGGCAACGCGCTTGACCGCGCGCGCGTCGATGCCGCTCTTGGGAACGGTATTGCGATAGTGGATCACGAGGGCGTTTCGTAGGCACGGATAATGCGCGCGACGAGCGGCCTACGCACGACGTCGGCACCGTCGAGATCGATCACCGCGACCTCCTCGACACCCTTGAGACGTCGCGCTGCGTCGCGAAGTCCGCTGCGCGCCCCCGAGGGGAGATCGACC
The DNA here is from genome assembly GCA_021784715.1 of bacterium. Next base: position 18,115 of record JAJYHP010000165.1, read on the forward strand.
TGCGTCGCGTCGCCGACGACCACCATTTGCGAACCCGCACCGATGCGCGTCAGCAGCATTTTGAGTTGCTCCGGACCGGCATTCTGCGCTTCATCGACGATCACGAAGGCATTGGCCAACGTGCGCCCGCGCATATAGGCGATCGGGGCGACCTCGATAACACCGCGTTCGATATATTTTGCCGCCGTGCTTTCGTCGAGCAATTCGTCGATCGCGTCGTAGAGCGGGCGCAGATAGGGGTCGATCTTTTCCTTGAGATCTCCGGGAAGAAAGCCGAGGCGTTCGCCCGCTTCAACCGCCGGTCGCGTGAGAACGATTCGCGAGACGTTTCGGTCGCGCAGGGCGCGCAGCGCCATGGCAATAGCGAGGAAGGTTTTTCCGGTTCCCGCAGGGCCGATGCAGATCGTCAGCGCGTGCCGTTCGATCGCTTCGACGAAACTGCGCTGCCCCGCCGTTCGCGCCCGTATCTCGCGGCCGCGCTTGCTGCGCAAAAGCGTTGCCGGCAACATTGCGGCGACCGCCGCGGGGAGGTCGGCATCGGCGACGGCGAGTGCGACATCGTCGGGGGTCATCTGTTCGCCGCGCAACGCCGAGACCAACAACGCGCGCACCGCCTGTTCGGCACGCTCGGTCTTCCCGGCCGCACCGGCGAGCACCAGCGATTCACCATCGACGAAACAGCGAACTCCGCAGCGCTCTTCGATCGCCGCCAAATTTGCATCGAACGCCCCGAAGAGCCGCACCCGTTCGCCGAGCGAATCGAGTGCGATGGTACGACGGTCGAGGTTATTCAGAACGCTTCAGTCACTCCGCAGCTTCCCTACCACGTGGGAGGGCCGCTCTCCCGCATGGCGAGGGGTGGGGCGAGCATTTCCGCAACCACGACGCCGCGTGCCCAATCGGTGCGCCGCCCCCGAGCCGGCGAGGGCTGCGACGGCACCGCCGGAGCGAGATCGGCAAAGGAGGCGATGGGCGGCGTCATCGCGGGCTGCTCCGCCGGCTCGGCGGCCGGCTCCGGAACCGGCGCGGCGAGTAAGCTGCGATACGCCATATCGGCGGTCGCGAGCGAAGCTGCCACGCCGGGCTTCACGGCAACGGAGCGCCGCTGTTTCGGAGCGGCCGCGGCCACATTCGGCGCCTGCGGGAGCGGCTCGCCGAGACGCGCCGCCGAGGGTACCTTCGCCTTGCCCGCCGCCTTGATCACACTGGAGACAACGCCGACCATGACGACCAGCGCCCAGAGCAGCGCGCCGAAATCGCGAAGGTGCATCGCTTACTTCTGCGGCGGCGTCGGCGGTGCGCTGCTCTGATCGCCGGTCGAACCGCCGATCGAACCACGCATCTCGGTGTCTGCCTGAATATTCTTCAAGCGATAGTAATCCATCACGCCGAGGTTCCCGCTCTTGAAAGCCGCGGCGATCGCCGCGGGGATCGAGGCCTCCGCCTCGACGACGCGCGCGCGCATCGCCTGCGTTTCGGCTTTCTGCTCCTGCTCGGAGGCCATCGCGGCATACTGCCGTTCGGCGGCCTTCGCTTGAGCGATCCGTCGATCGGCTTCGGCCTGGCTCGTTTGCAGTTCTGCGCCGATGTTCTTACCGACGTCGACATCGGCGATATCGATCGAAACGATCTCAAACGCCGTTCCGGCATCGAGCCCTTTGCTGAGCACCGCTTTGCTGATGCGATCGGGATATTCGAGGACCTCTTTGTGATCGACGGCGGCACCGACGGCGGCAACGACGCCTTCACCCACGCGTGCGATGATCGTCGGCTCGCCGGCGCCGCCGACATACCGGTCGAGATTGCTGCGTACCGTTACGCGTGCCTTGACGTTGAGCTGAATACCGTTCTGTGCGACGCCTTGGAAAGTCGGCGTCTCGATCACCTTCGGGTTGACCGACATCTGCAGCGCCTCGACGACATTGCGACCGGCAAGATCGATCGCGGCGGCACGCTGCCACTCCAACGGAATCTGCGCGCGCTGCGCGGCGATCATCGCCAACGTCACGTTTTCGACGTTTCCGCCCGCGAGATAATGCGACTGCATCTGGTCGACATACAGGTCGAGACCGGCCTTGCGCGCACGCACGTAATTCGTCACGATAACGCCCGGCGGAATGCCGATCAGGCGCATGCGCACCAAAGAAATAATTCCCAGAGGAACGCCGGCGGCGATCGTGCGAATCCACAAGCCCAGCGGAAAATAGTAGAGAAAGACAAAGAACAAAATTACCGCGACGAAAATGAGGACCGCTGCGCTGACCGCAATCATGAAGTAATCCTTTCACGGGGGAAGGGTATCGGTTCGACAAAGATGCGTGCCCCTTCGACGCGCGTCACGCGAATCGGCGTCCCGGCGGCGATAAACTCGCCCTCGGTCAACACGTCGACGCGTTCGCCGTCGAAGAGGCCATGACCGGCAGGCCGGAGGTAGGTCAGCGCCATCCCGCTCTTTCCCAGCAGATCGAAGCGGTTCGGCGCGGTGACGAAATCCGGACCCTGTACCGCCGCAAGCGCAAGCCGCGAGCTCCAGGCATTCTCCGGAAAGGCGCGGAGCGCCATCGTGAAGCCGATCGTTGCGAGCACGATCGCCGTCGCGAGCGCTTCGACGCCGGCGATGAGGTACGGCGTTCCGAAAGAAAAGAGCAGCGCACCGAGGAGCAAGAGCGCTCCGAGGGCGCCGGGGAGCGTATGTCCCGGTACGACATGGAGCTCCCAGAGGATGCCGATCACGCCGAGGATTGCAACGAGTGCAACGAGCCAGTCGGCGAAGCCCGAAAAGAGCTGCGAGCTAAAATAGATCGCGAGCGCGGCGATGCCGATAAATCCCGCGAGCCCGTGCAGCGTTTGCATCTCGACCAGCAGGCCGAGCAAACCGAGGCCGATGAGGATCCCGGCGACGAGCGGTTCGCTGACGAAACCGGCGATGCGCTCCGCGAGCGTGATCGGAACCTCCACGACGGGAGCGGTTCCCAACCGTTCGCTCGACAGAGCATCCTGCAACGTCGGGGCGATTCCCGCTGCGATATGCGCTTGGACGGCCTCCGCGCTATCGAGCACGAGGATTCCGCTGCTGCTCGCAGTCGCGGGCGTGGAGATCGTAGCGTCGGGCGCGAGGAGGACGCGCCGCGCGGCGAGCGCGATGAGCGAGGCACTGTTATAGGCGTGTCCGGAGACGTATGCGAGCGTCGGAAGCGGTGCGTTCCGAATCGCCGTGCGGATCGGCGCGAGAACGCTGTCGAGCCCGCCGGCGCTGTTGATATCGAGCACGAGCGCACGGGCGTGCGTGCTCGCGGCGAGAGCGATCGCGCGGAGGACGAGCTGTTCGGTCCCTCGATCGACCGACCCGGAGATCGGAACGAGAACGACCGGTGCAGAGGTAGCGCTCGCACGCGCCGCCCCGAAGGCGGCGAGCGCGATCAGGCTACCGGCAAGGATGATTCGGAGGCGAAGACTCCACATGGCGGTATCTACCCGCCAGAAAGACGGAAGTTACGCGCCTCGCTCGGCGAGCGCAGCCGCGACGACCTCGCGCACGAGGTTCCCGTCGGCGAGCCCTTTGAGCTGCGGCATCACGGCCTTCATGACCGCGCCCTGGTTGCGCCCGCTCTCGGGGATGGAGGTGAGAGCGGCGGCGACGATCGCTTCGATCTCCGCCCGCGATTTCTGCGCGGGAAGATAGGCGAGGAGAATCTCTCGCTCGGCGTCTTCTTTGGCCGCAAGCTCTTCACGGCCCGCTTTCCGAAACTCGCCCGCCGCATCGATACGCTGCTTGACCTGGCGGCCGATCACCTCGAGCTCCTGGCTCTCGGTAAGATCGACCCCTGCCTCGCTGCGCTTGTAGGTAAAGCCGGAGAGAGCCGAACGTAACGTATCGACCCTCAACTGCTCGCGAGCCTTCATCGCCGTCTTGAGATCCTCGGCGATGCGCTCTTTTATGGCGGCCATAGCGGCTAGGTCCGGCGCTTGCGCGCGGCGGCCGACTTCTTCTTTTTACGGACGCTCGGTTTTTCGTAGTGTTCGTGCTTGCGCGCTTCGGCGAGAATGCCCGCTTTTTGCGTGGCTTTCTTGAAACGGCGCAGCGCGCTCTCGATGGTTTCACCGGCTGAGACACGTACTTCCA
>JAJYHP010000119.1 GCA_021784715.1 bacterium
CAAAAGCCACGCGAGCATAAAGTTCTTCGGCATCCCGCGGGGCGGCAAGCCGCTCTCACGACCGAGCACCGGAACGACGGCATTCTCATCGCGTAGGTACAAAAAACCACCTCCGCCCACTCGCGCGGGCGACCTCCGACGGGTTCTGTGACGTCCTACAAGATTAGAGGTTCCTGAGAGCCCTCCTGCGCCGACCAGATCAACCGAGCATCGGAAGCAGCGGAAAGGCACCGGCCAGGACCGGGCGCGACGGTCGCCCCAGCCAGCGTTCGAGTACCGTCGCGTAGACGCTGCGGAAATCGGTCGTGTAGCGGAGGTTCCCCGCGTCGTGGTTGGCGAGATCGGGATAGGAACCGTAGATACCGCCCTTGAGGGATTTCCCGACGAGGAAGAGCGGCGAGGCCTCGCCGTGGTCGGTTCCCGCGCTCCCGTTTTGGGCGATCCGCCGCCCGAACTCCGAGAACGTCATCGTCAGGACCCGCCCGTCGTTTCCGTGCTCCGCCAGGTCGTCGTAGAACGCAGCGAGCGCGTCGGAGAGCTCGCCGAGCAATCGATTCTGGGTCGGCTGCTGGTTGACGTGCGTGTCGAACGATCCGTGTGCGACGTAGAGCACTTTCGTTCCCGCGCTCTTGGCCGCGATCTGCGCGGCCAAGGCGAGGCTACGCCCGAGCGGAGTCGCGGGATAACTCGCTTTCGTACGATAGCCGGCGATGAGCTTCGGCAGCGCCCGCGCGCCGCTCTCCGCGTTCTCCGTAATCTCGGTCACGTGGTCGAGGTAGGGCGACGAAAACGGCAACGCGCGGTCGCCGAGGACGCCACCGAATGCGCCGCGCAGCACCGCGTTCCGATTGCCGACGAAGCCATATCCGCGCGCGTTGGGAATCGCCGGCACGTCGATGCGATTGCCGATGAGCACCTCGGGAAGCACCTGCGAGATCGAGACGCCCGCAAAGAGCTCGCCCTTGGGGATCTCCGCCTCATCGAGATAGCGCCCAAGCCAACCCGTATGTTCGTAACGCTCGGGAGCGGCGGTCTGCCAGATCTCGGTCGAACGGAAATGCGAATGATTCGGATGCGGATAGCCGACGCCCTGAACCACCGCGAGCATCCCGCGGTCGTAGAGGCGCTTCATCGAACGCATCGCCGGGTTGAACCCGATCCGGGCGTCGAGCGCCAGCACGTCGTTCGCCGGTATCGCCAGGTGCGGGCGCAGCCGATAATAGAGCGGGTCTCCGTGCGGGACCACGCAGTTGAGGCCGTCATTCCCGCCCTGAAGATTGATCAGTACGAAAACCCGATTCTCCGCTCCCGGTAATCCCGGTCGCAGCGCCTCCGAAAGCGCGCGCGCGAATACGTGGTGCGGGTTCGCGGCGAGCGTTAAGCCGCCGAGCGTTCCGAGGACAAACTTCGAGCGTTTCATCGGTTCACCGTTCTTCTTTCATCGTTCACGCGAGCGTAAATGCCGGCATCGCCATCGTGAGGTAGGCGCCGCCGCGCATGCGTTGGTCGAAATTTTCGCTGGAGAGCGCTCCGAGCGCCGAGCTTCCCGCGCCGTCGAGATAGCGTTCGAGATCGCCTCGTGCCGATAACGACGCGTCGCCCTGCAGCATGCTCGCCACCATCGTCGCCGCCGCCTGCGCGGCATCGGTCGGCGCGTTCGCCAGCCACGAGCGTTCGATCTCGCGGCCCGTCACGAGGCCCGCAAGAAAATTGTCGCGCGCGATCGTCATATCGCTGGTGATCCAATTTTCGCCGCCGGGCCAACCGGCGACGTTCGGCGGAAAGAAGAGAATCTGGCCCATCTGTCGCAGCGCGCCGCGCGAACGAGGATCGATGCGTTTCAATCCTGCGGCCTTATGGGCGCCGACGACGAACTCCACCGGGCTCTTTACGAGCGCGCGGTAAGCGCGCGGCGAATAGAAGACGTCGCTGCGCAACAACGTCCCGATCGTCGGACGCAATTCGTAATCGTGGCCGCGCAGGAGCGAGGCGACCCGCTCGACCAGCGCGTCCTCGGGATCGTTATAGAGAAACGCGTTCAAAAGGCTCGTCGCGAAAAAGCGCGCGCATTGCGGCTGTTCGAAGATGATATCGACGATATCGTCGCCGTTGAGGTTTCCGGTATGGCCTAGGAACGTCTTGCTGCCGCCGTCGTGTTTGCGAGAGTTGTAGCGAGCGACTCCACGCAGTGGGAAGACCTCGTATCCGGTCCACGCGCGCGCCGCTTGCCGAACGTCCTCTTCGGTATAGGCACCGAGCCCGAGGGTGAAGAGCTCCATCAATTCTCGCGCGTAGTTTTCGTTCGGATGCGCTTTATTATTTCGCGCATTATCGAGATAGAGCAACATCGCCGGATCGCGGGATATCGCTTTCGTGAGATCGCGGAGATTTCCGAGCGCGTAGCGACGGAACAACTGGTTTTGAGCGAGCGTCATCGGCGCGGTAACGCCTTTTTGTACCGACGCGGTCGTGTAGTGGCCGTGAAAGTAGAACGCCATCTTCTCTTGGAGCGGAGCACCGCCGTCGAGCATGCGTTGGAGCCACCATTGCTGCAGGCCCAGGATCGAACGATGTTCGCCCATACGAATGTGCTGGAAAAGCTTCCGCTTCTCGGCGACGTCCTCGGTACGGAGCGCGCGAAAGCCGCCCCGCGCTTCAAGATAGGCGACCGCATCGAAGATATCGCTCGGAGGGGCGATGCTTTCGACCGAAGGCATCTGCATCAACGCATCGACCGCGCGCTCCATCCCCATCGCGGTGACGCGAGCGACCTCCTCGGGGGAGCCGCCGAATCCGGCACGGCGCAGCAGGTGCGCTGCGAGGCGCGGATTCCACGGGCCGCGGTAACGCGAGAGCGCGTCACCTCCATCGAGTCTCCCGGCGGGGCGCACGAGCCCCGGAATATCGGCGTGCGGTCTCACCGTCGTCGCGCTTGCCATCGATCTCCTCCTCGCCTTCGATCTACCTGCTCTCACTCTATGGGTTGACGCGCCGCAAAGCATGAGAGGGCGATGAAAAGCTCGCCGGGGCTTTTTGCCGGCCGAGCGCGAAGCAGCGCAACCATGCAATTGCCGACCCATCTCGACACCACCGACGAACGTTTTGTCCGCAACGCCGCCCGGATGGAGCGGCTCGTCGCCGAGCTGCGCGATCGCCTTCGGCGCGTGCAGGCCGGCGGCGGCCCCGAAGCCGTCGCGAAGCATCGGAAGCGCGGAAAATTAACCGCGCGCGAACGTATCGAGCGCCTGATCGACCCAGGGAGCGATTTCCTCGAACTCGGCGCTCTCGCCGCGGGTGGAATGTACAACGATGAGGCGCCCTCCGCCGGCGTCGTTACCGGCATCGGCTTCGTCGAGGGGCAGCAATCGGTGATCGTCGCCAACGACGCGACCGTCAAGGGCGGAACGTACTATCCGCTCACGGTGAAGAAGCACCTCCGCGCGCAAGAGATTGCCGAGCAGAACCATCTCCCGTGCATCTACCTCGTTGACTCCGGCGGTGCGTTCTTACCGCTGCAAGCCGACGTCTTTCCCGACCGCGATCACTTCGGACGTATCTTTTACAACCAAGCGCGGATGTCGGGGAAACGCATCCCCCAAATCGCCGCCGTCATGGGCTCCTGCACCGCAGGCGGCGCCTACGTTCCGGCGATGAGCGACGAAACGGTGATCGTCAAAGGAAACGGCACGATTTTTCTCGGCGGCCCGCCGCTGGTCAAAGCGGCGACCGGCGAAGAGGTGAGCGCGGAGGATCTCGGCGGCGCCGACGTGCACACGCGCGTCTCCGGCGTCGCCGATCACTTCGCGGAGAACGACGAGCAGGCGCTCGCGATCGTCCGCGAGATCGCTCGCAATCTTCACCGCGAAAACCCGCGCCAGTGGGATACCGCACCGGCGGTGCCGCCCGTCTACGACCCGCGCGAGATCTACGGGATTATTCCCGACGATAGCCGCGTGAGCTACGACGTGCGCGAGGTGATCGCGCGCCTCGTCGACGCCTCGGAGTTTCACGAATTCAAGGCGCGATACGGAACGACGTTGGTCTGCGGATTCGCCCGCATCGAAGGGCACCCCATCGGCATCGTTGCGAATAACGGCATTCTTTTTAGCGAGAGCGCGCTTAAAGGAGCGCACTTCATCGAATTATGCGCGCAGCGCGGAACCCCGTTGTTGTTTTTGCAGAACATCACCGGCTTCATGGTGGGACGCGAATACGAAAACGGCGGCATCGCCAAAGACGGCGCGAAACTGGTGACCGCGGTCGCCTGTGCCGAGGTGCCGAAATTCACGGTCGTTATCGGCGGCAGCTTCGGGGCCGGAAATTACGGCATGTGCGGCCGCGCCTACTCGCCCCGCCAACTCTGGATGTGGCCGAACGCGCGCATCAGCGTCATGGGCGGGCCGCAGGCCGCCGGCGTTCTTTCGACGGTGAAAGGCACGATGTCGCCGGAAGAGAAGGCCGCATTCGAGGCGCCGATTCTCGAAAAATACGAACGCGAAGGGAACCCGTATTATTCCACCGCGCGGCTCTGGGACGACGGCATCATCGATCCGCTCGACACGCGTCGCGTGATCGCACTCGGGCTCGAGGCTGCAGCGCACGCCCCGCAACCGCCGACGCGCTTCGGCATCTTCCGCATGTAGCGCACCCTTGTCAGCCCGAGTAGCGCACCCTTGTCAGCCCGAGTAGCGCACCCTTGTCACCCCGAGTAGGGCGCTTTAGCGCCCGTATCGAGATTCCGTGATGAACGTCAAGTCATTTTGGGGTCGAACGGGCGTTGGGACTTAAGGACCCCATAGGCGATGACCAACAGCTTATGCATGACCGCAACGACGATCTGCATCGGCCGCTTCCCACGTTCCCGAAGCCGCTGGGCAAAGGCGATGATGGTGGGATTGT
>JAJYHP010000139.1 GCA_021784715.1 bacterium
CGAAGAGCGAAACGGCAAAGAGCACGTTTCCGAAGGTTCGGATAAAGTCGGCGTAGAGGTTTCTAACGGTTTCGGTCATCGGTAGTTCACGTGCGACCGTACGCCCCACCGTCGCCGCGACGCCACGACTTCTCCAGCACGACGATCACCCAAATGCTCGCTTCGTAGAGGACGTACATAGGAATCGCGAGGAGCGCCATCGTGACCGGGTTGCCGTCGGGAGCGGCGATCCCTCCACCGACGAAGAACGCAAAGAGCGCTTGCCGCCGGAAGCGCATGAGCATCGGCGCGTTGACGATCCCCAACCGAGCGAGGGCTACCAAGACGATCGGCGTCTGAAAAATCAACGCGAAGAGCCCGAGGAGTATGAGGATGAAGCCGAGCGTTTGCGAGAGGCCGAAGGTCGGCGTCGCGACCTTATCGGTGATGGCGACGAGCGCGGCGACGACGCGTGGCAGCACGATAAAGTGCGCGAACGCGAGGCCGAGGAGCGAGAGCCCGATCGAGGGCGCGATAAACGCGAAGACCATGCGGCGCGTGCGCGGATGGATCGCCGGTACGACGAACATCCAAATTTCGTAGAGCAGAACCGGAAGCCCGAAGACGATGCCGCCGACGATGGAAAACTTAAATTCGGTGAGGATGACGTCGGCCGGGCCGAACGCGTGCAGGGTGATGCCGTGAAAATACGCGCGCACCAGCCACGGGATTGCATACTGCGAAGGCCAGAAAAGCAAAAGCGAGATCGCGCCGACGGCGGCGATCGAAACGAGCAGGCGCGATCGGAGTTCGCGGAGATGCTCGGTGAAGGGCATCTCCTTGGGATCCCACTCGGGATCGTGCGCCGGTTCCGGCGAGGCGATCATCGAGCGCTGCGTCGCAATCGGTTACGGCTTGGGTTCGGCGGGGGGCGTCGCGGCGTCGGCACTCGCTGCGGCCTCGCTCTTAGCGCGGGCTTCCTCGCGCGCTTTCGCGGCGATTTCATCGGCTTCCATCTGCCCGAGCATGAATTCTTTTTTCGCCTGCCCGGCACTGCGCGCGAGCTTCGGGAGCTTGTCGGCGCCGAAGAGCAGCGCCCCGAGCGCGACGATCCCGATCAAGATCGGCATGTCGATGAAGGCGAGGATGGGGTGCAGGTACATTGGGTGCGGCTCCGTTCTGAGGTGTTAGCGCAAGGATTCGACGAGCGCGCGCATTTCCGTGCGTGCCGTCGATGAAGGGAGGGCGTCGAGTTCGGCCCCGGCGCGGTCGAGCGTCTCGTTGAGGAGCCGCTTGGTCGTTTCCACGCCGCCTTGCTCGCCGATGAGCGCTACGATCGCCGGGATCTCGGCTTCGCCGTCCGACCCGGTATAGAAACGAGAGATACGGTCGAAAAAGTCGCGGTCTCCGCGTTCGAGCGCGCAGATGAGCGGAATCGTCATTTTCCGCTCGCGCAGATCGTTGCCGACCGGCTTCCCGATACGCGCTTGGTCGGAGGTCAGATCGAGTAAGTCGTCGTTCATCTGAAATGCGATGCCGTACCAGCGGCCGAACGCGCGCAAACGCGCCACGAGCTCGTCGTTCCCGCCTGCCGCTATCGCACCGCAAGCGGCGGAGGCGGCGAAAAGCGAGGCGGTCTTTTTTTCGGCGACTTCGGTGTACTGCGCGACGTTGGTGGTGAGGTCGCCGAGCGCGCGCAATTGCAGCACCTCGCCGTCGCAGATATCGGCGAGCGTCGCGGAGAGAATGTGCGGAATCGGTGCGTCGTAGGTCGCGGTGACGTTTTTGAAGATCCAGGCGAAGAGATAATCGCCCGCAAGGACGCTGATGCGATTGCCGTAGTCGACCGCAGTTGCATTGACGCCGCGCCGTAAGGTTGCGTTATCGACGACGTCGTCGTGAATGAGCGTCGCGACGTGAATGAGCTCCATGTACGCCGCGAGATAGAGGTGCGACATCGGATCGCCGCCGCAGGCTTGCGCGGCGAGCAGCGTGATGCGCGGACGCAAGCGCTTCCCACCCGCTGCGAGCATGCGTTTCACCGCTTCGGTAATCAGCGGATTATCGGTGGAAAACGTCGAGCGGAAGAACGTCTCGACGGCGAGGGAGAGCGACGAATCGTCGCGCACGGCGTCGATCATCGCGTTCCGTAATGCACGGCGATGGAGCCGCCCATCAGCGCGAGATAACCGGCATCGCGAAAAGCGGCTTGCGTGAAACGGTCGCGGAGCGCGGGAGCGTTGGGGTGATGGACGAGCGATTGCGGGAGGTACGTGTACGCGCTTTTCGAGCCGCCGATCCAGCCGCCCAGCGTCGGAACGACGCCGTAAAAATAAAAATCGAACGCGCGCTTCCACAACGGATTGGGCGCCTTGCTCACGTCGAGATTGACGAAGCGCGCGCCTGGGCGAAGCACGCGACGAATCTCTTGCAGGCTGCGATCGAGATCGACGATGTTGCGCGAACTAAAACCCATGATCGCCCCGTCGAACGACTCGTCGGGAAAGGGCAGCGCGGTAACGTCGCCTTCGAGAAATTCCGCGCCCTCGACGCCCGCGCGTCGAGCGCGTTCGCGCGCCCGGGCGAGCATCGGTTCGCAGAAATCGATGCCGGTGACGCGAGCCGAAGCGTCGTGGCGGAGCAGGTGGAAGCTGAGATCGCCGGTGCCGCAGCAGAGATCGAGGAGCCGCGCGCCCTTCGCCGGCGCGAGCAGGGCGATCGCCCGGCGCCGCCAGAGTTCGTCGAGTCCGCCGGTGAGGACGCGATTGGCACGGTCGTAGCGGGGCGCGATCGTCGCGAACATATCGCGCACGAAGGCTCCTTTATCGCCGACGGGGTTAGCGGTGGAAATCTCAGCCATCTCTTCCGGCTTGCTTTCCAAGCATCCGAGGCCTCTCCTGTGCGCGACTTGTCGCAGCGATCGGTTGGAGTGAACGATGCCGTGATGGTGACCCTCGCCACGACCTCCGAGTTTTTAGCAGCGTTGCAGCATGCCCGGCATATTGAGGTACGGTCGTATACGCTCGCCCCCGGAGCGGTCGCCGATGCCCTCGCGGCGGCGGCACGCCGGGGCGCCGCCGTCTCGGTCACGCTCGCAGGGGCGCCCTTCGCGCCGGCGGGCCCGGCAGCCGCAAACGCACGCACGTTGGCGCGTCTGCGCGCGGCGGGGGCGCGCACCGCTGAATCCGCCGGGGCCTTTCATGCGAAAATCGCTCGCGTCGACGGCGCGCTCTATCTCGACGATCGGAATTGGAGCGAACGCGGCGACACGATCCTTCGCGTTCCCGTTGCGGAGGCACCCGCATCGCTCGCTACGAGCAAGCAACGGGCGATCGCCACGGAGGTTGCGCTGGTGGCGAGTGCTCGCACGGGCGAACGGGTCGAGATCGCGAGCGAGTCCTTCGGATTCGCTTCGCCGCTCTATTCCACGCTGCGCCTGCTTGCGGCGCGTGGCGTCGGCGTGCGCCTCTGCGTCGACCGGGGCGAGCTACACCCCGGAAGCACCGAAGATCGCGCGCTCGCGCGACTCGCGGCGGCGGGCGTCGAGGTACGCCTCGGCAGTAGCAGCGAAAAATTTGCGATTCGAGGAGCGCGCGTCTGGGTCGGCAGCGCGAACGCGACCTATGCGGCGCCGGGCGCCACCGATTGGGGGCTAGAAACGCGTTCGCCTGCGGTTCGCGCGCAGCTTCATGTGCGCTTCGAACGCACCTGGGCGCACGCGCGCGCGTACCCTACGGTGCGCTGAAGAGCACCTCGGCGTTGGCGTCGGTGCGAGCGAGCACGGTTGCGAGCGGGAGTGAGAGAACCGCGGCGAGTCGCTCGGCCGTATGCCGAACGAACGCGGGCTCGTTGCGCTGTCCGCGCATCGGCACCGGCGCGAGATAGGGACAATCGGTCTCCAACACCAGTGCGTCGATGCCGACGGCGCGTACCGCTTCGCGTAGCGGCTCCGCGCTTTTAAACGTCAGCACCCCACCGATTCCCAAGCGCAAACCGAACTCCCCGACGAGCAGCCGCGCTTGCGTTGCGTCGCCGGTAAAACAGTGGACGACGCCGCGGAGCGCGGGGTCGTAGCTCTCGCGGAGGGCGGCGACGAAATCGTCGAAGGCGTCGCGTTGATGAAAGATCGTCGGAAGGCGTCGTCTCTTCGCGTAGGCGAGCTGCTCGCGCAAGACGCGCCGCTGGACGTCGCGGGGGCTATGGTCGTAGTAATAATCGAGTCCGATCTCGCCGACGGCAACGTGAACCGCGGGATCGAAAAGCCGATCGAAGGCTTCGTCGATACGCTCCGGTGCGTCGATCGCTTCGTGTGGGTGGATGCCGAGACTCGCTTGCAGGCCGTAGGTGCGAGCGCACTGCAACGCGCGTTCGCTATCGGCGAGATCGCAGCCGACGGTGACGATGCGATCGACGCCCGCGGCGCGAGCGCGCTCGAGCATCGCCACACGGTCTTCGTCGAATTTCGCATCGTGAACGTGCGCGTGCGTATCGATCACGCGCTTTGCTCTTCTTCCACCAGGCGGTTGCGTCCGAGCCGCTTCGCTTCGTAGAGGGCGCGGTCGGCGCGCGCGAGCAACTCTGCGGGGCGGTCGTGCCCGCGAACGGTAGCGACGCCGATGCTAATCGTCACCGACGGCTGCCCGTCGCCGCCGTCGGAGCGTGCGACGCCGGCACGGATACGTTCGCCGATCGAGACGGCGATATCGAGCGATGCATCGGGCATCACGACGAGAAATTCTTCGCCGCCGATGCGCCCCAGCGCATCTTCGAGGCGCAGCGCCGCACGAATTTCGTCGGCGACGCGCCGCAACACCGCGTCGCCGGCGGCATGCCCCAGGCGATCGTTGATATCCTTAAAGCGATCGATATCGAGCATGAGCACCGCGCCGCGCCGCGCGTCGTCGACGACCGCGTTCAAGCGTTGGAGGATGGCGCGCCGATTGTAGACGCCGGTCAACGGATCGGTATTCGCGGCGTTGTGCGCCTCGGAGATGCTCTGCAGATCGATCAATAAAGGGGCAAGCTCGCGCGCCGCTTGATAGAATTGCTGGTGCTCGCGCGCGCTGATATCGTCGCGCCGACGATGCACGAGCAGCGCGCCCGCCAACGCTTCTCCGGCGCGAATCGCGTAGACGGAGATCGTCGCCGAGCCGACGCTGGCCTTCGCGCTATCGCGTTCGGCGGAGGGGAGCCGCGCGAGCAGCCGAGCGCGCAGGGCCGCGGCATCCTCGCCGATATTCGGGCCGAGGCTCGCGACGGTCTGCCATTTTTTTCTATTCTCGGTGCGCGTGACGATCTCGAGCGTTTCGTCGACGAGCGCGCGACGTAACGAACCGAGAATGCTCCGCATCTGCGGGAGCGGGTCGCGCGCGGCGAGCATCGCGGCGACCGCCTCGCGCACGAGTTTGAGCCGCGAGAGTTCTCCGCTCAGGCGATCGTTGTTCCATCGCAGCCACGCGAGGTAGGGGAGCGGCAGCCAGAGGGCGACGCCGAGTGCCGCGCCGCCGGTAAGAAATCCCCACCGGTCGACGGTCGCCCAAAGCGTGACCATCGCCAACGAGAGCCAGAGCCCGCGCGTCAGGGCGAAACGCAGCACGGTCTGTCTAATCGAGACGTTGCGCGCGATCGCTAAAACCGGTGCGGCAAAAACGAGTTCGTACGCTGCGGCAATCGTCATCGTGATTGCCGAGAAGCGCAGGAAGTTCCAGGAAAGCAACGCGTGCGCCGGCACGAACGCCGCGACGAGCAAGAGCAACGTCGCGCGCCCGACCCCGTGCCGGAGGATATCGAAGCCGAGTTCTTCACGGCGAATATATGCCGCGAGCGAGAATCCGAGAAAAGCGGCGAGCGCCGCGATCTCACCGCCGTTGTACGACGCCACCATCAACGGCGCGAGAATCGGTACGTCGAGCACGTAGCCCTCCGCGCCGAATGCAACGCGCCGCGAACGCAGGCGCGGCAATGATGTGGCGTAAAAGGCGACCGCGATCGTCGCGGCGAGTGCGAAGAATGCGAGCAACGAATCGGCGAGCGACCAGCGCACCGGGCTGCGTGCGACCGCGGTGATAAAAGCGACGAGACCGATCGCGCCGGGGGCGAAGATCGCCATGCGATAGAGGCGGGCGCGATCGAACGTCGTCATGCCGAAGAAGGCTCGGGAACCTCAATTCGCGCGAAGAGCACCGCGCCGGGTGCGGTGCGCGTTCCGGCGGCGAGCGCGCCCCAACGCAACGCGCGGAGCTCGCGTTCGTGCGCGCCATCGGCGAGCCCGAGCTGACGCGCGATCTCCGCGGCCTTTTCGGGCATAAACGGTGCGAGGAGGCTCGCCAGCCAGCGCAGCCCTTCGCAGAGTTCGTACATCAAGCCGTCGAGCGCGGCCTTCGCGGCGGGATCCTCGCGGCGCTTCCAGAGCTCCCACGGCTTGCGTTCGTCGATGCTTCGGTTGAGCGCGCTCACCAACTGCCAGATCGTTTCGAGCGCGTCGCGAAAACGGAGATCGAAGATCGAATCGGCGACCCGGCCCGGTAACGATGCGAACGTATCGCCGATAAAATGTTCGCCTGGTGTCGGCACGACGCCGTCGCAGTATTTCGTGAGCATCGCCAACGAACGACGGACGAGATTTCCGACATCGTTGCCGAGATCGTCGTTGTTGCGAGCGATAATTTTCTCTTCCGAATACGAAAAATCGCTGCCGAACGGCGCTTCGCGAAGAAGAAAATAGCGTAGCGTATCGGCGCCGAAGCGTTCGGCAAGAGCGAACGGATCGGTTGCGTTGCCCATCGATTTCCCCATTTTGCGGCCGTCGACGGTAATCCAACCGTGCGCGAAGACCAGCTCGGGGGTTTTTTCACCGAGCGCCCAGAGCACCGCCGGCCAAACGATGGTGTGGAAGCGCGCGATCTCTTTGCCGATGAGTTGCACGCTCGCGGGCCAAAAACGCTCGAAACGCGCGCCCGGCGTCCCATAATCGAGCGCGGAGATATAGTTCAATAGCGCATCGAACCAGACGTAGATGACGCCGCCGCCGCCGGGGATTTCGATTCCCCAATCGAAATTCGTGCGCGAGATCGAAAAATCGTCGAGCCCTTCTTCCAAGAGCGAGAGCATCTCGTTATAGACGCTCTTGGGGCGAAGCCAGTTGGGATTTGCGCGATAGTATTCGAGCAATCGATCGCGATAGGCCGAGAGCTTGAAAAACCAATCCTGTTCGGAGAGCCAGGTGACGGCGCGCCCGCAGGTGGGGCACTTACCGTCGACGAGCTTCGCTTCCAACCAAAACGTTTCGTCTTCGACGCAATACCAGCCCTCGTACGTGCCGAGATAGATATCGCCGCTCTCGCGTAGGCGTTCGAAGACGCGCTGCACGACGCGTTCGTGGCGCGGCTCGGTCGTACGAATAAAATCGTCGTACGAAATATTGAAGGTGGCGAAGAGTTCTCGCCAGCGCGGAACGAGCGCGTCGCACCAATCCTGCGGCGATTTTCCCGCGGCGGCGGCGGCGTTCGCGACTTTTTGGCCGTGTTCGTCGGTGCCGGTGAGGAAGAATGCCTCGCCCTCGGTGCGTGCCGTCCGGGCGAGCACGTCGGCGACCGCCGTGGTGTAGGCGTGGCCGATATGCGGATTGCCGGAGATATAATAAATCGGCGTGGTAACGTAAAACGGGCGCTTCATCTACGCGGTGCTTCGCCCTGCGGCTGCGGCTTTCCGCGCTGAGGCGCGCGCGTAGAGCGCCGAACGTTCGCCCGCGCCGGAGGCCGCGAGGCGCCGCGCGATCGCCGAGACGCGCTCGCCGGCGGCGAGCGCGGCATCGATTGCGGCGTCGAGCTCGGTGCCGCTCGGAGCGACGGGTTCCTGCAGGGGAGCCGCCTCGAGTGCGAACGCGATCTCGCCGCGCGGGGGATCCGAGAGCGCAGCGGCGACCTCCGCCGGGCTCCCCAGGATCTGCTGTTCGAAACGCTTGGTGTACTCGCGAAGCACGAAGAGCCGAGCGGTCGGAGCGACGCTTTCGAGATCGCGCAGCGTTGCGAGAATGCGCTTCGGGCTCTCGTACCAGATGGTGGTGCAACCACCGGCGAGCGCGCGTTGGAAGGCAAGGCGTCGCGCGCTCGAGCTGCGAGGAGCGAAGCCTTCGAACGTAAATCGCTGCAGGTCGAAGCCGGAGAGCAGGGCGACGCCGATTGCGGCACTCGGCCCCGGAAGCGCCTCGACCTCGATTCCGAGCGCGCGGGCTGCGGCGACGAGCTCGCTTCCGGGGTCGGAGATCCCGGGCGTTCCGGCATCGCTCACCACCACGACGCGCTGCGTGCGCGCGCGTTCGAGGATGCCCGAGGTGATCGCGGCGGCATTTTGTTCGCGATAGCTGGCGAGTTCGCGCCCGGGCAGATCGAGCGCGCTCAGCAGCCTCCGCGCCACGCGGGTATCTTCGGCGACGATAAGGTCGGCCTCACGCAAAGCGTCGAGGGAGCGCAGCGTGATATCGCGCAGGTTCCCCAGCGGCGTCGCTACGAAGATCAGCGGCATGAGCGCAGCATTCGATATCGAGCGGATTCCTCCGGGCGCGCGCCTCGAACTCTATACCAAGCCGGGGTGCCCGTACTGCGCCCAAGCGATGGCGCATTATCGCCGCGCGGGCACGCCGTTTACCGAGTACGACGCACAGAACGACCGTGCCGCCAAGGCGCGCATGCTCGAACTCGCGGGCGGCGATCCGACGGTGCCGTGCATCGTCGTCGACGGCAGCTATCGGCAATCGGGTTGGGGCAAGCCGCTACGCGGTTGAACGGTGCACTAGCGTATCGGTCGATACGCTTTGTCAGCCCGAGTAGCGCGTTTGTCAGCCCGAGTAGCCCACGAAGTGGGCGTATCAGGGCCGCACTCCGGACCCCGCCTCGATACGGCGCTTGCAGCGCCTACTCGGCGTGACAACTGCGCCGCCTCGATACGGCGCCTGCAGCGCCTACTCGGCGTGACAACTGCGTCGCCTCGATAGGGCGCTTTCAGCGCCTACTCGGCGTGACAACTGCGTCGCCTCGATACGGCGCTTGCAGCGCCTACTCGGCGTGACAACTGCTCGGCGTGAGAAATGCGCGCGCTACGACGGCGTGCGCAATATCTCCCAGACCTGCGCGAATTTCGGCGGGCGTCCGTAGAGCATCATGCCGACGCGATAGAGCTTCCCGGCGAACCACGCGATGCCCCAGAGCGCGAGTAGGTTCAAGGCGATCGACGTGCCGATCTGCCAGATCGGTACGTGCGTTACCGCCATGCGCGCGAACATCACGAACGGCGAGACCAGCGGCACGAAACTTGCGACGATGACGGCGGGAATCGAGGGCGCGTTGATTGCGAGGAAGGCGATGAAATATCCGGCGAAGGTCGGAATGAGCAACGGTCCCGAGATGCTACCGAGGTCCTCGGTGCGATTGATCAGCGAAGCGACGCCGGCGAAAACCGTCGAGATCTGCAGAAAGCCGAGAATGAAGAACACGATAAAGGCGGCGATCACTTCGGGGGAGAGCGTATTGCCGAGCAGTCCCCCGAGCGAGAACGGGCTCGCCGCGGCGGAACTCGCCGCAGGGCCACCGCCGTTCGACCCGAGCGCTATGCCGAGGGCGACCCAGATGACGAGTTGCAAAACGCTCAGCGTCGCGCCGACGAGAATCTTTGCAATCAGCAGCACCATCGGGTCGACGGTCGCAATCAATAATTCGGCGATGCGGCTCGTTTTCTCTTCGGCGACCGCCGACATGACGAACTGGCTGTTTACGACGATCAGTATGTAGAGAAACACCACGAGCGTCATCGCGAGCCCTTGTGCCGCTTCCGCCTGATGCACCGAGTGGAATTTCGTGCTCAACGATCGCACATCGATCCGCGCGTCGAGCGCTGCGGCGATCTGTGCGTTCGTGAGGTGTGTGGCGTGCTGCACCTGCAGCGGAAGGAGCGCGGTGCGTACGCGCCCGGTCGGCACGCTGGTTGGGTTCTTCGCGAAGATCGTGATGCGAAGTCCCGTTTTTACATCTTGAATCGAGACGGCATTATCGGCGTGGAAGCGCTTTAAGAGCGCCGCGTCGATTTTTGTCGATGCCGGGACGACGCCGCGAACCGTGAGCGTTTTTGCGAGCAACGGACGCGCTTGTGCCGCGATGGGAGCATCGGCGACGATAAGAATCTTCGTTCCCTGGCTGACGATCGATGGCGCGAGCATCGTCGGGAGTTTCAGCATCGCGACGATGGCGAGCGTTCCGAGCAGTAAACCGATAATGAACGGGCGCGATTTGATCCGGCGCATGAGGTCGCCGGAATAGACCGTGATGAAATCGTTCATGCCGCAACTCCGATCGCGCGAAGATAGATATCGTGTAGCGAAGGCTCGACCACCTCGAACCGAACGATGGAATCCGCGCCGACGAAGGTGCGAAGCATCGCGGCGAAATCGCTGTTCGCGGGCACGTTGAGATCGAGGGCTCCGTTCTCGCTTCCGGCGACCGTCGCTCCGAGGCCGACGGCGGCATCGCGCAGCGCTTTACTATCGGGAGCGACGCGGACCAGGCGAGTCGGCCATGCGGCGCGCAATTCCGCGAGCGTCCCGGTCGCGCGCGTCTCGCCCTTGTTGATCACGCAATATGCGGTGCAAAGTTGTTCGAGTTGCCACATCTGGTGGCTGGAGAGCACGAGCGTCGCGCCCTTCGCTTTTAGCTCGAGTAAGACGGCGAGCAAGATATCGGCGTTGACCGGATCGAGCCCGGAGAACGGTTCGTCGAGAATTAAAAGCTCGGGTTCGTGCAGGGCCGCGCAGGCGATCTGCACTTTTTGCTGGTTGCCCTTCGAAAGTTCGGCGGCGGGGCGCAGCGCGTAGGTGCCGATCTCGAGCCGCTCGATCCACGCATCGGCGCGCTTCGCCGCCTCGGGTTCGTGCAGGCCGTGCAGCCGACCGAAATAGATGATTTGCTCGCGTACCGCCATCTTGCCGTAGAGCCCGCGCTCTTCGGGAAGGTAGCCGAAGCGGCGACGCATCGCTCGATCGATCGCTTTTCCGTTCCAGGTTACCCGCCCGGCATCGGGATTGAGAATGTTGAGGATGGTGCGCATGGTCGTCGTCTTTCCCGATCCGTTCGGGCCGAGAAGGCCGAACACCGAACCGGCGCCGATCGAGAACGAGACGTCCCGTAGCGCTTGAACGCTACCGAAACTTTTTTGAATATGCTCGACGGATAACACAAAATCTCCCTTGCAGCGAGGATCTCCGGGCTCTCTACCCGGGGGTGCGCGAAAAGTTTCGTTGCAGCACGAAGATCGCCGCCGCGGCGACCACGAAGCCGACCTCGTACGAGAGGTCGCCAAGGGCCGGAACGGCGCGCGGCACCGGGCCGACATACCACGCCTGATTCCAGAATGGGAGCGATGCGAGCACGCCGAGCATCCAGGCGAGGGTTCCGGCTCGGAATCCCGTCGCCCGTTGCGGATCGTCGCGTTCGCGCGCGAAGAGCACGACCGCCGCCCACGGGGCGGTCCAGTACGAGAGCAGTAACAGAAAGTTCGAGTAGCCCTCGGCGGCGACGCGCGGATCGCTCCCGAAGAAGGCGATCGCCGCACCGATTCCTCCGACCACCAGTGCGGCGGCGACGCGCGGCACGGCGATGCGCGTCGCGACGAGAGCGGCGAGCGCGCCGGAGTAGAGATTCATGCTGTTCGCCGTGAGCGTGCCAAGCACGATCGTGGCGAGCGCGATCGTGGCGATAAGCCCGTGTCCGAGAAGCGCGGCGATGGCGTCGGTCGGCGATTGCGCCGCACTAGCGCGCTGCCCGAGCGCGCTCGCCGCGAGCGCGCCGAGCAGTTCGATCGCAATGCAGGGCAACGCGCTGCCGAGGAAGCTATACCAAAACAGCGCGCGCGGCGAGGTTTCGCGCGGCAGATAGCGCGCGTAGTCGGCGGCACAGGGGAGCCACCCGGTTGCGTACGAGAACGAGAGCGCAACCGCGAACGAGAAGCCTGCGATCGCACCGCCGATGGCGAGCGGGGCGTCGGCGTGGAACGCGTTGCCGGCGGGGTGTCGGGCGATCGTCGCGACTGCAATCGCGACGAACCCCGCGGTCAGCAAGGCGACCGCGGCGCGTTGGAAAGCGTGGATGAGATTGTGCCCGTACATCGCCAACGCGACCTGTGCGAGTACGAGGATTGCGAGGTTCGTGGTGAACGGCCAATGCGTTAACGTCGCGAGCGCGTAGGCGCCGAAGACGCTGTTGACCGCGAACCAACCGACTCCGGCGAGAAACGCGAGCGCCGCGGGAGCGCGATTGCCGCTGCGGCCGAACGCGCGCTGCGAGGCGACCATCTGCGGCACGCCGTCGCGCGGCGCGCGTATGCTCAGGCGGCCGAGGAGGGCGTACCCGGCGAGATTGCCGACGATGATGCCGATCGTCGCCGAACGCAGATCCGTGCCGTAGAGCGCGACGATGTAGAGGCCGACCATCCACGTGGCGATTTCGGCGTTCGCGGAGTACCACAGCGCGAAGAGATCGCGCGCGCGTCCGTGTCGCTCGCGATCGGGAATCGTCTGCGTTCCCAGCGGTTCGAGGGCGACGATGCGTTCGCCGTATTCCGGCGACGCGTCGTTCATGCGTGCAGCGAGGCGATCCAGCGTTCGACGTCGTCGATGCGCGATGGCAGAATCTCCGAGAGATTCTCGCCGCCGCTCGCGGTGACGACGACGTCATCTTCGATACGCACGCCGATGCCGCGATACTCTTCGGGAACCGTCGCGTCGTCGGGTTGGAAATAGAGCCCGGGCTCGACCGTGAGCACCATCCCCTCGCGTAACGTCCCGTACCGGTAGGTCTCCATGCGCGCGCGCGCGCAATCGTGGACGTCGATGCCGAGCATGTGGCTGACGCCGTGCAACGAGTAGCGGCGGTAGAGCTGGCGCTCCGGGTCGAGCGCTTCTTCGAGCGAGCACGTCAGGATTCCGAGATCGATCAACCCTTCGGCAAGTACGCGCATCGCGCGCCGGTGCGGTTCGCGAAACTCGTTTCCGGGGACGACCGCGGCCATCGCGGCGCGTTGCGCCTCCCACACGAGTTCGTAGACGACGCGTTGCTGGCGGTTGAAACGTCCGCCGATCGGCAGCGTGCGCGTCACGTCGGCGGTATACAACGAATCGCATTCGACACCGGCATCGAGCAAGAGCAACGCTCCCGATTCGAGCAATCCGGTGTTGCGATTCCAATGGAGGGTACAGGCGTGGTGCCCGGCCGCGGCGATGGTGAGATAGCCGACGTCGTTCGCTTCAATGCGAGCGCGCGCCCAGAACGCCGCTTCGATGGCGCGCTCGCCGCGCCCGGCGCGCATGACGCGAATCGCATCTTCGAAGCCGCGCTTGGTGATCTCGACGGCTTTGCGCAACTCGGCGATTTCGTAATCGTCTTTGATGAGGCGCATCTCGCCGAGCGTCTCCGCGAGTTCGTTATCTTCGCCGAGAACGCGCACGCGCGTGCCCGAAGCGCGAATATCGCGCAGGTAGTCGGCCTTTTCCGAGAGATCGGCGACGGAGTCGACGGCGTAATACGCTTGGCTTTCGTCGAGCCCGCGATGGCGGCCAACCCAAAGTTCGCCGCGAACGCGATCGGTAAAGAACGCCGCGGTTCCGCGATTGTGCGCCGCGGTAAAGAGCCGGGTGCGGTGGCAGGCGCCGTCGGGCTCGAGGACGAGGAGCTCGTCGGGTTCGCCGCCGCCCATCAGGTATGCGAAATCGCTATCGGGACGGAAGCGGAAATTCGTATCGTTCGCGCGCACGTGTTCGGTGCCGGCGGGCAGGACGAGATACTCGCCTGGAAACCGCTGGGAGAGCTCGCTCCGCCGCGCCTGGAAGCGGGCGATCTCGGGGTGCGCCTTGCGGACGGGGGCCTGGTGGAGCCAACCCGAGGACATAAAGTCGATCAGGGCCTGCGGGTTGTCGGGGTCGTGGCTCGCACGTTCTTGTAGCTCGCTCATGGGGTTTTCTTCGCGTCGGCCCTAGGAACGTCCGCCCGCTTCGGGTAACCGCGCCACATGTTTCAAGCCTCCGACGTCAAGCCGAACGACGTCCTCGCGAACGAGCGCACCTTTCTTTCCTACGTGCGAACCTCGCTCTCGTTTATCGCTTTCGGTTTCGTGATCGCGCGCTTTTCGCTGGTTTTGCGGGAATTTTCCGGCGTGCTCCACCTGAAAAGCACGGTGAACGAGGGCATGGCCTCGTGGTTCGGTGTCGTTATGGCGCTCGTCGGCGTGCTTTTCGGCATCGCTGGCGCTCTGCGCTACGCGCTCACCGACCGAGCCCTGCGCCGCGGCGAGACGCTCGCGTTGCCGGTTACCTGGGCGGTGATCGGGACGGCGATGCTCGTCGGGATCGGCGCGATCGTCGCCACGCAATTGTTCGCCCTGCGCTAGCGCTCGCTGCGGCGCACATAGGTGTCACGCCGAGTAGGGCTTGTGTCACGCCGAGTAGGCGGCGAAGCCGCCGTATCGAGGCGCCGCTTTTGTCGCGCCGAGTAGGGCTTGTGTCACGCCGAGTAGGCGGCGAAGCCGCCGTATCGAGGCGTGCTCGTGCGCGTACGCTCCCGTGCGACTGCGGCGCACCGCTCCGAGCTAGACGCTCGCGGCTCGGACAAGCAATGTCAGGGTCCTCGCCGCTCGCTTAAGCGCCCGTCGGGTGCGCCGACATCGCGCGGTCGCTCATCGGTCGCATGCGAGCAGCACAACGTTGTCACGCCGAGTAGGCGCTGCAAGCGCCGTATCGAGGCGGCGCGTGTCGCACGCTCGGGCGAACGATCCCTCGATACGCTGCCTTCGGCAGCTACTCGGGATGACAAACGCGAGGGCGGAGTTTGCTACGGAGCGATATCGAGGCCGATGTCGAGGTTCGGCGCGCTGTGCGTCAGTCGTCCGACCGAGATGAGATCGACGCCGCTACGCGCGATCTCCGCGACGTGCGCGAGATCGACGCCGCCGCTCGCTTCGGTGATGCAGCGGCCTCCGACGATCCCGACCGCTTCGCGCAATATCTGCGGCGACATATTATCGAGCAGAACCGCATCGATTGGCTCCTCGAGCGCGGCGCGCAATTGATCGAGCGTGTCGACTTCGATCTCCACCTTCACCATGTGGCCGATATTCGCGCGCACCGCAGCGACGGCGTGGTGGATCGATCCTGCGAGCGCGATATGGTTATCCTTAATCAAAACCGCATCGTCGAGCGCGAAGCGATGGTTCTCGCCGCCGCCGCAACGCACGGCATAT
The DNA here is from genome assembly GCA_021784715.1 of bacterium. The sequence goes on from JAJYHP010000139.1 coordinate 15,256, forward strand.
TTTTCGAGCACGCGTAGTCCCGGCGTCGTCTTGCGCGTGCAGACGATATGCGCCTTGGTGCCCGCGATCGCTTCGACGTAGGAGCGCGTGAGCGTCGCGACGCCGCAGAGGTGGCCGAGCACATTTAACGCCGTCCGTTCGCCGGCGAGAAGGGCGTACGTATCGCACGCGAGGCGAGCGATCGTCGCCCCCGCTTCGAACGCCGAGCCATCCTCGAGCGCATCGCGAATCTCGGCGTTCGGGTCGAGCAATTCGAAGGCGAGCAGCGCCGCGTCGATTCCGGCGAGCGAGCCCGGCTTGCGCGCGACGATCGCTCCGGTCGCCCGGCGCCCAGGAGGAAAGATCGACTCGGTGGTGAGATCGCCGCCGCGCCCGAGATCTTCGAGAAGCGCGCCGCGGACGATCGGCTCGGTCACGAGTCGGTGCGGCTTACGCATGCGTCTCCAACTTCGTAAAGGAGCGCTTCGCAAAAGCCTCATCGGCGTGCGGAAAATCGAGCCGATAGTGGCTGCCGCGGCTCTCTTCGCGCGAGAGGGCGGCGGAGGCGATCGCGTGTGCGACGACGAGGAGGTTGCGCAATTCGCCGAGCGCGTTGGGAAACTCGGCCGAGAGCGTGGCGATCCGCGCGAGCGCGTTCCGCAAGCCACGAGCGTCGCGCAGCAAGCCTACATCGGCGTACATGACGTTGCGTAAATCGAGCACCGCCTGCGCTAATCGCGGCGAACTGTCGTGCGGCGGAATCGGCAAGGGCGTCGGCCCGGTCGGTTCGAGCGCCGCGCCGCGAATATCGTCGGCGGCGCGCGATGCGTAGACCATCGCTTCCAGCAACGAATTGCTCGCGAGACGATTCGCGCCGTGAACGCCGGTCGCACTCGCTTCGCCGCAGACCCAGAGGCCGCGAAGCGAGGAGCGCCCCCATTCGTCGACCGCAACTCCACCCATGTGGTAGTGCGCCGCAGGCGCAACGGGGATGCGTGCGGTGCGCGGATCGATTCCGGCCGAGGTGCAGAACGCAAATACCGTTGGAAAGCGTTCGGGAAAGTCGCTGCCGATCGCGTCGCGCGCGTCGAGCCCGACGCTGCGCCCGGCGCGTATCTGTTCGAAAATTGCGCGAGCGACGATATCGCGGGGCGCGAGTTCGGCATCGTCGTGGACGGAGGTCATGAAACGCTCGCCGAGGTCGTTGATCAGCAGGGCGCCCTCACCGCGAATCGCTTCGGTAACCAGCGGCATCGGGTCGCGCCCGATCGCCAACGCGGTAGGATGGAATTGAACGAACTCCATGTCGGCGAGCATCGCACCGGCGCGGGCGGCCATCGCGATGCCGTCGCCGGTCGCTTCGACGGGATTGGTGGTTGCGCGATAGAGGCGGCCGATGCCGCCGGTCGCGAGAACCGTCGCTCGCGCGCGCACGATGAAGCGCTCGCCGAGATCGCGGGAACGGCAGATAACCCCGGCGACGCGGCGCTCGCCGTCGATGAGAAGATCCTCGACGATGGTGTCGGCGATGACGTCGATGTGGTCGGAGGCGCCGACCGCAGCGATGAGCGTGCGCAGAATCTCGTGTCCGGTCGCGTCGCCGCCGGCTTTGACGATGCGTCGACGTTGGTGCGCCGCTTCGCGACCCAACGCGAGTTCGCCGTCGGCGGTGCGATCGAACGAGGCGCCGAGTTCGAGCAGTTCTTCGATGCGCGCCGGCGCGTCGTTGGCAAGAATTTCGGCGATCGATTCATCGCTCAGCCCCGCGCCTGCGATCCGCGTATCTTGCGCGTGCAACGCGGGCGAATCGTCGCGGCCGATAGCCGCCGCGATGCCTCCCTGCGCCCAATCGGTCGCCGCTCCGCTGCCGAGGGGGCGTTTGCAGAGCACCGCAACGCGAAGCGGTGCGAGCTTGTAGGCCGCCATCAACCCGGCGATACCGGCGCCGACGACGGCGACGTCGTACGCGCGTTCGCGCATTACGGAGACTTCGGCGCGCGGCCGTAGGCGAGCATGCGGTCGACCGCGCGTCGCGCGCGCTCGGCGACGACGGGATCGACGGTCACTTCGTATTGCATCGTTTCCAAACTCCGCCGAACCTTCGAGAGCGTATTGCGCTTCATGTGCGGGCAAAGGTTGCACGGGCGCACGAACTCGACGTTCGCAACGCTTCCGGCAACGTTATCGGCCATCGAACACTCGGTAATCATCACGATGCGCGGAGTGATGCCTTCGTCGGTCGCGCGCGCGGATTCGCGGCGCACGTACTCGGTCATCCCTTGCGTCGAGCCGACATAATCGGCTTCGGCGAGCACTCCGGGCGGGCACTCCGGATGCGCGAGCACGCGAAGGTTCGGATCGTTGCGCCGAAACGCGCGAATTTCCTCCGGAGAGAAGCGTTCGTGCACTTCGCAGTGCCCCTTCCACGCGATGATCTCCACCGCCGTTTGCGAGGCGACGTATTTAGCGAGATATTCGTCGGGCAGAAAGATGACGCGCGGAACGCCGAGCGCTTCAACGACGTGTAACGCATTGCCGCTGGTCACGCAGACGTCGGACTCCGCCTTCACTTCGGCCGAGGTGTTGACGTACGTAACCACGGGAACCCCGGGGTAGCGTTCGCGCAACAGGCGAACGTCGGCGGCGGTAATCGATTCGGCGAGCGAACATCCCGCGCGAAGATCGGGAACCAGCACGCGCTTCTCGGGATTGACGAGCTTTGCGGTCTCGGCCATGAAATGAACGCCGCAGAGAACGATGACGTCGGCATCGGTTTTCGCGGCTTCCACCGCGAGCGCGAGCGAGTCTCCGACGATATCGGCGACGAGATGGAAGATCTCGGGAACCTGATAGTTGTGCGCCAGAACGACGGCGTTGCGCTCGCGTTTGAGGCGTTCGATCGCGACGACATCGTCGACGTAGAGCGGCCACTCGATCGCCGGCAGCACCCGCTCGGCGCGCTCGAAGCGCGAGAGGAGGCCGGCGGGGATTTCGGGGGGGAGCAGTTCCGTTGCGCTCATGGTAGTGCCATCGTTACCGTTGAAGGGGGCCTGTACCTACGACCTCGGTATGGGTGCGATGGTTTCCTTAAATAAAACCTCGGCGAAGCGCGATGACTGCGGCCTGCGTGCGGTCGGCGGCTGAGAGTTTGATGAGCGTGTCTCGGATGTGGCTCTTTACGGTCCCGAGGCTGACGACGAGTCGATCGGCGATCTCGGCATTGCCGACCCCTTCGGCAATGAGGCGGAGTATCTCGGTTTCGCGAGGGCTCAGCGGCGATGCGACGCGCTCGCCGCGCGTTGGGGTGAACTGTCGTAGGACGATGTGGGCGATTCGGGGATCGAAATACGCCCCGCCCTCGGCGGCCACGCGGATCGCTTCCACGAGCCGATCCGGGGATCCCGACTTCAGACAATAGGCATCCGCGCCCGCGGCGAGGGCTGCGAGGACGTCAGGCTCTTCGTCGATCATCGTGAGGATCACGATGTGCGTTTTTATTCCCATCGCTCGAAGTGATTCGGTCAGTTCGATACCATCGATACCCGGCAATCCGATGTCGATAACGGCAACGTCTGGCCGTTCCTGGAGGATGATCTCGCGCCCCGACGGGCCGTCGCCCGCCTCTCCAACCACCTCGATCCCCGAGGCGGAGAGTGCCGCCGAGAGCCCCATGCGGGTCAGCGCATGGTCTTCGACAACGACGACTCGAAGTGCGTTCACGCGCTCTCACCATCGCCGCGCGCGTTGGATGCGGGAATCTCGAAAATGAATCGGCTTCCGCCTGCGTCGCTCGGTTCGTACCACACGAGCCCTCCGTGCTTCTCCACGATCAAGCGCACGACGTAGAGGCCGAGCCCCGTGCCGCTGCCGCGCCGCCGCCGTCCGACGCCGAAGCGTTGAAAGAGCGCGCTGCGTTCTTCGGGAGGAATACCATAGCCACGGTCTTCAACGGTCGTGCGGCTCCGACCGTCTTTTCCCTCGACGGAAACGATAACCGAGCCGGGGCTCGGGCTCGCGGCGACGGCATTGACGATGAGGTTGCTCATCGCACGCCGTAGTTCGTGGGAATCGCCGAGAATCACCGACGACGCACCGCGTACGTCGATACGGACGTTTCGCTCGTTTGCGAGCGGCGAGAGCTCATCGCCGAGGGAACTCGCGATGAGAAAGAGATCGATCGGTTCTTCGAGGGTGACGATATCGCCCGATTCGTAGCGGGCCACGGTGAGGAGCGTTTCGACGAGTCGTTGGGACTCGGCGTTCGATTCTAAGCTCGCGCGCAACACCTTGCGATACGCCTCCGGCAACGCTCCGTACGCCCCTCGTTCGGCCTGACGCATGGTGACATCGGAGGCTGCGAGCGGCGTTCGCAAATCGTGCGCGAGGGCGTAAACGAGATCGCGAATGACGCCGGATCGCTCCTCGGCTTGTTGGCTGCGGCGCGAAAGTTCGGTCGACTGCTCGACATTTTGCACGAACAGTTCGGCTTGCGCGAGCGCGTTCGAACATCGTTCGAAGTAGGAATGAAGGTAGCGCGCATCGTCGCGGGTCCAAGGACGATCGCTGCGCAAAACGAGCAATCGCGCCTCGCCTCCGTTCCTAATCGTGCCCGGCGCGATCGCACCGTATCGCGCGCCGAGATTTTCGAGGGCGTACCGTGCGACGACATCGGCATCGTCGAGCGGTCGCGCGCTATCGAGCCGTTTGGCGACGAGCGAATGGAGTTCGGCCGACAGGGCGTCGCGGTGATTTTCAACCTGCGCCGTCGCGGCAACGGCAAAATACCAGTCGTCGTTGACGGCGATATCCGGTACCAGGAGCCCCGCCTCTGCAGAAAATACGTCGAGCGCTTGAACGAGCGTCGTCCGCCGCACGAGTTCCGGGTTGAGGCTCTCGCGGACGCGCTCCATCGCCAGCCGGAGCCCACGTTCGCGTTGTACTTGCTCGGCGCGCGCTTCGGAGAGACCAGCGCTGCGTCCCAACGCCTGCGTTTTTACTGCGAGGAATCCGACGAGTAAGAACGACGCTGCGAGCAGCGCGCGATCGCCGAGTGCGATGCCGTCGAAACGCCCGCCGTCGTGCTGGGCGTTGAGATACGCCGCCAGGGCATTCGCAATCTCGGCCCCGGCAACCAGCCCCACGGTCAGTCGGCGGGTAAGCGCGAGGCTGCTGAGCGCGATGGGGATATTGAGGAGAATCGACGCGATAAAGAGCTGCGGCGTAAGGAGGTCGAGTATCCAGACGGCGATGATGAGAAGATAGCAGAGTGCGGGCAATGCGGGAAGCACGCCGATTCGCTTCCCGGCCAAACCGGGGCGCCCTGCGGGAAGCGTTCGTTTAGGTGGGAAGGAAGATGCGCGTATGGGCAGCGAGGGGCGCCGCACGAACGCCGAAGCATTATTGGAGGAATACGGTCGCAAGGCGCGTCTCATCATTTATTTGGCGGCCGCTCCGGGAGCCGGTAAGACGCGTCGCCTCATCGAAGAAATTCGGCGCATGCGCGCACAAGGGCGCGATGCCGTCATCGGATGGATCGATACCAAAGGGCGTGCCGATCTCGATTGGCTCGCGGAGCCCGTACCGCGCCTGACGCCGCGACGCGTCGAACGAAACGGCAAATGGTTCGAAGATTTCGATCTTGCCGCTGCGCTGGCACGAAAACCTGCGGCGATCGTTCTCGATGAAATCGCGCACGTTACGCTGCCCGGATCGCCGTTCGCCAATCGCTGGGAAGAAGCGCTCGCTCTCCGCGAGGCGGGGATTACCGTGCTTTGTGCGCTCAACGTCGCACATCTCGAGAGCGTGGCGCCCGTCGCCGAGCGCCTTACCGGTTATCCCTTGCGGGCCCTCGTTCCGGATCGGTTTTTAGCATCCGCCGATGAAGTGGTTGCGCTCGACGTTTCGCCGCGCCTGGTGCGAAGCCGTCTTCGATCGGGAAAAATCGTCAGCGAGGCCGATGTCGAGACGGCATTAGAACGCACGTTTTCCGAACGAACCTTGCAAATACTCCGCGAACTTCTGCTACACGCCGTCGATACCGTTACCGTTCCGAACGTTTCGGCAGAGCGCGTTTCCACGGCCGTGGTGTTCGCTCCGGCGATGCAATCCGCTCAAGCCTATGTAGAGCGATCGGCGGCCGTCGCCGACGCCCTGGACCTGGCGCTTGAAGTGCGTCCGCTCGGCGATGCCGACATTCCCGATCTTAGCGATGCTGCGAGACGAAGCAACGCAGAGCTGCTCAGCGAGCCGATCGATCCCGCAACGGTCGATCTCGAACGCATACGCGCTTCCCTAATGATCGTACCGCGGGGCGCCTTCGCTCGTCGCATCGTCAACCGTGCGCTCGAGCGCGATGTTTTTGTAATCGATCCGGAGCAATCGTTCCTCGCCGATCCCGTCGAACCGCGCCGACTCGACGAACACCTCGACGGTCCCAGCGAGCGTTACGGGCGTCTAACGGTTTATCTCGGGGCGGCCGCGGGTTCAGGGAAAACGTATGCCATGCTCGACCGAGCCCACCAACTGCTCGACGATGGAATCGACGTCGTCGCCGCGTTCGTAGAGACGCACGGAAGGGCCGAAACCGCACGAATGCTCGAAGGGCTCACCGTGCTGCCGCGGAAAATCGTTACCAAGGACGGGATACGCTACGAGGAACTCGATCGCGATGCAACGATCGCGCGCCATCCGCAGGTGGCGCTGGTTGACGAGCTCGCCCATACAAACGCACCGAGCCTCACCTCGCATAAACGCTACGAAGACGTGCTCGCTATTTTGCGAAGCGGGGTCGACGTCCTCACGACCCTCAACGTCCAGCATCTCGAAGCGCTGAACGATACCATCTTTCGTTTGACGAAG
>JAJYHP010000138.1 GCA_021784715.1 bacterium
AAGAGCGCTCCGGCGAGCAATGCCGGAACGGATATCCAAACGAAAAGTAGGCGACGCATACGTCGCCTACTACGGGTCAGGTGGAGAAAAGTTTCAGGGAGCGGCTATGGGCTCGCCGACGCGCTCGCCGTTGGAGGCACTCCGTTGGTCGCTGCGGGGGGCTGGAAGGCGAACGCCGAGCCGATGATCGCGGGGATGAGAAACACCGCGAGGGCGGCCGCCCAGGCCTTGGGTGCCGCCAGGCGCGCGACGCGCTGCATGAGCAGGGAGTTGAGCCAGAGTACCCAGAGCGTGAACGGTGTAAACGCTGCGAGGAAGGCGATCACTTTAATGTTTGCCGACGGGACAATCGCGGCGAGCGAGAGGGAATTACGATAGATATCCATCATCCCGGTAAAGGCATCGGGGCCACGTAGGGCGACCACGATCGAGCCGATCAGCGATCCGATTGCGACGACGATGAAGACGTTCATGCTCGCACACCAAAGCTGCTTGAAGGTCGCTTTTCCGCCGAGAATGACGTTGCAGAGCAAGAGGATGATGGTTGCGATCAATACGAGTACGAGGATGCCGATCGGCGAGAAGATCCAGCTGAACGTCGATAGTTTCAAACCGATCGCTGCAGCAGTCTTCGCGGCGGCCGCTTGCTTGGCAGTAACTGCTGCGGCTATTCGTTGTTCGTTTAATAAGCGATAGATATGTTGCTGGACCGGGCGGCTGGCCAAACCGGCGACGATCATAAGGATCGAGGAGGCGATGAACGCCCAACCCCAGGTCTGCTTCTCGGCGAGGCGGTCGAACGCGCTCGCCGGAGCGACGATGGTCTCGACGAGGCTCGAGAGTCCCGCGTTTTCTTGAGGAGGTGGTGCAGTTGTCATGGCTGCGCCTATTGGCGGGCCGCGGCTCGGTTCTTGCCGAGAGGAGCGGATCGTCGAGCAGGCAGCCGATCGGCGTCCCCGCTCGGAGGAGGCGTTCGAGGCGCCCCAAGCGCTCTCGCCTCAGCTCGAGCAGGTGAAGGACGAGAATATCTCGCGTTCGCCGCAGAGCATGCCAGGAATACAAACTTTCGGCCCGCGGCGCCGCGCTCGCCGCGGCTTTCGGTCGCCGCCTGGGGTGGTGGGCGATTCCGAGCAGGCTCGCGGTGAGTAGCGCGAGCGTGATAGAGTATCGGTAACCCATGGGCGTTCCTCCGCCCCTCATTCCCACGCAGACAGCCGATGTAAAGGCCCCATATTGAAAACGCAGAGTATCTCCGTTCCTAAGGCTCCCAAAGAGCCGTTCGTTCGCATCGTTCCGCTCGGCGGCTGCGGTGAGATCGGCCGCAACATGACGGTTATCGAGACCAATAACGATCTGGTCGTCGTCGATTGCGGGCTAATGTTCCCCGACGAGGAGATGTTCGGCGTCGACATCGTCATCAACGATTTTAGTTACGTTCGCGAACGCGTTCACAAGCTGCGCGCCGTCTTGGTAACGCACGGGCACGAGGATCACATCGGCGGCATTCCCTATTTTTTGCGGGAATTTCCGAACACGCCGATCGTGGGAACGGCGATCACCGGCGCGCTTATCAAGGCGAAGTCGCGCGAACACAAACTCGGCGAGATGCCGCTCGTCGCCGTCGCGCCGGGCGACCGCGTTCGTTACGGCGACATCGAGGCAGAGTTCGTACACATCAATCACTCGGTTGCCGGCGCGTGTTCGCTCGCGATCCGCACGCCGAGCGGAACGATCTTTCACACCGGCGATTTTAAATTCGATCAGACGCCGATCGACGGCCGGCCTGCCGATTTTGCCGCACTCGCGCGCATCGGCGAAGAAGGGGTGCTCTGCATGCTCGCCGATTCGACGAATGCCGAGCGTCCGGGGCACACGCAGTCGGAGCGCGTCGTCGGCGAAGCGTTCACGACGATTTTCTCCAAAGCGACCGGACGCATCTTAATCGTCTCTTTCGCATCGAACGTTCCACGCATACAGCAAGCGATCGATCATGCCGAGAAATTCGGCCGCAAGATCGCTTTTCTCGGGCGCTCGATGAACAACGTCTTGCACTTCGCTCGCGAGCACGGCCACCTTCGCATCCCACCCGATATTTTAGTGAAGATCGAAGATGTAGGTAGCCTTCGCGCCGACCAAATCGTCGTGATGACGACGGGTTCTCAAGGCGAGCCGATGAGCGGGCTCTCGCGGATGTCGGTGCGCGACCATCCGAAATTCTCCATCGACCCCGGCGATACGATCGTCATCAGTGCGACGCCGATTCCCGGCAACGAGAAAAGCGTGTATCGCACGATCAACAATCTTTATCGCCTCGGCGCGACGGTGATTCACGGGAGCGAAGGGCGCGCCCACGTCTCCGGGCACGCTTCGCAAGAAGAGCTTTTGTTGATGCTCAACCTCATTAGGCCGGAGTACTTCATTCCGGTTCACGGCGAGTATCGGATGTTGGTGACGCACGGCCGCTTGGCGACGAAAACGGGAGTGCATCCCGAGAGCGTCTTCGTTATCGAAAACGGCGATATCGTCGAATTTACCGCCGAGTACGGCGACAAAATCGGCAAGACCTACGGCGGCATGGTGCTCGTCGACGGGACGGGCCTCGGTGAGATCGGCGAGGCCGTTCTGCGCGACCGGAAGATGCTCTCCAACGACGGCATCGTCACTGCAGTCGTTGCAATCGATGCCGAAGAGGCGCAGACGATCGGCGTGCCCGATATCGTGACGCGCGGTGCGTTCTACGAACCCGAATCCGAAGAGTTGATCGAGCATCTGCGCGCGCATTTAAGCGCGATGTTGGCGACGCTTTCGAACGATGCGTTGCGCGACACGAACTCGGTTCGCGAACACGTGCGCGCGACGCTCGCTAAGGAGATCTTCTCGCGTACGCGTCGCCGACCGGTGATCGTCCCGATCGTAATCGAGGCGTAGTCCCCGCCGTTGGGGATACTTCTCGCTCTGGTCGCAGCCGCCGCATACGGCAGCGCCGATTTTCTCGGCGGGATGGCCGCGCGCAAGGCGGCATTGCTTACCGTCGCGCTGGGAGCCCAAGCGGTCGGGTTGATCGTTATTGCGATCGCGCTTGCGCTCCACCCCGAGCTTTTTTCGCTCGCCTCGCTTGGGTGGGGCGCGCTCGCCGGGCTCGCCGGTGCGGCGGGTATCGCCCTGCTCTATCATGCGCTCTCCATCGGGCGCATGGGCGTCGTCTCCCCGGTAACGGCGCTGCTTGCCGCGACGGTTCCGGTCATCTTCGGCGTCGTCACCGGCGAACGTCCCTCTCCGCTTGCATATGGCGGGCTGGTGTTGGCCGCGGCGGCGATCGTCGCGATCTCCGCCTCCTTCGAGAGCGACGGCAGGCGAGAATTCAATACCGCAGGTTTGCGCGAAGCGTTGCTCGCCGGCATCGCCTTCGGTGCATTCTTTACCCTGCTCGGATTAACGCGCGACGGAGCGCCGCTCCTCGCGCTTCTCGGATCGCGCCTCGCTTCGGTGAGCTTGCTCGCTTCGATCGTCGTTGCGACCCGCACGCCGCTGCGCCTCAACGGCGCGACGCCGCTCGTTCTGGTCGGCGGCGCGCTCGATATGGCTGCAAACTTGTTGTATCTGCTCGCCGCAAGGATCGACGGGCTTGCAATCTCCGCGGTCTTAACCTCGCTCTACCCGGCCTCGACCGTTCTTCTCGCGGCGGTGATTTTGCGCGAGCGACTCTCGCGTATTCAGTGGATCGGCGTGCTCTGCGCACTGGTCGCCGTGGGCATGATCGCGGCGAGGTAGCGGTCGCCGTGCAGGCCTGCAAACCTTCGCATCTAAACGACCTTCATGAAGATCGTGAAGAGTACGCGGAGAATCTTTCTCGCCGGTGCCGCACTCGGTGTCGGCGCCGCGCTTTTGCCCGGTGCCGTCGTGGTTGAAGCGGCTCCGGCGAGTTCGCCGGCACCGAGCCCGACACCGGTTCCCCTGCCGACGCCTTCGCCGGGAGCGCTCGATCTCGCGCGGTCGATGCGCCGCTTCGATCCAAGTCTCAGCGATGCAGAGATCGGCGCTATCGCGCAGGGCATCGAACAGGGCTACGGTTTCGGTGCGACGTTAAACAAGAACGGAACGGTACTGCAGAACGGCGATGCGCCGGTGCCGCAATTTTCGGTGCGGCCGTGAACGATATCGATCTCGCGTTCGCCGACGCATCGACGCTGGGCCGTGAAATCGCCCGGAAACGCATCTCGTCGGTCGAATTAACGAAGCTGTATATCGACCGACTCGAGCGCTACGGTGCGCGCTTCGGCGCGGTCGTCACGATCGTGCACGAGCGAGCGATGAAGGAAGCGAAGGCCGCCGACCGCGCGCTCGCGCGCGGCGACCGAAAGAGCCCGCTCCATGGCGTTCCCTACGGAGTGAAGGATCTGCTCGCGGCAGTCGGCGCGCCGACGACGTGGGGAGCCGCACCCTATCGCGACCGGTATTTCGATTTCGACGGAGCGGTCGTGGAACGGCTCCATGCCGCGGGGGCGGTGTTGATCGCCAAACTCGCAATGGTCGAACTCGCCGGAGCGTTCGGATACAACGGCGCCGATGCGTCGTTTACCGGCCCCGGAAGAACTCCGTGGAACCGCGACTTTTGGAGCGGTGGGAGCTCGAGCGGCCCCGGCGCAGCGGTCGCCGCCGGATTGGTCGGTTTCGCGATCGGTTCCGAGACGAACGGTTCGATTCTGACGCCGAGCGCGATGTGCGGCGTCTCGGGCTTACGCCCCACCTTCGGGCGCGTCAGCCGCTACGGCGCGATGGCGCTGATGTGGAGCTCCGATAAGCTCGGGCCGATGGCGCGGTCGGCGCGCGATACGTTGGCGATTCTGCGCATCGTCGCGGGCGGCGATCCGCGCGACGACAGCACGCGAAGCGAGCCGTTCTACCAACCGAAGAAGAAGCCGCGCGTCGCCGTCATCGTCGGCGCACGCAAACAAACGCAAGCGGCGGTCGTCAAGAATTTCGACGCATCGCTTGCCGCAATCGGCGATGCAGTGACGCTCGCCGACGAGGTGAAGTTGCCCGATCTCCCCTACGGAGCAACGATCGGTGCGTTGCTCAACGGCGAGAGCGCCGCCGCCTTCCGCGATCTCATCGAGAGCGGAAAATCGCGCGAACTGCAATCGCCCGACGACCGCTTCGGCGGATACGTTCAGTACGAAACGCGCGCCGTCGACTACGTCGATGCGATGCGTCGTCGACGAGAGATCGTCGCGGCGGTCGGGAAAACGATCGCTCCGTACGACGCCGTGCTCTTTCCGACACTGCCGACCGTCGCCTATCCGATCGGTACGCCGTTCGATAAAGTCTACCCCGATTCACCCGGGGCGATCGATCCGGTCACGCCGGGGAACCTTTGCGGTCTCCCGTCGATGAGCGTCCCGAATGGATTTGGGGAGCATCATCTCCCGACGGGTTTCGGTATGATGGCCAACCCATGGCGAGAACGCGACCTGGTAGCGATAGCGACGAGCTTTCAAGCGCGTACCGCGTTCCACACGATGCGGCCGCCCGGAGTGGAGTAGCGGCGCGCGCGTCGGCGGGAATACCGATCGGTGCTTAGGCTTCGAGCGCGCGTTCGTACGCGTGCAACGTCGCCTGCGCCGCGGCGGGCCAGGTGAAGGCTTCGAGAACGCGCCGACGCGCCGACGCGCGAAGCGCTGCGTCGCGTTCGTATCGGTTCCAAGCCCTCTGCGTCGCGCGGAGAATCGACCACGCGTCGCACGGGTCGCAATAATAGGCCGCCTCGCCGAAATACTCCGACTCGAAGCCGAGATTGCCGACCACGATCGCCGTGTCGGCGAGTAGCGCCTCGAGCGACGAAAGCCCCGGCGATTCGAACAGGCTCGGTAAAAGATGAACTCGCGCCGCGGCGTAGAGATGTCGCAACTGTTGTTGAGGAATAGCCGGGTAATAATAGACCGGCGCCTTTCGCCGCGCGCCGAGATCGCGGAAGCGAGCGAAGATCTCCGGGTCGGTGGCGTCGCCGACAAAGACGAGCGGATACTCGGTGTGCTTGAGTGCGAGCAATACGAAATCTTGTTGCTTTCGCGCGTCGAAACGCGCCGACATGAGCGCAAATGGTGCGCTGCGGAGCTCGGCCGGCACTGCGGTGGGGTCGCCGCCGGAGAACAGAGCGGCATCGACGGCGTTCGGCACGACCGCGTGATCGCAAAAATCGCCGAGGTAGGTGAAGATTGCAGCGAGCTCCATCCAGGAGTTCGGCAAAATTGCATCGAGCCGGGAGAGGACGCCTCGACATGCCGCCGTCGAGGGGTGTGCGGTCCAGGCCGTCAGCGTGGTGCCGTCGACGGTAATATCGACGCTGCGTCGCGCGATCTTCTCTAGGATGTCGCGCGCGTTTTCAATATCGAGAGAGCCGCGGTCGCGGGTACTCTCAAATAACCAGCGTCGCGCGGCATGCATCCACCGCAGGGTATGGTGCGGCGCCCAAATCGGCGAGAGGACGACCCGTACGCGTTCGCGCACCGGGGCGAGCAGGTCGAGTTGCCGATCGAGCGGATCGGGTAGATGGAGGCTCGTCCAGAGGTGGACGATATCGAACGCGGTTTCGCACGCGCGTTGCGCAGGGGCAATCTCGACCTCCACGCCGAGTGCACGAAGCTCGCGGGCAGTCGCCTCCATTTGCACGACATCGCCGCCGAAGACGCGGTTGCCGTCTTCGCGGGGGACGAAGAGCACGCGCATCGTGCGCTATTTCCCTCCGGATCGCAGCCGACGGAGTTGCATCGCGTGATTGAAGCGCACGATCTCCTCACGCGAATAGCCGTCGAGATTGGTAAACTCGACACCGTAGGAGTTTCGCCCCTCAACCGGAGCGAGCTTGGCGACGACTTGAGCCCGAGCAAAAATCTGATCGAAGGATCGCCGATTATCGGGGACGCGCACGCGACGCGGACCGAACGGCGTTATTTCCGTCCGCTCTCCGCCCTTGGGGAAGACGTCGAGTACGTCGTTGGGGAGCGTGAATCGTAACTCGATCTCGCTGCCGTCTTCGATCGTGTCGCCGCAGACGAGTCGGATTCCGCCGGCGCTCACATCGGCGCAAAAACCGCTGATCCATACCGAGCCAGGTCGACGAAAGGAGATCGGAAACGAGACGCTCTGCCGGAGATCCTTGCGACGTTGATCGTTCTGCGCGGGAGGTTTCTCGTCGCGTGCATGCGATCGTGCGGCCGCCTCGCGTCGCTGCAATTCCATGATTTCGGCATGGAGTTGCTTGCGTTCGGCGGGCGAAATGCCGTCGAAGGTAATACCGTACTCGTATCCCGCACCATCGGAGGGAGATCTTCGCCCGGCAACGTGGCCCCGAAGGCGCAATGCAGAGCCGCTCCCGCGCCGCAATTCAAAACGGACGACGCACTCGCGGTCGAGCAAGACCAGCGATCGAATGCGACAACCCGTCTCGGAAATATCGATCAGCGTCCCGAAAACCTGGGCCGCTTTGCCGCCGGCCTCAAACGAAATGGGGATCTCGAGCGACTGTCTAAAAGCCGTCCGTTTCGGAGTTGCATTCTCGCCGCCCGAGCGCGGAGGGTTTCCGGAGCCGCCCGAACCTCGCGTAATCCAGGACATAGCCGACCTATTTAGGGAGCGGCTCGCGAGAACCCTTATTGCTCGTCCGCCCGGCTCCGCGAGGGGCGTGCCCCCGCGGCCCGGCCGGCTGCCGTGTTAGAGGGACGACCACACCTCGAGCTTGCGTTTGACGCCGTCGATGACGGCATCGGTGAACTCGGTGGTCGTGGCGTGGCCGCCGAGATCCGCAGTTGCGGTACCGCTGTGGATCGCTTCGAGGGAGGCTTCGTAGATCGCACGCGAGGCATTGCTGGCGCGGCGGTCGTCGATGTACCCGAGCATCGCTCCCGCCGCCAAGATCATCGCCAGTGGGTTCGCGACGTTCTTTCCGAAAAGGCGGGGCGCCGTGCCGTGCGGGGCCTCCGCCATGACGATGCTGGGCTTGAAGGCTTCGCCCGCTTCCGGGGAGCCCTCGAAGGAGAGCAGGACCGATTCCGCTCCGGCGATCGAACCGAAGAGTTGCATGACGAAATCGGAGAGGCAATCGCCATCGCGGTTGAGCGATGGAATGACGAGCGGATCGTCCCCGACCGAACTCAAAAGCAACGCGTAGGTCGCATCGATGAGCTGCGGTTCGTAAGGGATATCCTTATTCCGTGCGGCCGCTGCGTCCATCTCTTCTTTGAGCATGCCTTCGTAGACCGGACTGACCGTGTACTTCGGGCCGCCGAAGACCCGCCCGCCGACTTTGCGTGCGTGCGCGAACGAATACTCCGAGACGTACCGACAGATCGTGCGCGAGATCGATTCGGTCCGATAGGCGATCTCGTCGCCGTCGGCGCTCTCGCGCCATTCCTTAGCGCCGTACGCATCGCCGACCGCCATGCGCACGACGGCGATCGGCGCGTGGATGCCGCCGACCGGGCGTACGCGCGGTAGGCGACGACCGGTACGCACGATGACCTTTCCGTCGATCTCTTTGCGTAGGATCGCGTTCGGCGATCCGACATCGTCGCGCTGCTCGGGGGTGATCGTTGCGGCCTTGATGCCGAAGCGATGTTTTCGCATCGCCGCGGCTGCCTCGTGAACCACCGCATTATTGCCTTTGCGGCGGTTTTCGAGTGAGAGGTCGAAGCGAAGAAGATCGAGTTCGAGGTCGATCGTCTCGCGCGCGATCACGCGTAACGATTCCTCTAGTAATTCCTGTCCGGTTTGATCGCCCTCGAGGACGACGACGGTTGGCTTGCTCAAAAGAACTCCTCGTACGATGACGAATGAAATCGCCCAATGGCACGCGTGCGTCGTAAGGCAAGTTCGAGAGATCGCCTAAACTCGGAGATCGTCGGGCTTCTTGCGCTCGGATGCGCGCTGCTCTTCGGAATCGCGTTGGCGCTACCGCAGCATTCCGGCGAGATCGGGCGTTGGGGCGCCACGACGTTGCATCGCATCTTTGGTGATGGA
Organism: bacterium; assembly: GCA_021784715.1. The sequence continues at coordinate 9,016 of JAJYHP010000138.1, forward strand.
GCCCCGCTTTTCCCGGTACTGATTGCCCTGATCGGCGCGATCGTCTTTCTTGAAATCGATGTTCCGCGCTTGATTGCGACCTATGGCGGAGCGGCGCTTGCGTACTTTTTACTCGCCGATGCGGCTCTTGGGGCCCGGAGCGACCGCTCCGGTGGGATTCTTGGGTCGGCGATCTGGTGGATGCTCCACCGCCTCGTCGGCGGGTTCGGCGGTGCCCTTTTCCTCATTCTGTCGGCTCTGGTGCTGACGATGTGGCTCGCGAACCTCCGTCTGAAACCGGTTCTCGGCCTCCTCGGCGCGCTCTTCGCCAGGATCCGGTTCCCAAAGATCCGGCTCCCCGAGATCGAATTTCCGCAGTGGCGGCTGCCGAATTTCTCTCGGCCGGCGTTGCCCGCGCCCGAGCCCCCGCGGAGCGCTACTCCGGAGAGCGTCGCTCGCCCCGAGCGCGTTCCCTACGACGAGTCGGCGCACTATGTCGAGCCGCCGCGGGCCCCGGTGCCGGCGCGAGTTCCGGTGCCCCCGCTCGAAGGAGAGTACCAGGCGCCCGACCCGGCTGCGCGCGCGCGCACCTATCGGCTGCCCGATCTCTCCCTGTTCGATCCGCCCGCGCGGCAAGTCGTCGACGAAACCAATCGCGCGCACGTGCTCGAAGATACGCTCGCTTCGTTCGGCGTCGGTGCGAAGGTGATGCATATCGAGCGTGGGCCGTCGATCACGCGTTATGAATTACGGCCGGAGCGGGGCGTCAAGATCTCGCGCATCGCCTCGCTCGCCGACGATCTCGCGCTCGCTCTCGCTGCAACCAGCGTCCGCATCGAGGCCCCGATTCCCGGGAAATCTGCCGTCGGGATCGAGGTTCCCAACGCGAATGTCTCCGTCGTCGCGATTCGCGAGATTCTCGAGGCGCTTCCCAATCGCGGACAGATTCCGCCCCTGTGGATGGCTTTAGGGAAAGATATCACCGGGCGACCGGTCTTCGGCGACCTCGGGAAGATGCCGCATCTCCTGGTCGCCGGTGCGACCGGTTCGGGAAAATCGGTCTGCCTGAACACCATCGTTGCATCGTTGCTCGTCGCGGCGACGCCCGATCAAGTGCAGATCCTCATGATCGATCCAAAACGCGTCGAATTAACCGTCTATAACGGGATTCCACATCTCATCAAAGAGGTGATTACCGATCCCAAAGTGGCCGCCGGGGCGTTGTTGGAGATGACGCGCGAAATGGATGCGCGCTACGAACGCTTTGCGAAGGCCGGCGTCCGAAAAATCGAAGAGTACAACGCCAAATATCCCGACGAACGCCTCCCGTTCGTGGTGATTATCATCGACGAACTCGCCGATCTCATGCTGGTTGCGCCGTCGCGCGTCGAGACGACCATCATGCGGTTGGCGCAGCTCGCGCGCGCAACGGGTATCCACCTGATCGTTGCGACGCAGCGCCCGTCGGTCGACGTTATCACGGGGCTGATCAAAGCGAATATCCCGTCGCGCATCGCGTTTGCGGTGAGCTCGCAAGTCGATTCGCGTACGATTCTCGATCAAGCCGGCGCCGAGCGTCTGCTCGGGCGCGGCGATATGCTCTTTTTGCCGATCGATGCCCCCAAACCGATGCGCGCGCAGGGTGCCCTGATCTCCGGGCCGGAGGTGACGCGTTTGGTCGAATTTTGGGCGCGGCAGGCACGCCCGGAGAATTTACTCGAAGTCGAATTGGTGCCGCTCACCGATGAGGAAGAGAACGGCAAGCGCGAGGTTGATTCGCTGTGCTACGATGCAGCGAAGTTTATTATCGAAACGAACGTCGCCTCGACTGCGGCCTTGCAGGCACAATTTTCCATCGGACATCCACGTGCCGTACGCGTGATGAAGCAGCTCGAGGATTTCGGGGTCGTCGGCCCGCACGAAGGGACGAAGCCGCGAAAGATCGGGCTCTCGCTCGGCGATCTTGAATTGTTGGCACCGCGAATGGGCAAGGGTGAAGGCTCGCAACAGGGGCTCTTCGACTGATGCAGCGGTACAACCGACCTGCGCTCTATGCCGCCGCAGCATTGCTATCGTTCGTGGCGGCATTTGTCTTGGGTTTGTACGTAACGAAGTACGGCGAGCCAGCTCCGATCATGACCGTCGCCCATGCGATGGTCGGCGTTCACGCGCATCTTGCTTGGGACTTCACGTTGATCGCGCGCCCGGAGGTGCTGGCGCCCCTCGGCGTGGCACTCATCGTTGCGGCGTTCATTTTTCGGACCTGGAGCGGACGCATCGCTTTCTCGCTGATCTCCCTGCTGCTCTCGTGGCGAACCGATGCGTTCTTGCAGCATCTCTTTAAACGCCCGCGGCGCACCGACTGGGTGATCCATCACGAGACCTCATTTTCGTATCCGAGTTCGCATGCGGCGATCTCGTGCGGCTTCTATCTGCTGTGGGCGTATCTCATTGCGCGCAGCGAGCTGCCCGGAAAGCTTCGGTTCACCCTTTCGAGCCTGCTCGTTCTGCTCTGGCCGACGATCCTTTGGTCGCGGCTCGCGCTTGGAGCCCACTATCCAAGCGACCTACTCGGCGGCACCTTCGTCGGTTTGGCGGCGGTCTTCGCGCTCGCCGCGGTGGTCGAGACGATAAAGGTGGTAGGCGCCACCTCGCGGCGGGCATAGCATCGTCGTCAATGAGCGTTGCGACGGTGGCCGGCGACCCTGCGCTGGCGAAGATCGAAGAAAAGATCGCGGCGGGCGATTCGCTTTCGTTTGAAGATGGGCTGGCGCTCTATGCGACGCGCGATCTTCACACGCTTGGGCGACTGGCTCGCGAGCAAAAACAGAAGAAGAGCGGAGATCGCGTCTATTACGTTTTAAATCGCTATATCAACTCGACCAATGTTTGCTATGCGGGTTGTACGTTTTGCTCGTTTGCGGCCGACGAGTTCAAGGAAAAAGCGCGCGTCTTTCGGATGACCCCCGATCAGGTTTTCGAGAAAGCAACCGAGACCGGTCGGAACTTCAACCAACTTCACATCGTCGGCGGACACGATCCGCGCCAGCTCTCGCTCGATTACTGGCTGCCGCTGATGCGCCGTTTTAAAGCCGAGTTGCCGTACGTTCAACTCTCGCTCTTTACGGCTGCCGAGATCGATTATATGGCGCGCCGACATCGATTGAGCTATCCCGCGATCGTGGCGCAGTTAAAAGAAGCCGGGCTCGACAACGTCAACGGCGGTGCGGCCGAGATTTTTGCGGAGGAGACGCGCAAGAAGATCTGCCCGAATAAGGTTACCGCGGCGCAATGGCTCGAAGTTCATGAAGAACTTCATCGACAGGGGATCGCGAGCAACGCCACGATGCTCTACGGGCACATCGAGTCGATCGAGGATCGCATCGACCACCTGATGCGTTTACGCGAATCGCAACGCCGCTCCCCGGGTTTTAATGCGTTCATCCCGCTTGCGTACCATCCCGATGGAAACGAATTGAGTTACTGCGGTTGGACCGGCGGAATCGACGATATCAAAACCTTTGCCGTCGCGCGCCTGATGCTGGACAACTTCGATCACATCAAAGCCTACTGGATGATTCAGGGCCTCCACGTTTGCCAAGTTTCGCTGGAGTTCGGCGCCGATGACATGGACGGCACGCACGGATCGACCGACGAAGAGATGATCTACCATGCCGCCGGAACGCGCTCCGGGCAGTATGTCGACGACCGTGAATTTCGTCGCTTAATCGAAAACGCCGGGTACACGCCGGTGCGTCGAAATTCGACCTATCAGACGTTCGCGCACGATTGGAGCCCCGATGCTTAAGTGCGGTCGCATTCAATACACCAACGATCTGCCGATTTTCGCCGCTTTCGACGAGCGCGTCATCGAGTATCCGGGAACGCTTCACGAAGATGTCCCTACGAGCCTGAATCGGATGTTACTCGCGGGCGAACTCGATCTCGCGCCGATTAGTGCCTTTGCGTGGGCGCGCAATGCCGACCGCCTCGCGCTTCTTCCCGATCTCTGCATCGGGGCGCGCGATGAAGTCGTCTCGGTCGTTCTGGTCTCGCAGACGCCGCCGGCTCTGCTCGAAAACGCACAAATCTTCGTAACGCAAGAGTCTGCGAGCGGCCGCAATCTCCTTCGAGTGCTGCTCGAGCGTCGTTATTGCATCGCGCCGTCCTATATCGAGGACGAACGACCGATCGAACGCGCGCGTCGCGGCTTTCCGGCCCTCTTGATCGGCGATGCGGCGATCGACGCGTTAGAAGCGTTTCCGCGATCGCAGGTCTACGATCTCGGCACGCTTTGGCACGAGTGGACCGGGCAACAGACGGTGTTCGCGGTCTGGGCGGCGCGGCGCGAGATCGTCGACGAACGTCGCGAAGAGGTGCGAGCATGTATGGACGCGTTGACCGATGCGCTCACCTGGTCGAAGCGCAATATGCCGACCGTGATCGCCGCGGCGCAGCAACGCTTCAAGCGCGCTCCCGGCTTCTACGAGGATTACTACGAAAAGCTCAACTTTACGTTCCACTCCGCCGCACGAAGCGGGCTGGCCGCCTATTGCCGCGAGCTTCATGCAATCGGCGCGATTCCGCAGATTCCCCTCGTCGCACCGGAGGTGACCGATGCCCTCGCTCGTTGATTTGCTCGACCGGGCTGCCGACGGCGGGCGCTTGAGCTACGATGAAGGCGTTCGCCTCTATCGCGAGGCTTTGCTCCACGATCTCGGCGCGGCGGCGCACGCACGTCGGCTCGCCATGCACCCCGGCGATACCGTTACCTACGTTATCGATACGACGATTAACTATACGAACGTCTGTAACGTGCACTGTACGTTCTGTGCATTCTTCCGGCCGGAGCAGCACAAAGAGGGATACACGATGTCCCACGACCGGGTGCTCGAGCGCGTGAAATTCGCCGCCGACCAGGGCGCGACGCAAATCATGATTCAGGGTGGGGTGAATCCCGAGCTCGGCGTCGCATGGTTCGAAGAGTTGTTCGAGCGCGTGCGCCGCGAGTATCCCGCGGTGGATATTCATTCGCTTTCGGTCTCCGAGATCGTCGGAATCGCGAAGGTGGAAGGCTGCTCGACGCGCGAGGTGTTGCAGCGCTTGCAGGCCGCCGGGCTGAAATCGTTGCCGGGCGCCGGCGCCGAGATTCTCGTCGAACGGGTTCGCAAACGTATCTCGGCGCGGAAAGTGGTCCCCGAGGCGTGGATCGGGGTGATGCGCGAAGCCCAGCAACTCGGCATGCCGACCACGGCGACGATGATGTTCGGATCGATCGAGACTCCCGAGGAGCGGATCGAGCACATGCGCGTGCTGCGCGACCTGCAGGATGAGACGCACGGTTTTACGGCGTTCATTCCATGGTACTACGTACCGTTTAAGACACCGCTGCGCGGCAAAGAGGCGACCGGTCTCGAGTATTTGCGCGTGCTCGCGATCTCGCGGCTCTTCCTCGATAATTTCCCGCACCTTCAGGCCTCATGGCTCACTCCGGGATTGAAGATGGGGCAACTCGCGCTGCTCTACGGATGCGACGACATGGGCGGCACGATTCTCGAGGAACAGGTCGTGCATGACGCCGGTTCGACGAATGAAGCAACGCGCCGCGACTTAGAGCATGCGATTATCGGAGCGGGTTTCCGCCCGGTGATTCGCGACACGTATTGGAACCTACGTTCGGAGCCTGCGCTCGCGACTGCGTGATATGGCCGGCAAGCGAATCGCGCCGACGTTGCCAAACGAGTATTCGCCGGATGAACGTGCGCTGGTTCTGCACGTTCGCGGCCATTCGGCACTACGGAGCGCCCGACTGACGCCGATGATAGAGTGCTGGCCGTACGGACCCAACGGGCGAAGCTCACGGCGCGAGCGACGCGGCTTCATTTCGTGCCAAACCGGCGCCCTTGCATGTCGAGATCCCGGCGACTGCGGGAATCTTTCGGCGGCAACTCAAATGCTGCGGTCAGAGGGCGAGCTACGGGTAACTTTTAGGAAAATGAATAGATGAACGGCGATCCGACGATCATTCAAGGCGGCATGGGCGTCGGCGTTTCGAGCTGGCGCTTGGCCGGCGCCGTTTCGGGGCTTGGCCAACTCGGCGTTGTTTCGGGGGTGGCTCTCGATCAGATTTTTGCCCGCCGCCTGCAAGATGGTGACCCAGGCGGCCACATGCGGCGCGGAGTCGAGCGGTTTCCCTTTCAGCATCTGGTAGAACGCATTTGGAAGACCTATTACATTCCGGGCGGCCGGGCATCTAACCAGCCATACAAGACGCTGCCGATGCCCGTGAAGCAAAGCCCGGCCAAAATCCAGGTGCTCTGCATGCTCGCGAACTTTGTCGAAGTCTTCCTCGCTCGCGAAGGCCACGATAATCCGGTCGGGATCAATTATCTCGAAAAAATCCAGTTCCCACACCTCTCCTCGATCTACGGCGCAATGCTCGCCGGGGTCGGCTATATCCTTATGGGGGCAGGGATTCCCCTGAAGATTCCTGACGTCATCGATCGGTTCATAAACCACGAAAGCGCAACGTATCCGCTCGCCGTCACGGGGGCTGAAGAGGTTGACGATACGACGCTGCGCTTCGCGCCGCACGAGTTCATGGAACGGGATCTGCCCCCACTCAAACGTCCGAAGTTTATCGCGATCATCGCGTCAAACACGCTAGCGACCACGATGGTGAGAAAAACCGGCGGACGGGTCGATGGCTTCGTCATTGAAGGACCGACGGCGGGAGGGCACAATGCGCCTCCACGCGGCAAAATGCAAATCGACGAAAGCGGAGAGATCGTTTATGGCGAACGCGACAGCGTTGACCTGGAAAAAATACGTGCCTTAGGCCTGCCGTTTTGGCTTGCGGGCGGATATGCTTCTCCGGAGAAGCTGCGCGAGGCGCTCGCCGCGGGAGCGAAGGGCGTCCAGATCGGAACCGCCTTTGCATTTTGTGCGGAATCGGCGCTACGGGATGATTATAAGCGCGCGCTGGTCGGGGAAGCGCTGGCGCACAAAGCACACGTTCGAACCGATCCATTGGCCTCGCCAACGGGGTTCCCATTCAAGGTCGCGCGGCTAGAGGGCACCTTATCACAGGAAGACGTGTATGAAGACCGCGCGCGCATTTGCGATCTTGGATATCTGCGTGAAGCTTACAAAACGCCATCGGGAAGGATCGCTTATCGCTGCCCGAGCGAACCGGCGAATATCTACGTCGCAAAGGGCGGTAATATAGCGAACACCGTCGGGCGCAAGTGTATTTGCAACGCTCTGCTGGCGGCGGTAGGACTTCCGCAGACGCGTGAAGACGGGCAAATTGAGCCGAGTATCGTTACCTCTGGGGACGACCTGGCTGAGATCGAGCGTTTCCTTTCGCCCGGCCGGCTCACATATACCGCAGCCGATGTTATTTCGAAGATGACCGAGGCCTAAATGGCAAGAGGCTCTTGCTTGCTCATCGGCGCATACTAAGGCTATATGGGACTCTTAGACGGTAAAATTGCATTGATCACCGGTGTCGCTAATCGTTGGTCGATCGCAACCGGCATCGCACGGGAATTTCACTCGCACGGAGCGCGTTTGTGTTTTATTTATCAGGGGGAGCGCGTCCGAGATGAGGTAGAAAAACTTGCCGCCGAACTCGGGGGGGCACATTGCTATCCGTGCGATGTCACTTCCGACGAAGCGCTCGCCGATTTAGCTGCCGCAGTAAAGCGAGACTACGGCCGCCTCGATGTGCTAGTTCATTCGATCGCCTATACAAATAAGGAAGATTTGAAAGGCAAGGTATACACGACATCGCGCGACGGCTTTGCGCTGGCGCTCGACATCTCGTCCTACTCGTTGATCGCACTTTCAAATGCCTTCGTCGATCTTTTTGGTGACGGCGCCAGCATCATCGCTTTGACGTATCTGGGCTCGACGGCAATCGTGCCGAACTACAATTTGGCCGGAATCGCGAAGGCGGCCCTCGAAGCGATCGTGCGCTATCTGGCGTACGATCTTGGTCCGCGCGGCATCCGCGTCAACGCGATTTCCGCCGGACCGATTTCAACTGCCAGCTCGCGACAGGTGCATGGGCTTCGCTACATTCTCGATGCGGTAGCTGCCGAATCGCCCCTGCGTCGCAATGTGACTCCGGAAGATGTCGGCAAGACTGCCGCCTACCTCGCCTCGGATCTTTCGCGTGCGGTAACGGCGGAGGTGCATTTTGTCGATTCGGGCTTCCATGCCATGGGAATTTTTACGAACGGGCGCACACCCGAATCGCAATAAGGCCTGCCGGCGATTGGAAAGGGGAGCCGTTCGGTCTCTTTGCTTGCGAGCGGCCGTTCGATGCGGGAATGAGATCGAACGGGTCGGGAAGGCGGCCCGTTTTTCCAAGTGATTCCGCGCTATTTCAACGACTGCACGTAGGTCGCGATATCGAGAACGTCTTTTGCACTGAGCGTTCCGGGATAGAGGTTCGGCATCGGGAGCGCGGGGTGCTCGATCCAGGAAACGGTTTGAGCGAGGTTCTTACGAGCGTCTTCGTTTTGTAGCGAGGGACCCATACCGCCTTGCGCGTCGGCTCCGTGGCAGTTCGCACAATGTTGTTCGTAGAGCTGCCGTCCGTTGGCGATATTGCCGACGACGGCAACCACCGCCGGCGTCGGGGGCGCGGTCGGCGCTACCGTGCTTTTTGGCGCGGCGGTTTTCGTCGTGAGGCTTGCGGCCGTTGTCTTCGTCGCTGGGCTCGCGCGAACGACCATCACCTTTTGTTGAGGTTGTTTCGGCGAAGGCTTTGCCGCGGGCAGCGAAGCTTTCACCGCGGGCGTCAAAGTTTGCGGCGAGCTCTTGGGATTCGCGCCCGAGGTTTGCATGGTTGGGCTCGGCTGAGTTTTTGCTTTATTGCTCTGCGGAGCTGCCGTCGCCGTACGAGCGATCGGTGCACTCGTATTTTTAGATACCGGTGCGGAAGTCGCTCCAGTTGCCGCCGATGTCGCGGTCGTCGCCGTTTTCGAACAGCTGCTTAAGAGGAGAAGAGCGAAGAGCGCCATTGCGGTTGCTCGCATCATTCGTCGCGTACCTCAACTTTCTTGATAGACGCGGCTTTCGTCGTTCGCTTGCTCGCTCCCGTTAAACTACGCGACGATCGCGTCGCGAATCGTCGCGGCTCCAAGCACCTCGTCGCCCTCGGGAGCGAAGAGCGCGACGAGTTGTCCGGGTGCGATCGCGCGTTGCGGTTCTTCGAATGAGAGCGAGAGCGAGCCATCGCGCTCGAATCTCGCGTGCGCGCGTGCCGGTTTGCTGCGATAGCGAATCATTGCATCGACGGTGCGCCCTTCAGTAAAACCTTCGTTGCGAATAAGGTTAACCTCATCCGCGCGTAAGCCGTCCGCAAGTAGATCCTCTCCTCGCCCAACCACGACCGCATTGCTCGCGGCATCGAGCCGAATAACGTATTTCGGTTCGGAGGAGCCTCCGAGCGGAGCGCGCTGGCCGACGGTAAAATTTGCGACGCCGTCGTGCGTTCCGAGAACTGCGCCATCGGTGCCGACGAGTTCGCCCTCTCGCTGCAATTCGGGGCGAACGCGTGCGAGAATATCGCGATAATCGCCGCCTTCGACGAAACAAATATCCTGCGACTCGGCTTTATTATGAATCGGCAATCCGAAGCGACGTGCGTGTTCCCGCGTTTGCGCCTTATCGAGTCGGCCGAGCGGAAGCAACAGATGGTCGAGTTGTTCGCGCGTGAGCTGTGCCAGCGCGTACGCCTGATCTTTTGCCGACGGGTTTCGATAGAGGTGGGGACCGTCATCGCAATGCTCGATTCGCGCGTAATGTCCGGTCGCGACATAACGAGCGTCCATGCGATCGGCATAATTGCGCAGCGTTCCGAGTTTAACGTGATTGTTGCAGCTGACGCATGGGTTGGGGGTGCGCCCGCTTGCATACTCGTCGACGAATCGCTCGATGACGCTTCGGCGGAACGCCTCCTCGAAATCGAGCACGTAGTGGGGAATCCCGAGAATCGCGGCACTGCGCCTGGCGTCGTCGAAATCGTCGATGCCGCAGCAGCTTTTGGCGTGCGCGGGCCGCGTCGGCTCGTACATCCGCATCGTCACCCCGATGACTTCGTATCCCTCTTCGGCCAACAGGGCGGCCGCGACCGCCGAATCCACCCCACCGCTCATCGCGGCAATCACACGCATCTTTGCCATAGCTTGATACGAGGATAACGGGTTGACAAGGCTAACCACAAGCGCTAATGGCGCCGCTTGGAGAACGATTTCGGGTTGCACGTGAGGCCCGGGGCCTCACGTTGCCGGAGGTTTCCGAGCAGACACGCATCCGCTCGGTCTATCTCGCGGCGATCGAAGAGGAGCAGTGGGACCGGATCGGAGCGACGGTCTACGTCCGCGGCTTTATCCGGACCTATGGGAATTTTCTCAAACTCGATGTCGAGCAGGCTCTTCGAGAGTACGCCGGCAGCCCTGCCGTTTGGAACTCCCCCGAGGCGAGCGAAGAGCGTGAGGCCGCCGAGAGTGCCTCCGCGAGCGCCGCCGGAAAGCGCTCGCTCGCTCCCTGGCTTTGGGTCGCCGGCGTGCTTGCCGTCCTCCTGGTTGCGTACCTCACCTACTCCGTGGTGAACTCCGGGCAGCCGGGGAGCCCCGTGGCGGTCGCGAGCCCCGGCACGAGTCCGAGCCCCGGCACGAGTCCAAGCCCCGGCACGAGCCCGAGCCCCGGCACGAGCCCGAGCCCCGGCACGAGCCCGAGCCCCGGCACGAGCCCGAGCCCCGGCGCGAGCCCGAGCCCCGGCACGAGCCCGAGCCCCGGCACGAGTCCGAGCCCCGGCACGAGCCCGAGCCCCGGCGCGATAGTTCCCGGGCCGGGAACGCTGCTGGTTACCCTTTCGGGGACGTCGTGGCTGCGGGTTACCGTTGACGGGAATGTTAGCATGGTGGGGACGTTTCCCGCCGGTACGCAGCGTGCGTTTCGAGGGAAGCATGTCACCGTGCGCGTCGGAAACGCGGCTGCCGTCACGTTGAACGCCGACGGTAAGAATGTCGGGCCCTTAGGCGGTGCCGGCGTTGTCGTGGAACGGACTTTTACGCTGTAATGCCGAGCGAAGCTTCATTCGATATCGTCTCGAAAATCGACCGTCAGGAACTCGATAACGCGCTCAACCAGACGCGAAAAGAGATCGAGACGCGCTTCGATTTCCGCAATAGTAAAACCAGCGTGGAATCCGACGACAAGAGTATCACTATTCTTGCCGACGATGAGCTGAAGATGCGCAACGTCATCGATATGTTGCAAGCGAAGGCGACGAAGCGCGGTATCGATATTAAAGCGTTCGAGATCGGCACCAACGAACCGGCGGCGAATTCGATGGTGCGCTGTAAAATCGTTCTACGAAACGGTATTCCCAAGGACAAGAGTAAAGAATTGATGGAACGCATCAAGGCGCTCAAGTTAAAAGTTAGCGCGCAGTATCAAGACGAGCAAATTCGCGTCACCGGAAAAAATCGCGACGATCTTCAAGCGGTGATCGCTTCGCTAAAATCTTCGAATTTCGAGCTGCCCCTGCAGTTCGTGAATTACCGCTAGGAGCCGTCGCGATGCCGTCCGTCTCTTTCGTGAGTTTGGGGTGCGCGAAAAACCTCGTCGACACCGAGGTGATGATCGCTAAACTCGGGGCCGCAGGCTGGCAATTAGAGAGCGATGTCGATGCCGCCGATACCGTCGTCATCAATACCTGCGCATTCATCGACCCGGCGAAGGCCGAATCGACCGAGGTGATTTTGGAACGGGCGCAACGTAAGCGCGCCGGCCAGCAACTGGTGGTCGCCGGGTGCCTCGCTCAACGCTACGGCGAACAATTGCAATCGCTTATCCCCGAGATCGACGGCGTGATCGGAACCGGTTCGTATGCCTCGATCGCCGAATTGCTCGACGACGTCCAGGCCGGGAGCAAACCCGTACGCCTAGCGTTCGATGCCGAGCCGGAGCACGATTTTATTCCGCGTCTCATTACCACGCCGCAGGCAACCGCATACTTGAAGATCGCCGAGGGCTGCGATCACCCGTGCACGTTCTGCATTATTCCGCAGCTGCGGGGCGGCTTTCGCAGCCGCAGCGAGGAGTCGATTCTCGCCGAGGCGCGGGCGCTGGCCGCTGCGGGGACGCGCGAGCTCATTTTAATCGCGCAAGACACTTCCATGTGGGGGCGCGACCGCGGCCATCGTCGTGGAGGGCTTGCCGCCCTGCTCGAGCGCTTACATGAAATCGACGGCCTCGAGTGGATCCGTCTGCTCTATCTCTATCCGGCGACCGTCGATAGCGAACTGATCGACGCGATGGCGCGTTTGCCCAAGGTGTGCAAATACATGGACATGCCGCTCCAGCACGCCCATCCCGAGGTGCTGCGAGCGATGCTCCGCCCCGGCAACGGCGAACGCTATCTTGAGATTATCGAATCGTTTCGCGAACGCGTCCCGGGGATGACGATGCGCTCGACGTTCATCGTCGGGTTTCCGGGCGAGCGGGAAGAACATGTGGCGTACTTGGAAGAGTGGATCGCTCGCGCTGGGCTCGACCGCGTCGGCTTCTTCGAATACAGTTCGGAGGAAGGAACGCCGGCATCCGAGTTGGGTTCGCGGGTTCCGGTGCGCGAACGCCGGAAGCGTCTGCTGCGATTGCGCGACGCGCAACGCGTTGCTTCCGAAAAAGCGCGGCTTGCTCGCGTCGGGTCGGTCGAGCGCGTGTTGATCGAAGAACGACGGACCCTCCGTCGCGGCGACCCCTTGCGCGCCCATCTGCCGGCAACGGTCTGGTGCGGACGTTCGCAGGGTGAGGCACCCGGCGTCGACGGCGGCGTCTTCGTCGCCGGCGATCTCACGCCGGGAACGTTCGTCGATCTCGAACTGACTGCAGCGACCGCCTTTGATTTTGCCGCCCGCGTCACAACGAGAATCCCCGAATATGTCTGACGATTTCACCCCGCGCCCGCGGCGTAGCGCTCCGCAGTCCTCCGAGCCTCC
>JAJYHP010000111.1 GCA_021784715.1 bacterium
ACAGCGCTTCGCCATTTGAGTCGGTTCCTTACAACGGAGATGCGACGAAAGTCGCGGGAGGTAGCGGGCCGCAGAACGGCTCGCAAAAGCCTGAGCAGTTTACCACGCGGAGGCGCGAACTTCAAGGCCGCCCGGAGGGCACCAATCCCCTCCGCTCTGCGTTGAACAGATCGTATCGTACAACGCTCGACTCTTGAAGGGAGTTTTTGTGAAAAAAGGGCGAATCGCGCTCCTCGTAGCCACCTGTCTGAGCCTGGCTCTCGTCGGATGCGCCGGGGCGAATGCCGGCACCGCAATCGATAGCAGCGCGCCGGTCTACGTTCATATGAACGGCGGAAACGAGTTCCTCGAACCCACCGTCGCCGTCGCGCCGGGCGAGCCGGTGGTCTTCGTCAACGAGGACACCGAGCCGCATACCGTCCTTGGCTACCATCCCTCGACCGGGAAACTCAACCCCGCGATCAACGGCGACCCCGCCGGTACGCCGGGAGCCGGACACCCCGTCGCCACCTACACCGTGAAATTGAAGAAGCCGGGGATCTACGCCTACTACTGTTCGGTCCACGCCGTGCTCGCAAAGACCTACGGGAGCGCCGTGCAGCCCGCTCATCGTCCTGGGGTTCATGGGTATCCCGGCGCGATGGCGGGGGAGATCATCGTCACCACCGACCCGGCACTCATCGCCCAGAACCCGGCGAGTAGCGCCAAAAAGGTTCTCAACGGCTATTTCGGCGGGTAATCCTCACCGAGCGTAGCGAGCCCCGGTGAGAACGGGGACAGGATTCGACCGGGAGAGCCCAAAGGAGCGCGGCCATGGATGTGACCGCGCTCGACGGGCGCGCCTTTGCGAAGTTTATCGCCGCGGGCAGCTACTTTCTGAAGAAATACCGTGGCGTTCTCAACGATCTGAACGTCTTTCCCGTCCCCGACGGCGATACGGGAACCAACATGTTTCTGACGGTTCGTTCGGCGAGCCTTGCCGCCGCAAAATGTGCGAACGCCCCGCTCTCGGAGGTCGCGGCGGCTGCGGCTGAGGGAAGCCTCATGGGCGCGCGCGGGAACTCCGGCGTGATCGTTTCGCAGATGCTGCGCGGCTTCGCCCACCACGTCCGCCATCGGCGCGAGATCGACACCTTCGTCTTCGCGACGGCGTTGCGGGAGAGCGTCGCGGCGGCGCGCCAAGCCTTGCTGCGCCCGGTCGAGGGGACAATCCTCTCGGTCGCCGATGCTGCGGCGGAGGCCGCTTACCGGCTTGCGCTGCACGAGCGAGATTTCTACCGGCTCTTAACCGGGGTGGTGCGCGCGGCGAACGAGGCCCTCGACCGGACGCCCGAGCAACTCGCCGCTCTGAAGGAGGCGGGCGTCGTCGATGCCGGAGGCGCGGGCTTCGTCTATTTTCTCGAAGGCATTTCGAGTTTTCGTCCGGATGTAAAAGTGCGGGCGACCGCATTCCCACGCCGACCCACGAAGAAGAGCGTGTTTGCCGGGACCCAGCAGGTCGGCGAAAACAAGTTCTGCACCGAATTTATCCTCGAGCGCGCGACCGTCGGCGTTCACGACGTGCGCGCGACTTTGGAAAAGCTCGGTGAATCGTTGTTGGTCATCGGCGAGATCCCAAGAATTAAAGTGCACATCCATACCGACGTTCCGCAGCGCGTGACCGAAAGCGTCGAACGATTCGGCACCGTCACGCATTTGAAAATCGACGATATGGAACGGCAGCACCACGTGTTGGTCGTCGATAGCGCTCCACACGCGCGTGCAATCGTGGCGGTCGTTCCCGGAGAGGGTTTCGAAGCAATCGCGCGCGAGTTGGGTGCGGAAGTGACCGTTCCCGGAGCGGTCAATCCGAGCGTTCGCGACTTGTTACTGGCGATCACCAAAACGCTTTCGGATGATGTGCTGCTCTTCGTCAACGATAAAAACGTCGAATTAGCAGCGCGCGAGGCGGCGAGCCGCAGCGATAAACGCGTCGTCGTCGTGCCGACGCGCAACATCGTCGCCGGCATCGCGGGGCTCTTTGCCTTGCGCTCGCTCGGCGATGCCACGACCCCTCCGGTGGAGAGGATCCTCGTCGAGGCGGCTCGCGTTCGCGCCGCACAGGTGTTCTTCGCCGGGAAAGACGCCATGCATGGGGCTCTGCGGATCGCGCGTGGGCGACCCGTCGCCGCGCTTGACGGTGAGCTGCTCGTCGCCGAGAGTATCTCCGAGGTCTTGCGCGATGTCGTGCAGGCGATGGGAGGCGAGCGCGGTGGGCTGCTGACCCTTTACTATGGCGGAACACAGCGAGAGCGCGATGCGAAGGTGCTGGCCGATGCGATGAGCGAAGCCTTCCCGAATCTTGATGTGGAGTATTATTACGGCGGAATGAGCAACGCAGAGTATTGGATCGCCCTCGATGAGTGAGCCGCGTATTGCCGTCGATGCGATGGGAGGGGACCGCGCTCCGGAGGAGGTCGTCGCGGGCGCCTTGCTCGCCGTCGAAGCCTTCGGTGCGAACGTCATCCTCGTCGGCGATGAGGCGCGCATTCGCCCGCTGCTCGGAGGAGCCGCGAGCGATCGCGTTGCCGTCGTTCACGCTCCCGAGGCGGTGCCGATGGATCAGCACGCCTCGCAAGCGCTTCGCGGCGCCGACCGGACCTCGCTCGGGCGGGCGGTCGAACTCGTCAAATCGGGTGAGGCCGACGGCGTCGTCTCGGCGGGGAATAGCGGTGCCTTTCTCGCCATATCATTGGTAAAGCTTCGCACGATCGAGGGCATCGCTCGCCCGGCGATCGCGACGGTATGGCCCGCGCTCAAGGGCCCATCGGTGCTGCTCGATTCGGGAGCGAACGTCGATTGTCGCCCGGAGTGGCTCGTTCAATTCGGGATCATGGGAAGCGCCTACGCGCGCGCCGCTTTGGGGATCGATCGCCCCCGCGTCGGCATTCTCTCCGTCGGCGAGGAACGCACGAAAGGGAATGCCGCAGTGCTCGAAGCCGCTGCGCTGCTCGATCGTGCGCCGCTCCATTTCATCGGCAACATCGAGGGAAAAGATATGTTCCATAACGTCGCCGACGTCATCGTCGCCGATGGTTTCGTCGGCAACGTCGTGCTCAAAGCCTGCGAAGGAATGATCGGCGATCTCGGATCGGTGATGAAGAAGGAAGTGTTCGGCGGTGGGCTCGTGGCAAAACTCGGCGCCGCCCTGCTCCTGCCGCGTCTGCGCGGGTTGCGCAAGCGGTACGATTACGAAAGCTACGGTGGAGCTCCACTTCTTGGCTTGCGGGGGAATTGTATCGTCTCGCACGGTCGCATCGGTCGAAACGGTATCAAGCATGCCATTCGGGCCGCGATCGAAGAAGCGCGCGCCGATGTGGTCGGCAAAATCGGTCAGCTCGTCGCCGGAGAGATGGTGACGAAAGTTTAATGCCGATTCACGTCGTCACCGATAGTACCGCCGATATCGATCCGGCGCGCGCGGCCGAACTCGGGATAACGGTCGTCCCACTCTTCGTCGTCTTCGGCAACGAATCGCTTCGCGATTATATCGATATCTCGCGACAGCAGTTTTTCGATCGGCTCGGGCACGACCCGATTTTGCCGACGACCTCTCAGCCGAGCGCGGCGATGTTTGAAGAAGCCTTCGCGCCGGCAGCGGCGCGCGGTGAGGATATCCTCTGCATTACGATCTCGTCGGTGCTCTCCGGAACGATCAATGCCGCTAGGGCCGCCGCCGAGCGTATCGCGGGCGTGCGTATCGAACTCTTCGATTCGATGAACGCCGCCGGTGGGATGCAGTTTTTCGTCGAGGACGCGGCCCGTATGGCCGCCGGCGGGGCTTCGATGGAGGATATTCTTGGGCACCTCACTGCGATGAGAGAACGGACGCCGCTCTATGCGACCTTGCCGGATCTCTCGCACGTGCAGCGAACCGGACGCATCGGACGAGCGGCGGCAGTCCTCGGGGGGCTGATGAAAATCGTTCCCATCCTCACGCTCGATGCGGGTGCGGTCGTCTCTCGCTCGCAGGTGCGAACCTTCAAGCGCGCGCAAGAAACGATGGTCGATCTCATCTGCTCCGACGAGAAGGGCTCGGCTCCGGCTCGCTTTCGCGTCATCCATACGCAGGCACCCGAACTCGCGACACAGATGCGGGACCGCATCGTCGAGCGGAATGCCGGGCGCGATATTTCGGTCGATATCGTCGAGGCGGGTCCGGTGATTGCGGTGCATGCCGGAGCCGGAGCGATCGGGGTCGTCGCAACCGATACTTTTAGCGATCTGCATATGGTCCGTGGTACTCAATAAAAGAGGGAGATTTTCATGTCCGTCACCGTGGTTACCGATAGCACTTGCGATATGTCGCGCGAAATGGCGGCAAAATACGGAATCGTCCAGGTTCCGCTCTACGTTATTTGGGGGAGCGAGCGCTTCCGCGACGGCGTCGATATCACGATGACGGAATTCCATCGCCGACTGATGAGCTCGAAGGAGAACCCGATCACCGAAGAACCTTCGAGCGACGAGTTCGCCGCCGTATTTCAAAAAGAGATCGATGCGGGGCGCGAAGTGATCTGCCCGACGATCGGAGCGAAGCTCTCGAAGACCTTCGAATCGGCGAGCGAGGCCGCGCGGCGCTTTCCCGGCAAAGTGGAGGTCGTCGATACCGAGACCTTCTCGGGGGGATTGGCGCTGCACGCGATGCTTGCGGCCGAACT
>JAJYHP010000150.1 GCA_021784715.1 bacterium
CGCTCGATCTCTCGCGCCGCGAAACCTACATCAAACGCGTGATCGCGCTCCCCGGCGACCGTATCGGCATTGACAACGGCGTCGTTTTCGTGAACGGTGTTCGCATACATGAGCCATACGTCCACCTCCACGACACTCGCTCCATGCCGACGCTGGTCGTCCCGCCCGGCAAGCTCTTCGTGCTCGGCGACGATCGCCCGCACAGCGAAGATTCGCGTTTCTTCGGCCCGATCGCGGAGTCGCGCGTGATCGGCCGCGCCTGGTGGATTCTCTGGCCCTTCGCTCGTTTCGGGCCGCTATGAGCGATCCGCTCGACCGCGTCGTCCAATGGTATCCGGGGCACATGGTCAAGGCCATGCGCGGCATCGGCGAGCGCCTCGCGCTCGTCGATCTCGCCATCGAAGTCGTCGACGCGCGCGTCGCCTTCAGCGGGACGAATCCCGACCTCGCGCGCGTTCTCGCCGGCAAGCCGCGCATGGTGCTGCTCTCGCGCGCGGATCTCGCGAATCCGGCGATCACGCAAGAGTGGCTCGAGCGCTATCGCGAGCGCGGGCTGCACGCGCTCGCGTTCAACGCCGGGAGCCGCCGCGATTGCACCTTCGTTCGCGACGAGATCGTCCGTTTTGCAGAAAGCGTTCGCGGCACGACGCGTGCAATGATCGTGGGCATTCCGAACTCGGGGAAATCTACCGCGCTCAACGCCCTGCTCGGCCGCGCCGCCGCGCGCGTGCAAAATCGCGCCGGCATCACGCGTTCGCTGCAGTGGTTCCGGCTCGCCCCCAACGTCGAGTTGATGGACACGCCGGGAATCCTGGTGCCGAAGATCCCCAACGCCGACGCGCAATGGCACCTCGCGCTCTGCGGAGGCGTCCCCGTCGAACGTTACGACCCCGAGGAGATCGTCGAGCGCTTTACCGCGTGGGCCGCGCGGCTCGCGCTCGACGGCGTCCCCACGCTGGAGGCCTTCGCGCGCAAGGGTGGCTTCGCGCGCAAAGGCGGCGAGTTCGATCTTCACAACGCCGCTCGCTCGTATATCAGCCGATTCAACGACGGCGCCTTCGGCCGCATCTCGCTCGAGCGCCCTTCGGCGGAGCCCGCGTGAGCCGCGATCTCGAACTCGCAGCGCGCGAGATCGAACTCCGCCGCAGCGGGTTCACCATCGTCGCGGGGATCGATGAGGCGGGGCGGGGCCCACTCGCGGGCCCGGTCGTCGCGGCCTGTACGGTGCTGACGGCCCTGCTGCCGATCGCCGGCATCGACGATTCGAAGCGTTTGAGCCCCAAGCGACGTGCCGAGCTCGCGCTCGAGATTCGCCACCATGCCGCCGCCTGTGGCATCGGCGTCGCCGAACCGGCGGAGATCGATGCACTGAACATCTATCGAGCGACCCAACTCGCGATGCGGCGCGCACTCGATGCCGCGGGGCTCCGCCCCGAGATCGTGCTCGTCGATGCGATGCCGCTCCCCGGCCTCGGGCTTCCTGTCGAATCGATCGTCGGCGGAGACGGGCGCTGCACCGCGATCGCCGCCGCCTCGATCCTCGCCAAGGAGCACCGCGATGCCCTCCTGCGCGAGCTCGACGCCCTCGACCCCCGCTACGGCTTCGCGCGCCACAAGGGCTACGGCACCCCGGAGCATCTCGACGCGTTGCGACGCTACGGCCCATCGCCGTACCATCGCCGGAGCTTCGCCCCCGTCGCCGCGGCGCTCGGATCGCTATGAGCCGTCGGCGGCAGGCGATCGGGCGCGGGGGTGAGGAGCGCGCTGAAGAGATGCTCGGCAAGGTCGGCTACCGCCTACTCGCCCGTAACCTCCGCTTGCCCGGGGGCGAGATCGACCTGCTCTTCCTGGATGGGAGCACTTTGGTTGTCGTAGAAGTGAAGCGACGTGAAAGCTCCGATTATGGCTCGGCGCTCGCGGCCGTCGGGCGCTCCAAGCGGGCGACCCTTCGTCGCATCGCCGCCGATTACGCACAGATCGTCGCGCCGCGCGCTCGCGTGCGTTTCGACGTCGTCGCGATCGACGGTGACCGTATGACCCATCACCGGAATGCATTTTAGGCTGTAGGAACGATTGCGTGGAACTCCAAGGACGGACTCTCGCAGGGCGCTACGAAATCGGCGAACTGCTCGGACGCGGCGGCACCGCAGATACCTATCGCGCCCTCGATAAAAAGTTGGGTCGCGAAGTTGCGGTTAAAGTTTTAATCGAGCGCTCGAGCGATACCATCGAACGGCTCCTCGGTGAGGCGCGCGCGATGGCGCGCCTGAACCACCCGCGCATCGTCGCCGTTTTCGACGCCGGCGAAGACGACGGGTACCCGTACATCATCATGGAGCTCATGCGCGGGCGCAACCTCGCCGATCTGCGCAGCGGCGAGTTGAAATACAAACAGGCGCTCGGGTTCATCTGCGACATTCTCGAAGGGCTCGATTACGCGCAATCGCAGGGGATCGTCCATCGAGATATCAAGCCGTCCAACGTCATGCTCGACGAAAATTCCGAACGCGTGAAACTCACCGATTTCGGGCTCGCGCGGCGCGCGAGCGACGTCACGCAGACGACGCGCACGGGGCAGATCATCGGCACGATCTCCTATCTCGCGCCGGAACGTTTTTTAAGCAAGCCCGCCGACGTGCGGTCCGATCTCTATTCGGTCGGCATTCTGATGTACGAAATTTTCACCGGGACGCTCCCCTTCCGGAACGACCGTGAAGATATCGTGGCGACGATGTATTCGCACGTCCACGATACGCCGACTCCGCCGCGCGAGATCAATCGAAACATTCCCGAAGCGCTCGAACGCGTGATCCTGCGCTCCATCGAAAAGGATCCCGGCAAACGCTACCAGACCGCGCGCGAGTTCTACATCGACGTCGACATGCTCCGGACCGGCCAAGTCGCGCCCGCCGCGGCGCCGGTGCCGAGCCAGGCGGCGCGCCCGCCCCGCACCTTCGCCACCTCGCCGAATATCGCGAGCGATCCGGACCTGCGGCAGGCGATCGACCAGGCGCTCGCGCCGACCCGCAACCGTAGCGACGCGCTCGAGAACGTCCTCAAAGGGATGATCGCAACCCGCCGGAGGGATTACGATCAAGCGAGCGAGGCCTACGAACTGGCGATGCACGAGTTGCAGGCCATCGGCAACCACGTTGAGTATGCCAAGACCGCAATCAAATATGCGTCGATGATCCTGCAGAAAAGTTCGGACGGCATGAGGGAACGCAACGAGTTACGCAATGCGGTCAATCGCCTCATGGACGCCCGCAAGATCTTTCGCGATTACGAATTGACCGACCAATTGGCCCAAGCGGAGTACACGATCAACGCGCTCGAACGTACTGCGATAGGCATCATTTTTTAGAAACGACTATGCCCGACAAACACCAACCCGAACTGAAACGCTCGGTCACGCCTTGGGGCTCTTTTTCCTGGGGCTATTCCGACGTCGGCGCCGATATCTTCGTCGGGCTCGGTTTGGTTTTGGGCGCCGCCGCGGGCGCTTCGAACGTCGCCTTTCTTTTCGCCGGCATCGTCTACGTCTGCATCGGGCTCGCCTACACCGAACTCGCGGCCACCTATCCCGTTGCGGGCGGCGGACAGTATTTCGTCATGCGCGGGCTCGGCGATTTTCTCGGCTTCATCGCGGGCTGGGCGGTACTACTCGACTTCACGATCGACGTGACGCTCTTCGCGTGGAGTTGCGTCGACTACCTCAGCGAGGTCGTCCCCGTCTTACTCAATCCCATCCATCCCTGGATTCACTTCATCGCCGTCTTCGGATTGATCGCCGGGCTCTGCCTCCTCAACGTGCTCGGCGTGCGCGAGAGCACCACCTTCAACGGCGTCGTTTCGGCGCTCGACGTCATCAGCGAAACGTCGATCCTCTTCTTCGGCTTTCTCTTCGCGTTCCGCCCCGAACTCCTCGTTCACACCATGACGACGCAATGGCCGAGCACGTTCAATCTCATGCTCGGCGCCTCGTACGCCATCATCTCGTTCGTCGGCCTCGAATCCATCTCGCAGGCCGCGCAAGAAACGCAGCGTCCGGCCTCGGTGATTCCGCGCACGTCGATCGCGCTGATCCTCACGATTTTAATTTACGCGCTCGCCTATTCGAACCTCGCGCTCGGCATGGTGCCCTGGCATCAGGTTCCGCCCGACGCGATGGGGCACGCGCAGACGCTCTGGCAGTGGCTCGGCAATAACGATAATAACGGCAAGGCGGTCGCGCTGCTGGCGAAAGAAGTGCCGTACTTCGGCGCTCTCGCCGCGCTCTACGTTCCGATTCTCGGTGCGATTCTATTGTTGATTTCTTCGAACTCGGGCGTCTTCGGCAGCTCGCGCATCGCCTACGCGATGGCGAACGCGAAGTTACTTCCGTCGATCTTCCAACGCGTGAACCGGCGCTTCCGCACTCCGGCGATCTCGATCATCTCGTTCTGCGCGATCGCCGTCGTCGAGCTGATCTTCGCCGCGTGGCCCTCGCTCGATCCCGGCGCCGCGGCGTTCTATGCGAAGTTCTTCCACGGCGAGGGCGGCATCGGTTTTCTCGGCGATCTCTACGCCTTCGGTGCGGCGACGAGCTATTCGTTCGTGTTCTTGGCGCTCATCGCACTTCGGATGAACGATCCGCTCAGTCCGCGTAAATTCCGGATCCCGTTCAACATTCCGATGACCTAC
>JAJYHP010000190.1 GCA_021784715.1 bacterium
CAAGCGCGGTAATTTCGTCCATCGTTACGCGGACATCGTTGCTACCCATAGGGGCGACTAGGTTTCTCAGCGGGCGCCCAAAACCCTCACCTCCCAGGCTTTCGAGCAAGGCACCCCCTCCCGCGGTGGATGGAGGCCTCGAATGAGCGTCGTCGACGAGCGTGCGGCTACCGTGCATCGCGCGCTCCGCCGAACAGGCCTCGGATCAATAACCTAAATAAGCAGATCCAGGGCGAGATCGGCGATATCTCGGAGCCTGCGGCCCTCAACAAGGGTCGTCAGCATGTCCGCCTGGTCTTGATTCCCTGAAGCAGCCACGGCACCAATCAACTCAGGAAGGGCTGCATGATAAACGAAGTCGACGTCTCCGGTACCGAGGGCCAACGACGCCAGGCGCGTTGGCAGGGGCTCGGCCGTGACGGCGACGATCGCCGGAGCGCGCCCTTTCCGATTGCGCAACAAATTGAGGGCCTCCGTTCGCGTGTTTTGCGCGCGATCGGACCGCATTGTAATCTTGCAGGAAATGCTGGCATGCAATATAGGCAGTCCCTTTCCGGATGAGGCTCCTTTGACCAATGGCGACATCGGCGCTTTTTCAGCCGTTTGCGATTGGCCGAAGGACGTCTCCGTCAGCGGACTGCGAAATACCACAATGTCCGGAACAACCATATACTGTTCCGGGAAAATGGTTCTTAATTCTCGCTTTTCGTGCAAGGCGTTTTTTATATCGTCCAGATGCGCATACTGATCGAAGCGCGAGATAGGACACTCAGTTTTCCAGTGCCAGTCGCCTGGACGCAACGAACGACCGAGGTCAAATCCGGCTTTTAAAAAATCCATTACGGCAAATTGAAATAATTTTCCGGAGTCTTTCTCCGGCTTTACCGCTGCGAATTCTCCCGGAAGACGAGAAGCCCAATCCCATGCGATTCGTATGGAGGTTGCATTGTCGATGTCGGCTACGCTAACGGCTCCCAACAGCGAAGTAACGACGCCGTTCCGAATGCTTTCTTTTAAACTCGCCAGTGGCTTTACCCACAATATCTTATTTTTTAATTCTGCGAGAAACGTTTTCCGTGCCGTCCGCAGATCATCGAGCATCAGCGCGCCTTTACCGTGGCATGATACTTTACCGCCAGAGCGCGGCACCTATCGAGGAATCGCTTTTGTCGACACGTCCAAAGAGTGGTTGACGCGATCCCCATCGCTCGCAGCTCACGCCTTACTCGTCGGTCCCTTTCGATGTTTCGGTCCAATTTTGTGTTCCAAAATCGAATGCTGCTCTTTGGACGAGCCGAGCGCCGACACCCATGTCCGTGCCAGAAACAACCATTGATGAATATTGCGATGTTCAGACGTCCTATAAAAATATCCGGACGACCGGGAATATCATTGCGGTGGAGTCGATACCGGACTCCAAGACCGGATAGCAAGCGCCGGACTACCATTTCGGGAATCGTATCACGTGATCTTACCCGCGACATTTGCTGAGATTTCGTCATTGGTCGAAAACTTTTTTTAAGAACAAATAGATTTCGCGCTTTTCATGATCCGGCAACCTCCGAACCTGGGCCATGGTTTTTCCGATTTGCGGACGATCGGAGCCGACATTGGACTCGGCTTCGTTACAGCGCGAACATAATGTAAAACAGTTTTCCAGCGTAGCGTTTCCACCCAACGAGTCCGCAATGTTATGCGCGACATGCAGCGTCACTCGTCGCCCATCACTATAACGGTCGGCGCGGGTCGCTCCACACGCTTGACATGTATAGGCGTCGCGGAGCATTACCTCGGCCCGCACTCGTCCTGAAATCCGCGGCTCGCGAGTACCCTGTCGCCGCGCCTGTGTCGGGAAAAAATACTCATCGGGGCGGAGACTTGCCATATCGCGTTTGGTGTAAATTTCATATCCGCCATGTCGGGGTTCCCGAAGTTCGCGAAGGCGGCGGGTCCAACTGTCCGTTCTTGAAGGACCAAGCAAGCGAGCGAGTTCTTCATTGGGTATCGGTTGGTCAGAGTGTTTGATAAAATACTCGAGCAGACGCTCGCGATCTCGGGCCGCGTCCCTAGGAGGCGACCCCGATTTTGCCGTTTTCGCTCTTGGCCTGCGTGCCATCGGAGAGGAGCATTGCGCGGATGTGAAGCGCTATCCTGTAAGCCAATCGAACGGGCACGGCGTTACCTATTTGTTTGGCAATTTGCACGTGCGACCCCAGAAATTCAAATTCGTCGGGGAATGTTTGAATGCGTGCTGCTTCGCGAAGTGTAATCGGACGATGGGCTACGGGATGGAGATATCGACCCTTCTCCGGTTTAAAAAATTCCGTCCGAATTGTCGGTGCAGGCTCATCCCAACGCATTCTTCCGAATACATCAGTGCTTCCGGTCTTTTTCCGTAGCCAACATCTAGGTGCGAGGTCGGGGCGCGACCGAACGAGGTCGAATCGGTTCCCCCCCTCTGGCACACATTTATAACGCTCTAACGACCGTGCTTGGGGGTTTCTGCCTACGTGCAACTCTTGACCGGTGGGCTCTAAGGGCAGGTCGCCGATCGCGTCACGCACGGTGGCACGCTCGAAGGTTTCCGGAGGTAACGTTGCATGCCCAATTCGACTTCCGATAATAATAGCTCGTTTACGATTTTGCGGAACTCCGAAAAACGCAGCATTAAGAATGCCCGACGTAAGCTGATATCCGATTCCAAGTTTCTTGACGTATCGTTTTAGGCGTTCGAATTCTTGGGATTTTAAAATTTCGGGAACGTTTTCAATCACGAATATTTTAGGATTGAGAATGTCGAGAACACGCATATAATGACGCCAAAGCGCGTTACGAGGGTCGTCGAACGACCAGTCGTTCATCCTTCCAAGAGGACTAAACCCTTGGCATGGCGGCCCCCCTACAAGTACGTCGATGGCCGGGGTTTTCAAGGTTACGGAGGACCCCTCGGCGTCCATCCCCGACCACGAAAGGCCGCTGACCCCTCGACTTATATCAACGTCTTCGATTGGGCATGCCAGGACGTGCGGCCCGAAATTTTTGGCATATGTGCGCGCAGCCCACCGGTCGAACTCCACGGCGGCCACCGGGCTGAAGCCCGCGCCCCGGAAACCCTCGGTTAACCCCCCCGCCCCGGCAAAGAGGTCGGCGACGGTAAAATCACGGTGTTCAATGATTCCATTTTTACGCTTACGAGCAGCCACGGAGCACCTCGCTTGACCCAAAGGGAGACACGAACGCATGTTCGTTTTCGAGGAGCCGTCCCCCTTCGCTTAGCCCATTTGATCCGGGCGTTTGGAACATGATTTTCCGGAGTATCAGTGAGATCGGCAATTATTAGCCGCTCCCACCAGGCTACCTCAAATCGCGACGGGCACCTTCCGCGCAGTCAGCTCGCCCTCCGTGCGCCATCGCTCGCGATCGGAGGCGATGGCTCGAATCATTTCGCCTGGAGAAGTTTCGCGAGCGTCACGGTATTGCCGTCGGGATCGGAGAATACGGCTTTGTGGTAGACTCCCGGGCTGGTTTCCATAGCGTAACGATGCGCGTCGCTTGCCGACGCTCCGGCCAGCGCGTCTTGCAAGTCGTGTACGGCAATCGTGGCGATCGATTTTCCGGCTCGTTCGCGATCCACGACGATGTAGATCCAAGCGCCCTCCCTGATCTCCCACATGCACTCGACGCCTTCTCGAACGATCGCGTCGGAGGGAGCGCCGAAGAGCGTTTCATACCAGGCCGACGCTCTTGGATAATCGGTAACGGCGATTCCGGAGAAAACGAATCGTCCCGTCATTTTTCCCATGCCACTTCCCATGCGCCCCACCCGGCGCACGTTCCTTCGCTCCAGTCAAACCGAATTGGTTGCAAGAAAGAACGTTGGCGGCCCTCCCGAAGCGCACTTATCGGGCGACGGCGTGCGCCTTCGGTTGCGTCTCGGCGCGCAATTGGCCGCAGGCGGCCGAGATATCGGTTCCCATGTTGTGTCGAACGGTCGAGGGAACGCCGGCATCCTCGAGGATCTTTGCAAACTTCCAAACCCGTTCGTCGCTGCTGCCCTGGAAGGGCGCGTCGGGGGTCGCGTTATACGGAATTAGGTTGACGTGATAGAGATGTCCGCGCATGAGATCGGCGAGCGCGCGCGCGTGACGATCGCTATCGTTGGTTCCGGCGAGCATCACGTATTCGAAAAACACCTTCCGCTTCGTCGCTGCGACGTAGCGCTCGCAAGCGGCCATCAACTCGGCGATATCGTGACGGCGATTCACCGGCATGATCGATCCGCGCGTCTCGTCGTCGGGGGCATGCAGCGAGATCGCGAGGTTGACCTGGAGGTGTTCGTTGGTGAAATCATCGATTCGATCGACCCAGCCGACCGTCGAAATCGTAATGTGGCGATGACCGATTCCCATACCGTTGGGATCGTGCAGCAACGCAACGGCCTCCATCACCGCATCGTAATTATGAAACGGCTCGCCCATCCCCATGAAAACGATATTGGTGATCTTCTTTCCACGCTCTTTGAGTTCGCGCGCAAAGAATCTGGCCTGGTCGGCCATCTCGGTTGCGGTAAGATGTCGCGAAAAGCCGGCCTGCCCGGTCGAGCAGAAGGCGCACGCGAACGCACAACCCGCCTGCGATGAGATACAGACCGTGGTTCGTCCTTCGCGGTGCTCCATCAGCACCGCTTCGACTTGCTTGCCGTCGCGAAGCCCGAGCAACGCCTTCGTCGTCTGCCCGTCATTCGAACGTTGCACGACCACCGGCTCGACGGTGGAGAAGCCAACGCCGCGCTCCTGCAAGCGCGCGCGCAGATCGAGCGGCAGCGTGGTCACTTCCTCGACGCCCCCGAGCAACTCGCGCATCGCCGCTCGATAGAGCTGCTCGATACGGTACGGCTTGAGTTCGAATTCGGTGGAGAAGGCCTCGGGGGTAGCAAATCCGGCGCGTCCGACGACCTCGCGCAGCCAGATCGCTTTCGGGTCGCGATACATGGCTCTTACTCTACCACGGGGAGCCCTTCGAAGAGGTCGACCTGGCGCGCAGGCCCGGAGGGAAGCGTCGCCCGGAGCTCGTCGATCCGGCTCCGCACCGCTTTGAGATCGTCCCAGACGAGGCGCTTCACCGCGGTCAACTCACCGCCGGTCTGGCGCAGCACGTACGCGGGATGGAAGGTTACCAGCAGCGGAATCTCGAGCGGGCCCCGCTCCCAACGCCCGCGCTGCTTGGTGATCGCGTAGGACGGGCCGAGAAACGATTTCGCTGCCGGCGCCCCGAGCGCGAGCAAGACTCTCGGCCGGATAATCTCGATCTGTTCGTCGAGAAAGGGGCGACAATTCGCCATCTCTGCCGGGTCGGGAGCCCGGTTTTTCAGCCCACGCTCGCCTTGCGAGGTCGGCCGACACTTGACCGTATTGGCGATGTAGACGTCCTCGCGCGCCAGCCCGATCGCTCCCAACATCTTCTCGAGCAGCTCTCCGGCACGCCCTACGAACGGTCGGCCGAGGCGGTCTTCGGTCTCGCCGGGACCCTCGCCGACCAACATGAGGTCGGCGCAGGGATCTCCCTCACCGTAGACGTTATTCCGGCGCTGCGCTCCGATCGCGCAGGCCCGGCACGCACTCGCGCGCGCCGCCCCCTGTTGCAGCGCGCGTTCGCGCCGCGCGCGCCCCTCTAAACTCATTTTCTCTCCTCGCGTACGACGCGTACCGCTTCGCCGAAGGCGATCACCACGCACGAGCCGTCGGGGCGCTCGCTCACATGAAATTGCAGCCCGAGCACCGCATTGGCGCCGAGTCGTTCAGCGCGCTCGCGCAGCCGTTCCAGGGCCTCGGCGCGCAGGCGCTCGGCATCGCTCACGAATTCCACCGGCGCGAGCCCGACGAGCAAGCCGATACTGCGAAAGGTCGAACGCAGCCGATTCTGCGGCTGTTCCGCCTGCCCCGAGACATACCCGAAACGCCGGACGATGCGCCGCCCGGGGAATTCGGCGAAGGTAACGAGATTCTCGCGCGCAAGCATAGCTCGGCGTGACTGATTCCTCATCGGCCCTCATCGTCCGCCTCGACGCCCTCGGCGATACGCTGGCGCTCGCGCCCTTACTTCTCGCCCTGCGCGAGGCTGCGGTACCGACCGATATCGTCGTCGCGCCCGCCGCTCGCGAACTCTTCGTGCGAGGCGCGCTGCGGCACACGTACGTCGCGCCCTTCGCCCAACGCGATGAAAGCGTCGCAAATCGCGACGCGATCCGGAGCTTCGCCGAGGAACTTCGCCCGAATCGCTACTCGCATGTCCTCGTCGCAACCGAAGATCCCGCCGGGTACCGGCTCGCCGCAGCGCTCGCGGCTCCGCATCGCATCGGTTTCCAAAATGGTTGGGGCAAACCGCTCAAATCGCTCTGGGTTCGCTCGCTGCTCACCGAAACGCAGTACCGCAGCGCGGGGCTCGACGCGCGCGCGCCGCACGAATGCGAGGTTCTCTTCTCGCTCGGCGCATCGTTACTCGCCCCCGGAGTTCGCCCATCGCGCGACCCCGCACGACTTCGCAGCCTCATCTTGGAGCCGCGCGTCGCCGCATCCCATCGCGTCGCGCTGCAACTCACGTCGAAGTGGGAGCGGCTCGGCATCGCGCTCTCCGACGTTCGCGCCTTTCTCGACCGCGCGCGCGAGCGCGTCGGCGAGATAACGCTGCTTGCCCCAGCCGCCGAACGGGCGAGCATCCGCGAGCTTACCGCAGGGCTTTCCGGAATCGAATGGTTCGAAGATCTTCGGTCGTGGATCGCGGCAATCGCGGCGGCCGACGAGCTCGTTGCCCCCGATTCCGGGGCGATTCACGTTGCGGGCATCCTCGGAACGCCCTGCGTCGCGGTCTACAAAAGCGGACCCGATTTTGTGCTGCAACGCGCGCGTTGGCGCCCCTGGGCCGCGCCTAGCGCGACGCTTGAGGGCAGCTCGGGATGGCCGCAGCGCGCGCTCGATTCCCTCGAATCATTACGAGAATCGATCCACACCTAACGACGACGCGCAGCCCTCCATCCGCTTCGAGCGTCGCGAGCCGCGCGGCGTTCTCCACCAGGCGCGGCGAACGCGGGTACGCGCGGTCGATCAACACGACCGAGGCGGGTAGCGGAGCGCCGGCGTCGTCGGGAAGCAAGGTCGCCCCGGCGTCGTGAAGCGCGAGATGGCCGAAGGCCTCTTCTTGCGTGGCGACCGCGAGGCCGACGGGCCAGCGCCGCAGATAGGCGTCGAGCGCGTGGTCGCGCGCTTCGATCGGTCGGAGGTTCAGTGCCGGGTGCAACGGATCGGCGAGCGCGAATTCGAGCGCGCAAAACGCGAGCGCGACGTACGAACGGCGAATCGACGCGCGTGGAATTGCGAAGGCGAAGGCCGCGAGCAGATAGCCGATCCACGCGCCGGCGTAGTGCGTTCCCATCGTAAACGTCGTGGGCATTCGCGAGAGTAGCACCTCGGCGAATGCCGGAATCGCAAGCACGATCGCCCGCGATTGCAGCGGAAGGAATGCGAGCGGCGCGAGCGCGAGGACGAGAAACCCGAGGCGCGCCAGCGAAGTCGCCGGCAGCGCGCGAACGTCCGCCGCGTTCCACGCGTAAAAGCGGGTCGGTTGCCACGCCGGGTTCGCGCCGACGTGCGGAGCGATCGCGAAAAAGAAGAGCGCGACGACGAGGAAGGCGAACGCCGCGAGTCCGAACAGAAAACGCCGCATCGCGGCATCGCCGCGCAGCACCCACGCCGTCGCGAGCGCACCGACCGCAATAAAGAGTGCCTGATCTTCCTTCACGCCGATGGCGCACGCGGCGAAGAGCGCTGCGAGGCGGAAACGCCGCGCGTCGAGAGCCCACACGAGCCAGAGCACCGCCGCCGGGGCGAATGCGTTCTCGTGGAAATCCACGAACGCCAACCCTGCGAGCGGAGGATAGAGCGCGGCGATCCATGCCGCCAGCGCCGCAACGCGCGCGTCGGCGCGACGTTCGACGAGAGCGTAGACCGCAGGAATGACCAGCGCGCAGGCGGCCGATTGTATCGCCACCAGCACCAGCGGAGAGTTCCACACGTGCAACAGCAGCATCGGCACGGCGAGAATCGGCGAAAAATGGAAGGCCCAATGGCTGCCTTCGATCGTGTTACAGAGGCAAAAAAAATTCGTTCGAAGGCTCTGCGCGAAGATGCCGAAATCGACCAAGTTTCGGTGCACCGCATACCGCCACGCTCCGAGCGCGGTAAAAATCGCCGCGTATCCGGCGGCGATCGCCCACGGAAGTCGCCGCCCCACGCCCGCTACTGCGTGGCGCCGATTGCGGCGCGGCGCGTCTGAAGGTACGGCCACACGAACGCGTCGATTTCGCCGTCGAGGACGCCCTGAGCGTCGCCGACCTCGACGTTGGTACGATGGTCCTTGACCAGCTGATAGGGCTGCAGGACGTAGGAGCGAATCTGCGATCCCCACTCGTTCGCCTGCCGTTCGCCGCGCAAAGAACTCAAGCGTTCGTCGCGCTCCTGTGCGGCGCGCTGCACCAGTTTCGCGCGCAAGATATTCATCGCGACTTCGCGGTTCTGGGCCTGCGATCGTTCTTGTTGCGAGGCGACGATGATACCGGTCGGCTCGTGGATGATGCGGATCGCCGACTCGGTTTTATTGACGTACTGGCCGCCCGAACCGCCCGACTTAAAGGTTTCGATACGGACGTCGTCGGGTTTGATCGTCACTTCGCCATGCTCTTCGCCGGTAATCTCCGGAATCACGTCGACCGCGGCAAACGAGGTGTGGCGTCGATGCGCTTGGTCGAACGGCGAGAGGCGAACCAGGCGGTGGACGCCCCGCTCGCTCTCCAACATGCCGTACGCGTTCCGGCCGCGCACGAAGAACGTCACCGATTTCAGCCCGGCTTCTTCCGCCGGCGACTCCTCGACGAGTTGCGTCTGGAAGCCGTGCCCTTCGGCCCATCGCAGATACATGCGTAGGAGCATCTGCGTCCAATCGGCGGCGTCGACTCCGCCCGCACCGGCGAAAATGCTCACGATCGCTGCGTGATTGTCGAACTCGCCGTCGAAATTCGCGGCCATCTCCAGCTCGTTGAGTTCGCGGTCGCAGGTGGCGATGCTGGCGTCGATCTCCCTCTGCGCGCTTTCATCGTCGCCGAAGAGTTCGAGCATCTCGCGCGCCTCGGAGAGCGCCGCGGCGATCCGATCCATCGTGCCGAGCTCCTCACGGAGATCGGCGAGCTCTTTCATCGTCCGCTGAGCGGACCCGGCGTCCTCCCAGAAGCCTTCCGCACGCGACCGCTGGTCGAGTTCGGAAGCACGGCGCGCCTTACCGGCATAGTCAAAGACGCTCCTTGAGGCCCTCGAGGCGAGCGCTTCCGGCAGAGATCGAGGTTCGTTGCGTTTGACTCATTGCGGCGCGGTCGCTTCTGGATTTTTGCGCGAGCACCTTTCCAACCACGCCCCCGCGCGTGAACGAGAGATACCACTACCCCGATGGAGGCATCATGCTCGATCTCAACACACAGACCACGCTGCCCAATATTCTCGGCGGGCTCTCGTCGTTCGCCGACCCACTGCAGGCTCTCGAAAATCCGGGAACGCGCGGCTCCGCCGGCACGAACGACGGCATCGCACGCCTTCTCCCACCCGGCTTCTCCGAGGGCGGCGGTGCATTCCCCATTCCCGGGCCGTTAGGGGGCATTTCGAATTTACTGATGCAGCTCATCGGTATGCTCGGCTCGCTCCTCAATGGCGGAGGGATCCCGGGCGGCCCCGGAATCCCAACCGCAGCGCCGGAGAATTATTTTTCAAACGCCGGCGGCTCCTCGACCGGCGATCCGCACCTGCGTTTCACGGGAGAGAGTTCGGCGGGAAACCTCAACGGCAGCTGGGATTCGATGAGCGGGCACGGCGATCTCCTCGATTCCGATTCGGTGCCCGGCGGATTTTCGATCTCGACGACGCCGACGGCACCCAATGCGCGTGGAGTCACCTACAACGCTTCGGCGAGCATCACCACCAACGGCGGCGCCACCGTCCTCACCTACGGCGCCGACGGCAACGCAACGATCTCGCAGAACGGAAATACGACCGCGCTCGCACGCGGCCAAAATCTCTCGCTTCCCAGCGAGGCGATCTCATGGAACGCCGATGGCTCCATGCAAGTGAACGTCGACGACGGGAACGGCGGGACGATCGCCACCACGCTCTCGCAGAACGGGCAAGGCGTCGATGTTCGCGCGAACGCGCAGGACGTCGACCTCGGCGGCGACCTCGTCACCGGTGCGATGCAAGGCCCGCCTCAACGAATCGGCGGGCCGATTGCCGTCCCGCCGCCGATCCTCGATCCACGCATCCGATACACGCGGCTCTAGTCGCGCTCCAGAGCGGCGGTTAACCGAGTGCCGCCGCTCCCGGCGCGCCGTGACACTTCTTGTATTTTTTTCCGCTCCCACAGGGGCAGAGATCGTTCCGGCCGACTTTGGGCTGTTCGCGGTGCTTCGGTTTCGCCGGCTCTTCGCCACCGAGATTGGTGCGCAACTCGCGCTCCGGCCGAGCCCCGCCGGGTATCGGTCCGAGCAACGCTTCGACGTCGCGCTCGGAAAGGTGGCCGCCTTCGGCCTCGCCCTCGCCGCCCTGCAGCGAGATCGGCGCGCCGTTGGGGGCCTCCTCTCCGTACTCGATCTGCACGTGGAAGAGTGCCTTAATCGCTTCGTCGGCGATGTTGTTTTTCAGGTCTTCGAAGATTTCGAAGGCTTCTTTTTCGTATTCGACGCGCGGATCGATCTGTCCGTACCCGCGCAGGCCGATGCCGTTCTTCAGATGATCCATCACGTAGAGGTGATCGACCCACTGGCGATCGATGATCGGCAACAACAAGAAGCGTTGCTCGATGACGCGCATCATATCCGGGCCGACCTCGGTCTCTTTTTTCTCGTAGGCCGCGATGGCGCGCTCTTCGAGCAAGCGACGGATTCCCTCGCGATCGTGACGTCCCAATTCTTCCAACGTGACGCTCTGCTTCACCGGGAAGATGATTTCGAGTTCGTTGAGAACCTCCGGAAGGTCCCAGTCGCCGGGATGAGCGTTCTCCGCGATATTCTGCTCGATCGATTCGTTGATTTTCGCGGCGAGCGTCTGCAGCATGAACGAGCGCGAATCGAAGGTTCCTTCGAGGATCGCCCGGCGATCGGCGTAGATGATCTCGCGCTGCTTGTTCATCACGTCGTCGTATTCGAGAACGTGCTTGCGAATTTCGTAGTTGTGGTTCTCCACGCGCTTTTGCGCGTGTTCGATGCTACGCGAGACCAGTTTGGATTCGATCGGCGCCTCGTCGGTAAAGCCGACGCGCTCCATCATCGAGGTCATCCGGTCGCCGCCGAAAAGCCGCATCACTTCGTCTTCTAACGAGAGGTAGAAGCGCGTCGACCCCGGGTCGCCCTGACGCCCGGAACGGCCGCGCAACTGGTTGTCGATACGCCGCGATTCGTGTCGCTCGGTGCCGATGATATGCAGGCCGCCGATCTCGGCGACCCCGTCGCCGAGTTTGATATCGGTGCCGCGGCCGGCCATATTCGTGGCGATCGTCACCTGCGCGTGGCTGCCGGCATCTTTAATGATGTCGGCTTCCTGCTCGTGATACTTCGCGTTGAGCACGTTGCATTCGACGCCCTTGCGGCGCAGGTTCCCGGCCAGCAATTCGCTCTTCTCGATCGAACGCGTGCCGACGAGGACCGGGCGCCCCTTGCCGTGCTCGGCGATAATTTCGTCGACCACCGCCGCGAACTTCGCCTTCTCACTCTTGAAGACGATATCCGGGAAATCTTTTCGCACCATCGGCATGTTCGTCGGAATCGTAACGACGTCGAGGCTGTAGATCTCCCGAAATTCCCGCTCTTCCGTCTTTGCGGTGCCGGTCATACCGGCGAGGTGATCGTAGAGGCGGAACAGGTTCTGGAAAGTGATCGTCGCGAGGGTCTGATCCTCACCGCGAACTTTGATGCCTTCCTTCGCTTCGATCGCTTGGTGGATACCGTCGGAGTAGCGGCGACCGTACATCAATCGCCCGGTGAATTCGTCGACGATGACGATCTCGTCGTCTTTAATAATATACTGCTGGTCGCGATGGAAGAGGTTCCAGGCCTTAAGCCCGGCATTCAATTGATGCGCGAGTTCGATATTTCGCTGGTCGTACAAGTTGGAGATGCCGAGCATCTTCTCGACCTTGGCGACGCCGGCTTCCGTAACGGGGACGGCGTGCGCCTTCTCGTCGACCGTATAATCTTCGCCCTTTTTAAGGCGCGGAATGACTTGCGCGAACTTCCCATAGAGATCGGTCGATTCTTGCGAGGGACCGCTGATGATCAGCGGCGTCCGCGCTTCGTCGATGAGGATCGAGTCAACTTCGTCGATCAGCGCGAAATAGAGATCGCGCTGAACGAGATCTTCTTTCTGCCACGCCATGTTATCGCGCAGGTAGTCGAAACCGACTTCGTTATTCGTTACGTAGGTGATGTCGCAGCCGTAGACTTCGCGGCGCTCGGTCGGCTCGAGCCCGTGTTGGACGATCCCGACGGAGAGTCCGAGCGAGCGATAGAGCGGCCCCATCCACTCGGCGTCGCGCCGGGCGAGGTAATCGTTGACGGTGACGACGTGGACGCCGCGCCCGACGAGCGCGCGCGCGTAGACCGGGAGCGTGGCGACCAACGTCTTGCCTTCGCCGGTCCGCATCTCGGCGATGCGCCCTTCGTAGAGCACCTGGCCACCCATGATCTGTACGTCGAAGTGACGCATCCCCAAAACGCGCCGCCCCGCCTCCCGGGTGACGGCGAAGGCCTCGGGCAGAAGACGATCGAGATCTTCGCCACGGTCCAGGCGCAGACGAAACTCCGCGGTCTTGCCGCGAAGGGCTTCATCGTCGAGCGCGGAGATCTCCGGCTCGAGGGCGTTGACGTGAGCCGCGGTCTTGCGCAGACGAACGATATCGCGTTCGTTTGCGTCGAAGAGGGTTTTGAGGAAAGCCATGCTGAGCTATATACTCCGAGAAAGGTCAGATGTTGTGGTGCGTTCTTGTACCGGCAAGAGCGGAAGGTCGACCGAGAACGTGCTCCCGGCATTTTCTTTAGAACGCACCTGAATGCTTCCCCGATGCGCTTCGGCTATTTTTTTAGCGACGTAGAGGCCGATTCCCGAGCCTTCGATGCCCTGGTTCCGCGCGTTACTGCCGCGACCGAACCGCGAAAACACCGTCGAGAGGTCGCCCGGCGGGATGCCGATGCCGCGATCGGTGACCTCGAGGACCGCGTGTCCCCCTCGCTTCGCAACGCTGACGACGATCTCTTCGCCGGAATATTTCAGCGCGTTGGAGATGAGATTGTCGAGCACGTGACGGAAACGCGAGCGGTCGAGTTCGACGATAATGCCTGCTTCGCCAGAAGCGAAAACGACGCGTGGGTTGTTCGGCGCGATCTCGGCGAGATTTTCGGCGACGTATTTCGCAAAGTCGGTCGGCTGTTGATCGAGCGCGAAGCTCTCGCCCTGCGAATGCGCGAGCGCGAGGGCGTCCTCCGCAAGCCGTACCAGCCGCTTCGCCTGCCCGTAGATCGTTTCGATCTCCTCGGAGTTGGTCTTCGCGTTCTCCATAAGGAGCTCGCAGTAGCCCTCGATGACGGTTAGCGGACCGCGAAAATCGTGCGCGAGCATCGCGAGCAGATCGTCCTTAAACTGATTCGATTCTTGCAACGCTCGGTTCGCGTCGGTCGATGCGGCGTAGAGTTCGAGATTGCGCAGCGCGAGTGCCGTGAGCGCCCCGAGCTCTTGGAGCAAGCGCAAGCGATCTCGACTGAAGCGAATCTCGCCCTTCGCGCCGACGAGAAGAAAGGCGTCGATCGCGTCGCCCGAGCCGTCGTTCGCCCCATGCACCAGCGGCGCGACGGCGAAACCCACCCCTTCGATCAAGCGCTGAACGCGCCGCTCTTCCGGACCGATTCCCATCGCTTGCGTGACGCGCATGTCGAGCGCGAGCCCGGTGCGAGCGATGAGGTCGTCGACCGCCCCGCCGAACGAACCGACGAGACCGTATCGATCGCCCATCCAGCGCAGTACGCACGCCTGTTCCGCGTCGACGAGCGAGGCCGCCAACCGCGACATCACCTCGGCGAGCGTCGGTAAATCGACCTGCCCGAGAATCGTTCGCGCCGCTTCGGCGAGCGTTTCGCGCTCCTGAGCGCGGCGCCGTTCGCGTTCGTAGGCGTGGGCGTTCGCGAGCGCGATCTCGAGATGCGAGGCGAGCGTCCGCACGAACATCGCCCGTTCGTCCTGCGGCCAGGTAAAGCCGCCGTCGACGCTGCGCATGGCGATCAAGCCCCACAGGTTCCCGTCGATTCGCAGCGGGACGACGACGCCGGATCCGTCGCCGAAGAGCGCTTCGCGCGCGGCGCGAGGGAGCAACGCCGAATCCGACGGGTCGTCGACGACGAGGAACGGTTCGAGCCCCGCCCGTTCGACGCGGTCGAGCGGCGCGAAACCGCGCGAACTATCGCGCGAGCGCATCGCGCGGCGCACCAGCGTATCGCCGTCGAGAACGTACGCAAAACAATCGATCGGCAGTTCGTGCGAGGTCGTGACGACGAAGACCAGGAGCACTTCGTCGACGTATTGCGTGTCGCGCAAGATGCGCACGACCCGCTCGAGCGATTCGGCTTGCGTTCGCCGCGCTCGCTCGCGCTCGTAGAGCCGAGCGTTGGAGAGCGCGAGGCCGACGTGGAACGCTAGGGAACGCAGAGCGCTGATATCGGCGTCGTCGAAGGCATGGGGTTGCGCCGATTCGAGCACGAGCGCGTTTTCGATCTTTCCATCGACGATAAACGGAACGCCGATCGCGCTACGGGCGCCGCCCTTGGCGGCGTCGTGTCCGGTATCGTAATCGTCGCGGCGCGCCGCCAATCCCGAGAAGACCTTTCGCAGCTCGCTCTCGAGTTCGATCGCCGTCGTCGGCGCATCGGCGAACGGCGCGCTCGACGCGACGGGGACGACGCGACTGCTCCCCGACCGCTCGAAGATCGTACAGGTATCGGCATTAAACGCCGAGCGAACCCCGCTGACGATACCGCTCAGCACGTCCTTGCGATCGAGCGATTTGTGAAGGCGCTCGTTCACCATCGCCAACAACTGGCTGTCGCGCGAGAGCCGATGCGCCGCCGCGAGGGCGCGGGCGGTATCGAGTAGGTGCGTCGCGACGCCGCAAAAGGCGACGAGATCTCGTCGCTCGGCTTCGTCGAGCGGCGCGTCGAGACCGACGACGAGAACGCCGATGGTTTTCTGCGACGCAATGAGCGGCACGAAGAGCGCATCGCAATCGATCGCCGCGGGGCTCACGCCGGCGAGAACGCGCTGTTTATCTTGCGGAACGAAACAGAGACCTTCGCGTTCGAAGCGTGCTAAGGCGTGAAGGAAGAGGCGCCGCAATTCGTGCGAGCCGTCGCGCAAACGAAAACCCGCCGCCCCTTCGGGGAGGGTGGCGACGACGAGCGTATCGTCCACGAAGAGCAGCGCCGAAGCGAAGCGTACGCGCACGATCTCCGCGGCACCGCGGGCGAGTACGTTCGCGCGGTCCTGCGGATCGCTCGCGGCGATTAACGCCGCGAGCGCCGAATAGAGCCCACGCGAATCGCCCTGGGTCATCGTCTCTGCACGTTACGGACTCAGCGCGATGCCGACGACCGTCCCCCCGACCGAGAGCGAGGCTTTCGGAGCGACGTTCCCCGTAGCACCGGGAGCGAACACGAAGACCTTGTTCGCTCCGCTGTCGGCGACGTAAATGTTCCCGGCGGCATCGATCTTCACGTCGCTCGGAGCGATGAGTCCGGTCGAAGAGCCGGCGATGATCGCGGTCGGGGCGACGTTACCGGTCGCATTCGCCGCGAAAACGAGAATCGCAGGCCCGATGCCGACCGCCGAAGGATCGGCGACGTAGATCGTGCCGTCGCCCGCAACCGCGACTCCGCGCGGCGCGCCGAGATGCGTCAGCGAGCCGGCGATCGCCGA
The DNA here is from genome assembly GCA_021784715.1 of bacterium. The sequence continues at coordinate 16,044 of JAJYHP010000190.1, forward strand.
GGAGGGCGGGAGATCGAGCGGCGTTGCCGTCGGAACCGGCGTCGGCGTCGGGCTTGCAGATGGCGAAGTCGACGGGGTCGGCGTCGGGACCGGCGTCGCGGTCGCCACCGGCGTCGCGGTGGGGATCGGCGTCGGCGAGGGCGTCGGTAACGTGTAGGTCGCGACCGTCGCGTTGCCGCTGTTGGCGACGATGACCGCATTCCCGCTCACGAAAGCCGCACCGGTGGGAACGTTTAAGAGCGTCGAGGCGCCACCGATAACATCCTCAAGCGACGGCGAGCCGCCGACGATCGAAAAGACGACGAGCTGGCTCGGCGCGATCGAGGCCGGATTGAGCGTGGTAATCGCCATGAGATTCTGCGCTCGCTCGATCGTGAGGCCGCGCGGTTCGGGCACCGCGAGCGAAGAGCCGAGGTAGGTGGCAAAGGGAAGCACGTTCCCGGTTGCCTGCGGCTGGAACTGGAGGATCGACGACGATCCGGTGCTCGCGTTGTAGTTCGAAACCCAGAGATTCCCCGTCGAATCGAAATCGAGGTATTGGGGAGCGTTCAGCGTCGTCGATGTTCCGCCGATCTGGTAACTCGGCGCGGTGAGCGAACCGGTCGTCGACGAGAAGATCGCCACTGCGTTGAGCGAGGTATTTGCCGCATAGAGCGTCGAGGTGGCAAAATTCGGGCCGATATTGAGGTTGGTCGATGTGCTGGAATTGCACGCGGCGACCGCGACTGCGACGCTGATGGCGGCGAGTCCGAGGGTTAAACGACGAAGCATGAAGTCTCCTTGAGAGCGAGCTGACTCAGGTTCCGCCCCGCCCCGATCTTTCCTTGGCTCACCCGGGCGGCGGGAGCGCGGTGCAGCAACCAGAGCGCGAGAAGGAGCCCCGCGAGAACGAGGACGGCGAGGATCGCGCGCAGGAGCAGGCGCCGGCGATAGATCGGGCGACTCGACTCGGTATCGATAATCGAACGGGGCACGAAAAGGTTACTCCTTTGAATAGGAAATGCGGACGGGGAGTCGCCGAGCCGCTTCGACGCGGCGGGCGCCCAGGAGCGAGAGCATCTCACCGACGGTCACGAAACGATAGCCCGCTTGTCGGAACGCCGGAACGATCTTCGCGAGCGCCTTGACGGTAGAGCGCTTCCCACTATGGAGCAGAAGGATCTCCGGCTCGGTCGCGTGCGCGGCGACGTGTCTCTCGATCTCGCGCGAGGTGAGCTCGCGCCAATCCCCGGCATCGTCGCTCCAAAATATCGTTTTCATCCCCAACGATTGCGCGACGCGCAGAGTAGCGGCGGTGTAGCGCCCGTGCGGCGGGCGGAAGAGCACGGCGGCGGAGCGATCCCCGGTGATCCGCAGGAGGGTGTTTCGCCCTTCCACGAGCTCGCGGCGAACTTGCATCGGATTTTCGTGGTCGAGATCGGGATGGGTCTGCGTGTGATTGCCGATCTCATTTCCATCGGTGGCGATCCGACGAGCGATTTGCGGCCACAAGTCCGCGTCGCGACCGATGAGGAAGAAAGTCGCGCGCACGTGGAGCCGGGCGAGTTCGTCGAGTAGCATCGGCGTGTAGATGGGATACGGCCCGTCGTCGAAGGTCAGCGCGATCAAGCGTTCTCCACTGCTCCGCGGCGCCGGCTCGAGTTTTCGAACGACGCGCGCGGCGCGAACGAACGGCCCCTTCCCGATCGCCCGATGCAACGACGTCGTCGGCTCAATCAACGTCGGGTGCGGTCTCGAAACGCGTAGAAACCAACGCACGCCCTCGATGCCGAGCAGCACCGCGAGAATCGCGAAAACGATTCGAAGGTAGGGACGCACGTATCGTTACGGCGACGGTGAGGGATGGGCGCCGGGATGGGGTAATTCGTGAACGGCGAGTCCGTCATCGCGACCGATCACGACGGTAACGTCGCTGGTCGAACCCGCCGCCGGCGCCTCGACGACCAGCGCGTTGCGCATCGCTTTCGGCAGCCCCGACGCGACTTTATCGCCGGCGAACGCCGCAGCGGAATGGGCGCGTACGACGCTGTTGTCGTGATACGAAGCGCTGTTGCCAACCTTTCCGATACGATAGCCTTCCGCTTTGAGAATGCGCGCGAGGTCGGCGGCGGCGCCGTCGATACCGCTGCCGTTCTCTACGTCGACGCGCAGCGTCGACGGCGCGATCGCCGCGAGCGTCGCGGGGTCGGCGGTCGGAGCGGGCGAGGGCGGGGCGATCAACATCGACTCCACCAAACGGCGACGCGCGTTCTTATCGGGGACGATCGAATCGCCGTATCCCGGCAGATAGACGTTCGCTACGTAGGGAACCTGGTGCGCGACGATCTGCGAAGGCTTGATGCCGATGTAATAGTGGGCGAGCGAGATGAGCTCGGCCTTCGAAAAATTCGTCTGCACGTTGGCGAGCATCGTTTTGACGAGTTGCCCGGCATGCAGGATCGTGTTGAATTTATCGCGCTCCAACTTTGCCGCGAGCGCGTGAAGCACTTCTTGCTGGCGGCGGATGCGGCACGGGTCGCCGCACCAATCGTGGCGATAGCGCATGTATCCGACCGCTTGCGCGCCGTTAAGATGTTGGATCCCCGTCTTCAGATGGATGTGGAGATGCCCCCAGTTATCGTCGTAATTGATCGGGCTCTTATCTTTGGGGTCGCTGTTCTCGACGTCGACGGTCACCCCGCCGATATCGTCGATCAGCTCGCGCGTCGCATTGATGCGTAAAATAACGTAACGATCGAAGCCCGGAATGCCGAGCCAATGGGAGATCACCTGCTCGGCTTCGGCGATCCCACCGTCGGCCTGCGCTTGGTTGATCTTCGCTTGGCTTCCGTCGGGCATGGTCGCGACCATATCGCGCGGCACCGAAAGTTCGAAGATGCGTTTGTTGGCGAGATCGAGATCGACCGCCCATATGACGTCGCTACGCGCCTGCGCCGAGAACGGCTGGTCGTTGTCGGTATAGTCGTAATCGAGTCCGACGACGAGCACGCGCAGTTGCGAGCGGCCGAAGACCTGCTGCGGCGACGGGATGAACGCATCGCCTAAAATCTGCAACGGCGTTTCGTGTTTGAAAATCGAGAAGCCCAATACCGTCGAGATCGCCAAGAGCGCTACGAGCCCGGCGACGATACCGATCCGCCGGGCGGCGCGCGGCGGGCGGGGCGGCGGCGTTTGGAGCGGCTGCGCCGGTTGCGGGGCGCTCCGCCGCGGGCGCGGGATGAAGTCCTCAGGCATGTGCGGCCGCTCCCGTGACGACGCGCGCGGCAAAATCGAATGCCGTTGCGGCGGTGAGTTCGAGCTCTACGAAGGTACCCGGCGTGAGATCGCCTGCGACGAAGACTCCCCCGTCGACTCCCGGCGCCTCGCCTTGCGAGCGGCCGTACCACACGGTCGCCGGAAGATGCGCGCGTAACGGATCGCCGCGGCGCAGCGTCCGACGTTCTTCGACGAGCACGCGCTCGACGCTGCCGACGCGAGCGAGCCGAGCCTTCTCCGATGCCGCCCGCTGCGCGTCGCGCAAACGGAGCAAGCGTTTCCGGCGTTCGCGTGCGGGAACGCGCGAGCCCAACTTCGCCGCCGGCGTGCCTTCCTCGGAGCTGTATTCGAAAAAGCCGACGCGATCGAGGCCGGCGCGCCCGATCCATTCTTCGAGGTAGGCCACGTGCTCTTCGCGTTCGCCCGGGAACCCGACGATGAAGGTCGAGCGCATCGTAATGCCGGGAACGCGCTCGCGAAACGATCCGATGATTTCCAGGTAACGCTCGCCGTTGCCGGGGCGCAGCATCGCCCGCAACACCTCCGGGTGCGCGTGCTGCAGCGGCATATCCATGTATTTGCACACCTTCGGCAAACGCGCCATCGCGTCGATGAGTTCGCTATCGACGGTCGCCGGGTACAGATAGAGCAGGCGAATCCACTCCAGGCCCTCGATTTCGTGCAAGCGCTCCAAGAGCGTCGCCAAGCCGCCGCGACGATAGCCGCGATCGCGCCCCCACATGGAGGTGTCCTGTGCGATGAGGATGAGCTCGCGCGTCCCCGCCGCCGCGAGCGCTCTCGCTTCGGCGAGGATCGACTCCTCGCTGCGGCTGCGAAACGCGCCGCGCAACTGCGGAATGATGCAAAACGTACAGGGATGGTCGCAGCCTTCCGCAATTTTCAGATACGCGGTCGCCTGAGGCGTCGTGATGAGCCGCGGTAGGAAATCGTGCTCGGGCTCGGCTTCGAACGCCAGGCGTACGGGTTTGCTTCCCGCTCGAACGTCGTCGAGCAACTCGACGATCGAGGCGTAGGAGCCGGTCCCAACGACGCCGTCGATCTCGGGGATGAGCGACTGCAGTTGCTCGCCGTATCGTTGCGCCAGACAGCCCGCGACGACGAGCTGTTGGTTGGGCTGTTTGCGCTGCGCCCGCTCCAGGATGACTTCCGTCGATTCCGCCTTCGCCGGGTCGATGAAGGCGCACGTGTTGATGACGACGGTATCGGCGGCGTCTGCGTCGCTCTCCAATTGCCATCCGGCGGCACCGAGCTTGGCGATCATCACCTCGGTGTCGACGAGGTTTTTCGCGCAGCCTAAACTCACGAACGAAACTGAGGGCATCGCGACGGCTCCTAGCGGTAGTTCACGAACTGCAGAGGCAATTCGAAATTTGCGGATTTGAGCGCGGCGATCACCGCTTGAAGGTCGTCGCGATTTTTTCCAGTTACGCGAATTTGCTCGTCCTGGTATTGCGCGCCGACCTTGAGCTTGAGCGCTTTGATACGCTCCATCAATTCCTTGCTCTTGTCCTTCGGGATGCCGCTGCGCAGGACGATTTTACAGCGGACCATCGAATTGGCGGCCGGTTCGTTCGCGCCGATTTCAAAAGCTTTGATATCGATTCCGCGCTTCGTCGCTTTCGCTTGCAACATATCGATGACGTTGCGCATCTTCATCTCGTCGTCGGCGAGCACCGTAATGCTCTTGTCGTCGGACTCGACGCTCGTCTTGCTGTTGCGAAAATCGAAACGCGTCTCGATCTCTTTTCGCGTCTGGTTCAACGCGTTATCGAGTTCTTGACGGTCGATTTTTGAGACGATATCGAATGAGGCTTCGCTCGGCATTACAGCGTAAAAGTCCGTTCCACGACGACGCCGGCACCGCCTAAGGGCCCGACGTTCTTACCGTCGACGTTGAAGGTGACGGCAGCCGCGTTTCCGACGCGCACGGTGACGTCCTTTCCTCGGAAAGCGCGTTGCGTAC
>JAJYHP010000010.1 GCA_021784715.1 bacterium
AGTTCGGCATCGGCGCGCGCGGATGCGCGATGAAATCGGCGATCTGCGCGGGAGCGAGGCGGTGTTCGATGCCGTAGAGTTTCGGCCCGACGCCGCCGCCGAAGGTGGCGCCGTGGCATCCGCTGCAGCCGTTGGCCGCAACGAGATGCTCGCCCATCTCGATCTGCGCGTTGGAGTTTGCGGGCATCTGCATACCGGGCATGTTCATTCCGGGCATTTGCATACCGGGCATCGATTTCATGTTCATTCCCGACATGCCGACGCTCGGAGGCGCCGATTTGATGGAGACGAGGCGAGCGCCGATCGGCGGGTTCCAGAGATAGCGTTTGCCGCGTTGAAACGGTCCCGCCCAATCGAAGGCAAAAGCGATCGACGGGCTCGTGCCGGGTTGCATCGCGAGCTCTCCGGTGACTTTGAGATTCGGGAGAAAATTGTACGCGTCGTCGAAGATGTATTGCCGGTTCAGCGTGTCGCTCGAGGCGACGTCGTAGCGAACCAAGACGTGATTGCGCCAGCCGAAATCGCGTTCGATCTCGAGCATCGCGCCGCGGAACGGCGTCGCACCGACGTTGAGATCGGGGCGCGCGTCTTCTCCGCGATAGTACATCGTCTGAACGAACCACGAACGCGTCTGGTAGCTGTAATAGAGCCCTTGCCGGGTGAACGCATCGCCCGCCGCGTAGACGCCGTTGCTATTAAAGAGCGGCGCGGTGCCTTTCATGACGACGGCGCCGAGCGCCCACGGCCTCACCATGCCGCCATAGGTGACGTTGAGATCGAGCGTGCGCGGGCCACCTTGTGGGCTGTAGTCGAGCGCGCTGCCGATCGGGCCGCTGCCAGCGAGCCAGGATGCATTGTACATCCAGTTGCCGGTCATGCCGCTAAATGCAGTGCCCCAGCGCGCGTCGTTGGGATTGAACGTATTCTGTCCCGTCGTTTGCGTTGCGAGCAGATAATTTCCGAGCGTCCAGCCGTGCGCCGGCATGAACGGAAACGGAGTGTGGAATTTGCCGACCTGAATCGAGTTGCTTCCGTGGAAGAGCCCATTCCAGGAGAGCCACATTTGCTCGGTCACGCCGGGGAAGCCACTATCGACGATGGGCTGCTCGCCGTACCAGGTGACGTGCGGGCCGATGAATCCACCGCCTAAGATCGAGAGCGTTTGCGCGACCGTCGATGCCGGGTGCGATTTATTCGCGAGCAGGGTCTCGATCTGTAGGCGTAGCGCGAGCGGAAAGGCTTGCCGCTGCTTGCGATAATCGAGGTCCTGAAAATTGGACATCATCGTCATCATGCCGTAGGGGGTCATACCGGGGAAGGTGGTGTGGCAGGCGGTACACGAGAGCCCCTGGCCGTTGGCGAAGGCTGGGATCGCCTCGGCCCTTCCCTGGGAGAGGAAGACAAGCGAGCCGCTAAGCGCGAAAAGAAGAAAAAGCCGCCCCAGCAGCCCCTTCGGCAAGGGTGAGCGCCCGGGGCGCGTCGTACCTAGGCGACCCCCCATCGTCAAATCCAGAGTGTCATCCATGTCGATTCGTCCGATTCCCCCACAAGCAGAGAGCGTTAACTATATTTGCGCGATCCTCGAGCGCTTTCCGGAGCTCGCATCGCTTCGAGCGCACCCAAATGATGGAACGCTCGAACTCGGCTTCGCAGTTCGCGGTCGACTGGAAAAATCCAACCAAGCAGCCCTCTCCGAAGCGATAGCCGACCATTGCGCTTGCTTTCTCGAACTCTCGCGTGAAGAGCCCGTCGCGCTGCGCGTGCGCGTGGAAGCGGATCGCGCGACCTCGTTCGTGACGGTGATTCGCGACGGCGGAACCTTCAGCAAAGACGAGCTCGAGATGCTCTGCGCCTATTTCGATGCGCGCTTCGGCGATGCGTTGGTACGCAGCCGCCCCGCCGAGGAACTCGCGCTCGACGAAGATCGTGCCGCCGCCGACGAAGCGGCGTTCTACGCCGTCGAGAGCCTGCGCGACCCGTCGCGCGCCGGCGGTTTAATCGGCTTTCGCGAAGGGCAGCGCGTGCTCGTCTATTTTCTCAATCAACGCCGGAAAGGGGAGGCATCGTCTCGCCGATAGATCGTTTGAACGTCCTCGTTATCGGGGATATCGTCGGGTCGCCGGGACGGGATGCGGTGAAACGCTATGTCTCGGTGTTGCGCGATCAATATGAGATCGACGCCTGCATCGCCAACGGCGAGAATATCGCCGCCGGCTTCGGATTGACCGCCGCCACCGTCGAAGAACTCTTCGAGAGCGGCGTCGATTTTCTCACCGGGGGAAACCACACATTCGACAAGCGCGAATTCAAGGCGTTTCTCGAACGGAGCGACCGCGTGATTCGTCCCGCGAACTACCCGCCGGGAACGCCGGGAAAAGGCGCGGGAACGCTGCGCGTCGGCGACGTGACGCTGGGGATCATCAACGTGATGGGGCGCACCTTTATGCCGCCGGTCGACGATCCGTTCCGCGCATTGGAGGCCGAGATCGAGACGATGCGCGCGGTGACGCCGTGCATTCTGGTCGACGTGCACGCCGAAGCGACCTCGGAAAAACAGGGACTAGCTCGCTTCGCCGATGGTAAAGTTTCTGCAATATATGGGACCCACACGCACGTTCAGACCGCCGACGAAGAGATTTTGCCGGGCGGCACAGCGTATATTAGCGATCTCGGGATGACCGGTCCCAGCGACGGTATCATCGGTATGGAGAGCGAAGCGGTGCTGTCGCGTTTTTTGACGGGTTTTTCGGATCGCTTCTCCGTCTGTAAAAGCGGAACCAAACAGCTCTGTGCTGCGGTTCTTTGCCTCGATACCCGCTCGGGCCGAGCGATCTCCATCAAGCGCATCTTCCAACGAGGCATTCCATGAACGGCGAAACCATCCACCCCTTTACCCCGGCCACACTCAAAGTTTCGGCGAAGAGTAATCCCAACGCCGTCGCCGGTGCGATCGCCGCGGCGCTGCGCCAACGCGAGGGCGTCGAGGTGCAAGCCGTCGGCGCGGCTGCAGTGAACCAAGCCGTGAAAGCGCTTGCAATCGCGCGCGCGTACCTCAAGAACGAGGCGCTCGATTTAGTCGGGACCCCGTCCTTTATCTCGGTGCCGATCGGCGACGAAGAACGGACCGGTATCTCCATCGCCGTCGAACGCCGTACGATACACGGCGGAGCTGCGATTGAGTGATCGTCGACTTCCACTCTCACACTCTTTGTAGCGACGGAAGCCTCGAGCCGCAAGCACTCGCCGATATGATGGCGGAGCGCGGCGTGGAGGCCTACTCTATTACCGACCACGACACCCTCGCCGCATACGGACGCTTTACGCCGCATGCGGGCGCGCGCGTGATCGAGGGCACCGAGATCAACACGTACTATCGCAACTCCGAAGTGCACGTGCTCGGATATGGATTGCGGATCGACGACGTTGCGTTTGCGGCGTTTCTCGTCGAGAACCGGGAGCATCGGCTCACCCGCGCGCAACGCATGGTGGAGCAGCTTCGGGCGGGCGGCTACGCTATTACGATGGCCGACGTCGAGCGGCACGCGCAGGGTTCGAAGGTGCTGGGGCGTCCGCACGTCGCGCGAGCGCTGGTTGCAAACGGAATTTCGAGCGATATCGAGGCGGCCTTCCGCGGCTTACTGCGGCGCGGGCGCCCCGGCTTCGTTCCCTCGACGTTCGTGACGCCGCAGCGCGCGAGCGCAGCGATACGTGCGGCGGGCGGCCTCGCGGTGCTCGCCCATCCCGGCCGGGTCGCCGATGAGGCGATCGTCGACGAACTCTGCAGCGCCGGTGAATTCGACGGTATCGAGATTTACTATCCGCTTCACGATGCGGACGACGTCGCGCGTTTCGAAGCGAAGGCCCGGGAATACGGCCTCTTTGCGACCGCCGGGGCGGATTTCCACGATATTCGGTATCATGCGCGCGGGGTCGGCATGGAGGTGGACGCCGCGGCGCTCGCCCCGTTCCTCGAGCGAGTAACCGCGGGCTAACGGCCGCGTTCGACGATCTCGGCGCGTAGCGCGACGATGCCGTCGCGCGCACGGACCTCGAGCCGTTCGAGCGCGACGCGCTGCCGCGCGACGAGCAACTCGTCGCGGAGGTAGCGGTGGTTGACGCGGACGTTATAGGCCGACGCGGCGAGCCCGGCGGCGGCAAATTCCCCGGCGCAGCCGACATCGCTGAGCAGGTGGGGATTGGGGTGTTCGAGCAGCAGGCGGGCCTCGTCGAGCGTGCGCAGCGCGAGTTCGGCGGCGCGCAGGGGTTCGGCGGCGGCATGGGCGAGGGCGCGCTGGAGGCGCTCGCTGCGCTCCCGCGCCTGCTCCGGGCTACCCTTGGGAAGCGCCATCGCGGCGACGACCTCCCCGTAGGCCTCCTCGTCGCGGATGCGGGCCTCGGAGAGCGCGGCCCGAAGTCGCTCGGCGTTCTCGATTCGCTCGGCGAACCAGTCGCGCCAGGGGGCGAAGGCCTTGCTCTCCACGCAGATGCGGGCGACCATGGCGACCAGGGCCGCGCCCTGGGCGGCCACGAGGCAGGCGGCACTTCCACCCCCCGGAGTGGGGGCGCTGGAAGCAAGTTGGTTTAAGTAGTCGTCGAGCGTTTTCACAGGGCCTAGAGTTATTCGGTTACGAAACCATC
>JAJYHP010000106.1 GCA_021784715.1 bacterium
AAGCGCTGCGCGGCGTCCTCGCCGCCGAAGGCCCCGAACGCGCTCGCGCGCTGCTCGAAACGCTCGTCGCCGAGGCGCAAGCCGGCGGCGCGCATGTCTCGCTCGGCCTCGAAAGCCCCTACGTCAACAGCATTCCGCCGGAGCGCCAGCCGGCGATGCCGGGAGACCCCGCCATCGAAGCGCGCCTGCGCCATTACGTGCGTTGGAATGCGATGGCGATGGTCGTTCGCGCGAATAAAACCAGCAGCGAACTCGGCGGACATGTCGCGAGCTTCGCTTCGGCTGCGACGCTCTACGACGTCGGCTTCAACCATTTCTTTCGCGCTCCGTCGGATCGCTTCGGCGGCGACATGCTCTTCTTACAAGGGCACTCCGCGCCCGGCTTCTACGCACGCGCATTTCTCGAGGGACGCATCAGCGAAGAGCAACTGCTGAATTTTCGCCAGGAAGTCGACGGGCACGGACTCTCCTCGTATCCGCACCCGTGGTTGATGCCGGAGTTCTGGCAATATCCCACCGTCTCGATGGGCCTCGGCCCGATCATGTCGATCTACCAAGCGCGTTTCATGCGCTATCTCCACGATCGCGAACTGCAAGATAACGGCGACCGCAAGGTTTGGGCGTTCCTGGGCGACGGCGAGATGGACGAGCCGGAATCGCTCGGTGCGATCTCGCTTGCCGGGCGCGAAAAACTCGACAACCTGATCTGGGTGGTAAATTGCAATCTGCAACGCCTCGACGGCCCGGTTCGGGGTAACGGCAAGATCATTCAAGAGCTCGAACGTTTCTTCAAAGGCGCCGGTTGGAATGTCCTGAAAGTCATTTGGGGAAGCAATTGGGATCCGCTGCTCGCCGCCGACAGCAACGGCCGCTTGCGCCAACTGATGATGGAGTGCGTCGACGGCGATTATCAAACGTTCAAATCGCGCGACGGGAAATACGTTCGCGAGCAATTCTTCGGCCGCTATCCCGAGACCGCCGCGATGGTCGCGTCGTGGACCGACGAGCAAGTCTGGGCGCTCCAACGCGGCGGCCACGACCCACTGAAAGTCTATGCAGCGTACGCCGCAGCCGCCGCACACAAAGGCGCGCCGACGGTGATCCTCGCCAAGACGATTAAGGGCTACGGCATGGGCGAGGCCGGCGAAGCGCGCAACATCGCGCATCAAGCGAAGAAAATGGATCTCGAAGAGATGCGCGCCTTCCGCGATCGCTTCTCCATCCCGATCCCCGACGACAAAATCGACGAAATCCCGTTCTTTAAACCCGACGAAAACTCGGCCGAGATGCGCTACCTGCGCGATCGGCTCGCCGAGCAAGGGCATCTGCCGCAGCGGCGCCGCAAGTCGACTGCGCTCACCGTTCCCGAACTCAACGCCTTCGAAGCGCAGCTACAGAGCACCGGCGATCGCGAGATCTCCACCACGATGGCGTTCGTTCGCATCTTGAGCTCGCTGCTGCGCGATGCCGAAGTCGGCCCGCGCGTCGTGCCGATCGTCGCCGACGAATCGCGCACCTTCGGTATGGAGGGCATGTTCCGTCAACTCGGCATCTACTCGTCGGTCGGACAGCTCTATCATCCGCAAGATTCCGAGCAGCTGATGTGGTATCGCGAAGATAAGCACGGCCAGATTCTGCAGGAAGGAATCTGCGAAGCCGGTGCGTTCTCTTCGTGGATCGCCGCCGGAACGGCGTACAGCAACCACAATTTGCCGATGATTCCGTTCTACATCTACTACTCGATGTTCGGTTTTCAACGCATCGGCGATCTCGCGTGGGCGGCGGGCGATTCGCGCACGCGCGGCTTCCTGCTCGGCGGCACCTCGGGGCGCACGACGCTGAACGGCGAGGGTTTGCAGCATGAGGACGGGCACAGCCACGTTCACGCCGCCTTTATTCCGAATTGCGTCGCTTACGATCCGACCTATGGGTATGAAGTCGCGGTGATCATTCAGGACGGCCTGCGGCGCATGCTCGCAGAACAGGAGGACGTCTACTACTACATCACCCTCCTCAACGAGAATTACGCGCATCCGGCGATGCCCGAGGGCGCGCGTGAAGGGATCCTGCGCGGCATGTACCTCTTGCGCTCGGGCCAGGGCGGCAAGAAGACGCCGCGCGTACAACTCTTCGGCTCCGGAGCGATTTTGCGCGAGGTCATCGCCGGGGCGGATCTGCTCGAAAAAGATTTCGAGATCGCCGCCGACGTGTGGAGCGTCACCTCGTTTTCGCAGTTACAACGCGACGGCGTCGATGCCCATCGCTGGAACATGCTCCACCCCGAAGCGGCACCGCGACGGAGTTTCGTCGAAGAACGGCTCGAAGGGCATGTTGGGCCGGCCGTTGCAGCGACCGATTATATCCGCAGTTTCCCGGAGATGATTCGCCCATTCGTGGGACGCTCGTACACGACGCTGGGAACCGATGGCTTCGGACGCAGCGACTATCGCGCAAAATTACGCGCCCACTTTGAAGTCGATCGCCGCTACGTCGCACTCGCAGCACTCAACGCCCTCGCAGCCGAAGGGACGATTCCACGCAAGCGTGCAAGCGAAGCGATCGCGAAATACTCGATCGCCGCCGACAAACCCAATCCGTTACTCGCCTAACTCGATCCAAGACAAAGGAGCACGCACACCGTGGCTATCGCAGAACTCCGGGTCCCCGATATCGGTGATTTCAAAGACGTACCGGTCATCGAGGTTCTGGTCAAACCCGGCGACCGCATCGCGCGCGACGCATCGGTGGTGGTGCTTGAGAGCGAGAAGGCGTCGATGGAGGTTCCCGCAACTGCGGCCGGCGTCGTCCAAGAAGTGCGTGTGAAACCCGGCGACCGCGTCTCACAGGGAAGCGTCGTGCTGACGCTGGAGAGCGATGCGGCTCCCGCGGCTGCGCCTGCTCCGGCTGCTACGCCCGCTGCACCGGTAGCGCCGACGCCCGCGCCGCAGCCTATCGCTGCTGCGCCGCAGCCCGCCGTCGCAGAAGCAGCGCCCGCACCCGCTCCGATGCCGGCTGCGGCAACGGCGCCGAGCGATACGCCGCTCCACGCCAGCCCGGCGATCCGTCGCTTCGCGCGCGAACTCGGCGTCGATCTGCACGGCGTTCGCGGCAGCGGCCCGAACGGACGCATAACGCGCGAAGACGTGCAGGGGCACGTCAAAGCTGCACTCGCCGGCGGCGCGAGTGCGTCGTCGTTCGCCGGATTGCCACCGTGGCCGACGCCGAATTTTGCATCGTTCGGCGAGATCGAACGCGTCGATTTACCGCGTATCAAACGCCTCTCCGGGCCGAACTTGCACCGAAATTGGGTACAGATTCCGCATATCACCAACTACGACGAGGCCGATGTCACCGAACTCGAGGATTTCCGCGAACGGGTCAATGCCGAGCAAAGCAAACGCGGCGGCGTGAAGCTCACCATGCTCGCGTTTCTCATCAAAGCGTGCGTGGCCGCACTCAAGCAGTTTCCCGAGTTTAATTCCTCGCTCGTCGGCGACGGCTTAGTCCTGAAGCGCTACTACAACATCGGTTTCGCTGCCGATACGCCCGGTGGGCTCGTCGTGCCGGTGCTCAAAGGCGCTGACAAACTCGGCCTGCTCGAGATCGCGCAGCGGAGCGCGGAATTGGCGGCAAAAGCTCGCGACGGTAAGCTACCGCTCGCCGATATGCAAGGCGGGAGCTTCACGATCAGTTCGATCGGCAGCATCGGCGGAACGCAATTCACGCAGATCGTCAACGCGCCCGAGGTCGCGATTCTTGGAGCAACGCGAGCCGCGATGAAGCCGGTTTGGGACGGCGCGGAATTCGTTCCGCGACTCATCCAGCCGATTAGCGTCAGCTACGATCACCGCGTTATCGACGGCGCAGGAGCGGCGCGTTTCTTACGCTTCGTCGCCGAGCTCCTCGGCGATTTCAAGCGGATCGCGTTGTAGCGCCTTCTTCCCGCGCGTGCTCTTTCGGCCGATTCCGCAGGCAATTCCAGAGAGCAACCAGCAGGCGCCCACCCCCGCCGTAACCCACCACCATCGCAAGCGGAACCAACGAGAGGTAGGCGGGGCCCCTCGTTGCCGCCCAATACGTGCCGATCGATAGGAGCAACGCGGAGAGCAGCGCGGAAGCGATGACCCTGACGATCCGCGCTTTCCCGGCATCGTCGAGAAAAGCGCCGCGCCGGCGATAGCTGCCCGCAGTCATCGCGGCGTTGAGCACAAAATTTATCGCCAGCGTTGCAAAATACAATTCCGTGCCGATGACACCGTCACGTAACGTCGCCGCATGAGCGCTGATCTGCATGAAGTAGGTCAACAACGCGACGGTGGCGAGCCAAGCGAAGTTTATGAGAATATTGAGCGTATCAGGATAGAAGACGACGCGAAAGAGCCGGTAATGCGACCACCACATGAGCGCGACGATCGAAAAGGTAAAGAGATAATAGAGAATCCAAGAAGGATCGCGTACGAGCGCAATCGCGTGGTTCGGTATTACCAGCCCGAAGGTGAGCTCGGCGAGGCTGAAGCCGATGACGATATCGCAGAAGGCTTCGAGCCGATGGACGAGCTGCTCGTCGCGTTCCATAACGCCTACAGTGCGGCGTCGCCCAACAGCGCGCGCGCTCG
>JAJYHP010000107.1 GCA_021784715.1 bacterium
CGATCGAGTCGTGCTCGTGCCAGGCATTCGGTTCGTTGCGCTTCGGCCCGCCCTCGTTCTCACCGGAATAGAGCGCATGCCGCCACTCGACGAAGCGTTCCGCGGGAAAATAGTAGCAGTGTGGATAGACTTCAAACTCGGGCGAGAGAAATTCTCGCGTTGCAGAACGGGAGACGATCTCTCCGAGTCGCTCCCGCTTTTGCTCCTCGCTCCAACCGAGCATGATGCGCCGTTTCATATCACTCTCGGGCGATTCGGCAGCAACGATGCTGACGTAACGGAAGCGAAAGACGCGAGATACCGCTTGGGCGATCGCTTCGAGCGCATCTTGACTGTGCTCGGCGCCGAGAATACTCTGCGTGACGTCGAGTAATGCGTCGAAGAGCGCCTCGCTCTCGCTCATCAGGCGATGCGCACCAACAGCTTCCCGAGGTTCGCGCCACGTAACAAGCCGATGAATGCGGCTGGGGCTGCTTCGAGCCCCTCCACGATATCTTCCCGGTAGCGCAGCTTGCCGCTTTGCAACAATCCGCTGACGATCGCAAGGAATGCGCGCGTGTGTGCAGCGTGATCGGAGACGAGAAAGCCTTCGATTTTCGCTCGCGCAACCAAAAGCGGAGCGAGGTTCGGGCCCTTCGGCGCTTGCACGGCGTTGTATTGCTCGATCAGCCCGACCAACGGAATGCGCGCGCCAAGCCGCAAGCGCTTCATGACTGCTTCGAGAATCGCTCCCGCGGTATTATCGAAATAGATATCGACCCCGTCGGGCGCATACCGCGCCAACGCTTCGTCGAGCGACTCGCTCTTTCGGTCGATACAAGCGTCGAAGCCCAACTCCTCGACGACATAGCGGCATTTCTCCGCTCCCCCGGCAACACCGATGACGCGACAGCCGGCGATCTTTCCGAGCTGCCCCGCGACTTGACCGACCGCTCCGGCGGCGGCCGAGACGACCAGCGTCTCGCCGGCCTTCGGTGCGCCGATATCGTTGAGCGCGCAGTACGCCGTCTGTCCGGGCATCCCGAGGATCCCCAACGCATAGCTCGGGTGCGAGATCTTCGGATCGAGTTTTTGCAGCGCGCTCGCCGATTCGACGCTGTATTGCTGCCAACCGCCGTATCCCAGTGCGAGATCGCCGACGGCAAAGCGAGGATCGTTCGAAGCGACGACCTTACCGACCGTTCCGCCGACCATCACGGCATCGAGCGCAACCGGCGCCACGTACGACCGTACGTCGCTCATGCGTCCGCGCATATATGGGTCGAGCGAGAGCCACTGCGTTTGCAGCAACACCTCACCGGCGCCCGGCACCGGCACCGCTTCTTCCACGAGGCGAAAATCGTCGACCGTCGGCTCGCCGATCGGGCGACGCGCGAGGCGAATCTGCATATTCCGTTCCATAGACTGCAGGTTCGCCCCGGCTCGCAAGCCTTACTCCCTGGGGCGCTCCGTTAAAAGAGATTCCAAAGGAATTGGTTGTAGACTTCGTGGTGGTATTGCACTTCTTGCGGTTTTACGATCGTGCCTAAGAGGCGCGGACAACGGTCCGCACTCGCCTGTTTCAGTTCGGCGTACTTGCTTTGTACCTCGGCGCCGAATAACTTGGCCACCCATTCCGATTCGCGGAAATGTTCGATTGCGTCGTAGATATTGTCGGGCAGGTAGCGCTCGGCCTGGCGAAGGTTACGAAGTTTGCTGATGCCTCCCTCGAGACCGGTTTTAAAGACCGAGAGCAGCACCATATACGGGTTGGCATCCGGGCCGACCGAACGCACCTCGACGCGCGCGCTTCCTTCATTGCCGATCGGAATGCGGATCATCGAACCGCGATCGACCGCCGACGCCTTGATCTGGTTGGGGGCCTCGAAGTGCGGGTCGAGGCGCCGGTAGGCGTTGACGCTGGCATTGAGAGCGAGGCAAATATCGTTCCCGTGCGTGAGCAGTCGATCGATGAATTGCCACGCGAAGGCGCTGACTTTCTCTTGGCCCTTCGGATCCCAGAAGATATTCTTCCCGTTTTTCTTCACCGAAACGTTGGTATGCATGCCGCTGCCGTTGACGCCGATGACGGGCTTCGGCAAAAAGCTTGCCGTCATTCCCAAGCGCGTTGCCACCTGACGGCAAATGAGTTTATAGAGCTGAATTTGGTCGGCGGCGGCGACGACTTCGCCGTACCCGTAATTAATCTCGAACTGCGACGGCGCGACCTCCGGGTGATCTTTTTCGTTCTCGAAACCCATCGCTCGTTGCACTTCGGCGACCATATCGATAAACGTACGCAACGAATCGCCGGGCAGGGAGTGATAGTAGCCGCCGGTATTGACGTATTCGAACTTGGCGGTTTCGTGGTAGCGGCGCTCGGCATCGAGCCCCTGAAAGAGAAAGCCCTCGATCTCGTTGGCGGCGTTGAGCGTGTAGCCGTTTTTCGTAAATTGCTCGGTCGCGAATTTCTTCAGCGAGCCGCGAACGTCGCCGGCGAACGGCTTTCCGCTGCGGTCGATGACGTCGGCGAAGACGAGCACTTTTCCGGGGCCGAAGATATCGGCGGGGGCCCAATAGAAAGCGCTCCAATCGAGAAAGAGCCGCAGATCGCTCTCGCGTTGGGCGGTAAAACCGCGAATGGAGGAGCCGTCGAAGGTGAGATTGTCATGCGATTTCAACAAGAATTTCTTATCGTAATCGAGCATGTGCAAACGACCTTCGAGATCGCTAAAGAGCACGGTCACCGCTTTGATGCGATGCTCTTCCTGAAGATACGCGAGGCGTTCGGCTTGCAACGTCGCCGGTGCGACCCGGTCCTTGCGCTGCTGCTTGGCGCGAAGATTCAACTCTTCGAGCTCGGTATAAGAGAGGGTCAGGAACTCACGCAATTCGCTACTCATGGAAGGGGAGGTTGGCACGGAGCCCCCGGGGCGCCTTTGTCCACCCGGTAAAGCTTCGCCGGAGCGCGCTCGCCAATCGGCGAAAAGAGTTGCCATGCTGATCCGCCGCCTCGCCGATTGCCCGCAGGTTCCCTGGCGCAACGGGGCGGGAACGACCCGTGAACTCTACGTCGACGACGACCTGCGCGTAACGGTTGCTTCGGAGCGCAGCGAGGCCGCGTTCTCCGATTTTAGCGGTTGGTCGCGCACGATCGTGCCGCTCGGCGAGGGGCTCTCGCTGCTGGTCGGCGAGCGCCCCGAGGTGAGGATCCCCGCGTGGAGCGCCTTCGCGTTCTCCGGCGCGGAGCGCGTCCGCGCGCGACTGGCAGCCGGGCCGATCGACGCCTTCAATATCATGACGCGTGACGAGGCGCTCGTGCACCGGATGCTCTCGCTGCCGATTGCACCGCTGCGGGCCGAACAGATATCGGCGATCGCGCTCTTCGTGCTCCGGGGCACCCTCTCGCTGCGCGAAGAGCGCCTCGCCGCCGAAACGTTCGCACTCGCCGAGGGGCGCGAGGAGTGCGACGCTATCGCGCGCATCGCCCCGCCCTCCGCGGCGCAAGCGCTCGTCTTCGCGCTCGAAGCCCTTCGCGGCTGAAACATTTCGCATCGCCGCGCCGTAGTGCGGGCAACATGAATGCATCGAACAGATCTTTTCTTCGCTTCGCTGCGCTCGCCGCGGCATTGCTTTGCACCGGTATCGCACCGCCCGCACGGGCCGCGGCCGTGCCCTCGGCCGCGCAATACTATCGCGATGCACTTGCGATCATGGAGCGCCAACCGATTCCGCCGTATCTCACCTTTCAAACGAAGATCTCGCTGCACGGGCATCCGCCGACGCTCGACGATTATCGGCTTCGAACCGCCGACGGGCGCGAGAGTTCGCGCGAATTGCCGCGCGGGAAATGGGTAACGGGGCAAGGCGGCGGGCTCGACCCCACCTGGCTCGGTGTCAGTAAAATCGTTCGCTACGGGCTCGACATGGCGCAAGCGCAAGGCACCGCGCAGGGATCGGCGCCGAAGAGCTCCGCAAAAGTGCCGCCCGGCTTGAAGACGATCGCTATCGTCACCGCCGTCGCGCCCCACGATTACCTCATTACCGATCGCGGCCCGGCGATCTGCCCGAACGGCGCGCCCGGCCACGCGCTGCACTTCGAGGCGATACGCAACAAACAGCGCCGTCTCTTAACGCACGTCGTGATCGAGACCGCGACGGGACGCTTCTGCGAGATGCGTTTCTCGGTCGCCGATTCGCTGGTCGCCGTCGGCGTCTCCGGCTATCTCGCGCTCCATTTCGGCGAGAGCGCCGATTATTGGCTGGTGCACGACGCGCGTTTCGTGATCGGCTTCCGTTCGTTCGGGCTGCAAGTCTCGCAGCTCACCGCGTGGATCGCCTTCCAAAACGTCGCCGCGCCGACGACGCTACCGGCCGCCGATTTCGCGCCGAGCCCGTCGCCGAGCCCGGCACGTGGGAATCGCTAGTGTCCTGAGCCGCAAGTCGCGCAACATGATCCGACGAGGGATTTTTCGGCGGGGCGAGGCGCGAAGAGGGAGCAATGCCGGAGCATTGTGACCGATGAGCAACGCTGCACCCGGCGGAAAAGACCC
>JAJYHP010000032.1 GCA_021784715.1 bacterium
CGGCCGCGCCCCAGCGGGCTGGAACGAACTCGATGCCCTGCGGGAGACCCTCGACGGGCATGCGACCGCGCACATGGAGCGCCTTGCGCGCCTCGAGCGGTCGAACGCCGAGATCGACCGCGAGGTTCGGCGACCCGCCGCTGAGATCGCGGCGCGCCCCGCAGGAACAACCTTCTTGCGCCGCCTCTTCGGTGGCTAATGCCGAAGCTCATGTATCGTTGCGCCGGCGCCTCGTGCGTCGGGCCGCATACGGGACGGCAGACTAGGGGGTAATCCGAGCCCGTCGAAGCAGCATTTCGGTATGCCTATCATTATCGGTCCAGCCTTCCTCGCCTTAGGCGACGGCAGCTCGGCCTTCGCGAGGCTTGCGATCGATCGTGGCCGCATCGCGGCGATTCTCCCGGCCGAGGGCCCGAGCGAGCATCCCTGCCCCGAAGGCTGTTCGGTCGCACCCGGTCTTATCGACCTGCACACCAATGGTGCCGACGACATGCTCTTCAATCGCGATCAAGGCTACGCGGTTCCGGTCGCCTCGCGCGCCTATGCTGCGACCGGCGCAACCGGGTTCGTCGCCTCGGTAATGACCGCGCCCTGGGAATCGATGCTGCACGCCGCATCGGAGATCGTCGAAGCCGCGCATGAGTTGGAAGAGAACGAGCCACAGGGAGCGCGCTGCCTCGGCATCCATTTCGAGGGGCCTTTTCTCAATACAAAATTTCGCCGCGTTCATCGCGGCGATTGTTTGCTGGCGGCATCGAGCGCGCGGGCGCAAGAGATGGTCGACGCCTGTCGGGGAGCGCTCGTCATGGTCACGCTCGCCCCGGAAGTCGAGGGCGCGAGCGAATTCGTTCGCACGATGCTCGAGCACGGCGTCGCCTGCTCCGCCGGACACACCGCGACACGGTATGCAGAGGGCTTACTCGCAATCGGTACCGGTTATCGAAGCCTCACGCATGCGTTTAACGGCATGGGCCCGCTCGATCACCGCGATCCATCGTTACTTGCAGCGTTTATGCAAGATCGACGCACCACCGTTCAACTGATCTGCGACGGACATCATGTCTCGCCGCCGATGGTCGATCTGCTCTATCGTATGCTCGGCGACCGTGTCGTCCTGACGACCGACTTCATGCCCCCGGCAGGTCCGGGCTATCGCGTCGAAGGCGGCGTCATGCGCGCCGACGACGGCACGATCGCGGGAAGCGCACTGACGATGGACCGCGCGTTGCGGAACTATATGGCCTTTACCGGCCTCCCGTTCGCGCAAGCAATCGTCGCAGCGACGCACGCGCCCGCGCGCACGATCGGCGCTCAGAGCGAGATCGGACGCATCGCCGTCGGCATGCGCGCCGACCTCTCGTTCTGGGACGATCGCTACGAAGTGCTCGCGACGATGGTCGGCGGCGAATTCGTCTATCGGCGTGCGGACGCCCTCGTCCCGATTTAACGGATTCCTACGTCCCGAACTCTCGCGCAATCTCCGCCTTCATGGCATCGGTCGAGACGCGCGTTTCTAGAAATACTTCGATCGCGCCGACGAGAACCGCGAGCGTATCGCCGACCGTTAACGCCGTCGGCAATCATCGAAGCGCATCGCGGGTGAGCGCGTTAAGCGCAACGGCGAGGCTTGCAAGCACGAAGAGACCGATCGCTCCTGCCGACTATTTCTCCTAAACGGCAGCACGATTGCAACCCAATGCCGATCTATTATTTTCCCGGATCACAACTTTTACGGTGATACAGCTCAACCCCGTCCTTCACCCAGACTAAAGAATACTCCCTCGCCTCGCGCTTCGAGATCGTCGAAAACATTCGAATCTGCGTTTGCGGAAACAATGAGGGATCGACAAGTGCATAGCAAGGGAGATTCTTCATACCCAGTTCGAAGCGCCGACTACTCCAAAGATGTCCGAAGGGCCCGTTGCTTACACCGATCGTACCTTTTGGGGGTAGATCATTCCCAAGAATGGAATCAAGAGCCGCGTCTTGAGCCGTCCTTCCGTGAACGGTCGCCTTCCAATGCAACGGGCTCGCAAAAATCAGGATCGAAGCGCTTGCAAACAAACACCAGGCAAATATCTTCGGTAGCGTGTTACGCCTGGCAGCACTCATGCGTGCCGCCCCCATAACAAAGGCTACCATTATGTAGCCAATCCACACGCCGCTGTAATGGGCCTGAACATCTCGCAATGAATCGTCCGGCGGGATTAGTACCTCGAGTAATGGCGTCACCGCGAAGAGCAACCAAGGACCACTATTGAGCGGAAGAAGGCCAAGCGGAATGAGTACTTCAGCCAGGAACCCGATCCGCCTCAACATGCTCGTGACCGGCGGCGTTACGGCACTTGCAACCGGCGAAAAAATAGGATTTAACGCTACCCAGTTCGCGTGTACATCGTAGCGCCACACCAACCACGCCGCCGGAACGGCCAACGAACCACACAGCACCACAGCGGAAAACCGTAAAAGATCGCGGTCACCTTTTTGATACGCATAAATTCCCGCGATTACCGCATCCCACGCCAAAAATATACCTTGATCCTCCTTAATTCCAAGCGTGAATATTGCTACTAATGAGGCCGCCGCCCAATTCCGGCGCAAGACGAATACGAAAAGCCATATCGTTGCAGCCGGAGCAAAACAAGTTTCGTATGGAACGTTATAAATCAACCCACCAAGGGGTGGATAAAGAAACGCAACCCACGCAGCGGCAACCGCATAGCTCTTCGGCAGACGATCCTTAGCAAGCTCGTAGACACCAATGCCGACGAGAGCGCCGGCGAGGGACTGCAAAATAAGTATGGGGAGAACGGAATGCGTTAGCTGAATAAAAGGAGCAAACAGATCATAAATCGGCGAAAAGTGAACGTAAAAGTGACTTCCCTCGACCGAGTTCCGCAACATGCCCGATGGATCGTCCATCGCTTGCATGAAGAGTCCGAAATCGGTCAGACAATTATACGTCCACCATGTGTTAAAATTCAGAGCTAAATATGCAGTAAAAAACAGCCCCGCACCGACCCATAAGGCCGCCTTCCATGTCCGAAAAGAGCCGAGCATTTCCGCTGTTCAGCCTCCCAAGTATGCTGCAACCACCGCGGGATCGCGCGCTAGATTGGCGGCAGTATCGGTGCGCGCTATTTCGCCGTTTCGCAGCACGTACCCCCGATCCGCGAGCGCGAGGGCGGCGTGCGCGTTCTGTTCGACCAGCACGATCGTCGTCCCGCGGCGATGTATATCGCGAAGGACCGCAAAGATTTGCGCGACGATAAGCGGCGCAAGCCCGAGTGAGGGCTCGTCTAGCACGAGCAATCGGGGACGTGAAACGAGAGCGCGCCCGATCGCCAGCATCTGCTGCTCGCCGCCCGACAGAGTGCCGGCACGCTGCGAGATGCGTTCCCGAAGGCGCGGAAAAATTGCGAGCGTCTCCTCGATGCGTTCCTCGAGTTCCCGGCGTGCCGCGACCGTATATCCGCCGAGCTCGAGATTTTCGCGCACCGTCATGCGCGTAAAGATGCGGCGTCCCTCCGGAACGTGTGCGATGCCGAGCCGTGCGATTGCGTCGGCGGCGCGCTTGCGGAGATTCACTCCACCGAAAATGAGTTCGCCGGCGCGAATCGGCAGCAGCCCCGAGATCGCTCGCAACGTCGTCGTCTTTCCGGCACCATTCGCGCCGAGGATCGCGACGATCTCGCCCTCGTCCACCCGAACGTCGATGCCCCGCAAGGCGACGATGCCGCCGTAGCGCACTTCGAGCCCGCGAACGTCGAGCAGTGCGCTCACGCCGGCGCACCCAAGTAGGCTTCGATAACCCGTGGATGCTCGCGAATCTCGCTCGGCGCTCCTTCGGCGATCTTCTCGCCGTAATCGAGTACCGCGATGCGTTCGCAGAGGTCCATCACCAGGCCCATGTCGTGCTCGATTAACAGCACGGTCGCGCCGGTATCGCGGATCGCGCGAATCAATGTTAGCAGATCCCGTTTCTCCGACGGGTTTAACCCGGCGGCGGGTTCGTCGAGCAGCAACAGGCGCGGGCGAGCGGCGAGCGCGCGCGCGATCTCGAGGCGGCGTTGCGTGCCGTACGGAAGGTTGCGGGCGAACTGTTCGTCGACCCCCGCGATGCCGACAAAACGGAGGAGTTCGCGGGCGCGCCGTTCCGCCTCGGCACGTTCGCGACGTTCGCGCGCAGTGTCGAGCAACGAATCGACGACATTCGCCCGCAGCAAGAGGTGCTCGCCGACCATCACGTTCGCGAGCGCCGACGCATTTCCGAAGAGCCGAAGGTTTTGGAAGGTCCGCGCGACGCCGAGTTTCGCGATTCTCTGCGTCGTCAAACCGGCGATCGACGTTCCACCGATGGCGATGCTGCCTTCGTCGAACCGGTAGATCGCCGTCAAGAGATTGAAGAGCGTCGACTTCCCCGCACCGTTCGGGCCGATGATGCCGAAGATCGCGCCCTCTTCAACAGTGAGCGTCACGTTCGAGACCGCCGTCAATGCCCCGAAGCGTTTGGTTACCTGCACAAGATCGAGAATGCTCATGCCTCGGCCTCAGCTTCTCCGGCATGGTGTAATTCGGCGCGTCGCTCTTTATTGGGCAGCAGCCCCTCGGGCCGAAAGAGCATGATCCCTACGAGAATCGCACCATAGATCAGGAAGTGAATATTGGAGAGATCGACGGTCGTATGGAACGTCGTATCGACCAACGAATTGATCTGCGGCAGGAGCGCGGAGTTCACGATCGTCAACAGCAAGCTCCCGACGACGACCCCGACGATATTCCCCATACCGCCGAGCACCAACATCGAGACGATTAAGACGCTCACCTGAAAACCGAAGAGATCCGGCGAGACGAGCGCAAGCTTTGCGGCAAACAGCACGCCGCCGATCCCGGAGAACGAAGCACCGATCGCAAAGGCCGCCAGCTTCGATCGCAGAACATCGATCCCCGCATGCTTTGCGGCGAGTTCGTCTTCGCGGATCGCCATCCAGGCGCGTCCCAAGCGGCTCTCGCGTAGATTCCGCGATATCCAGAGCGCAAAGACGATCCCTACGAGTGCGATGTAATAGTACGGCATCACCGACGCACCGAAGGAGTGGCCGAAGAACGTCGGCACGTCGAGTGCGGCGATGCCGTTGGGGCCGCCGGTATATTTCGTCAAATTCTGAAAAATTTGCGGAACGATTTCACCGAACCCCAGGGTCACGATCGCAAGATAATCCCCATGCAGGCGCAACGTCGGTGCGCCGAGCAGCGCCCCGAAGAGCGCCGCCAGCGCGGCCGCAAGAAAGAGTAGCACCCAGAACGGCAGGTGCAGCCCGAACTGCGGACTGGCAAGCATTCCGTACGTATAGGCGCCGATCGCAAAAAACGCTGCGTAGCCCAGATCGAGTAAGCCCGCAAAACCGACCACGATATTTAGGCCCAACGCGAGCATCACGTAGACGGCGGCGTCGGCTAAGACGCTAAAGACCGCCTCGTTCCCATAAAAACGCGGGGCGATGACGAGAAAAGCCGCCAGGGACAGCGCGATAGCAATCTTCACCCGGCGATCGTGGAAGCGCTCGATCCCGACGCACGCCGCGATGGCGATGAAGGCGTACGCGTAGATCATACCTTCTCCGGCAGCGACTCACCGAGCAACCCGCTCGGGCGAAAAACGAGTACGAGAATCAGGACGGAGAAAACCGCCACGTTACTCCACTGCCCGCCGATGAACCAGGTTGAAAACGATTCCAGAAGTCCGATGAGAAAACCACCGAGCATCGCCCCGGCGATATTCCCGATTCCGCCGAGCACCGCAGCGGTAAATGCACGCAACCCGGCACCGAAGCCGTTGAGGAACCATGCCGAACCAAACGATACGCCGCCGACGAAACCGGCGACGCCGGCGAGAGCTCCGGCGATGAGGAAGGTGAGGGCGATCGTACGATCGACGTCGATGCCGACTAACGCGGCGGCGTCGCGATCCTGCGCGACCGCACGCATCGCTTTCCCGAGTCGGCTTCGCTGCACGAAATAGTGCAGCGCGATCATCGTCGCAACGGCAAGCGCAACGACGACGATCTGTTGGACGCCGACCTGCAGCGCTCCGATCTGTAACTCCGGGTTGGGAATTACGTTGGGGAATGGAACCGGTGCCGAACCCTGCCAGAGCTCGATGAGATTTTCGAGCATGAACGAGACGCCGATTGCAGTGATAAGGGGCGCCAAGCGCGGCGCCTTGCGCAAGCGCCGATAGGCGAGCCGCTCGATGCCGGCATTGAGGAGAGCGCAAGCAAGAATCGCCACCAGCAACGCCGCGACGATACCGAGGATCAAGCCCGCTCCGTGCAGGACGTTCGCCGCCCGCAAGGCGACTAATACGACGAGGGCGGTAAAGGAACCGAACGTATAGACGTCACCGTGGGCGAAGTTAATGAGCTCGAGAATACCGTAGACAAGCGTGTAACCCAGCGCGATCAAGGCGTAGATCGCGCCGAGTTCGACGCCGTTGGCTAGTTGGGCGAGAAACTCGTGCAAGCCGTTATTCGCTTAGATTGAGTTGCTCGATAAATGCAGAACGACCGTTGCGAATCGCATAGAGCGAGATTACGGGCTTGCGGACGTCGCCGTTCTTATCGAACGAGATCGGCCCGATCGGCGTCAGCACCTCGTTCTTCGTGCTGCGCGGGATCTTGGCGAGCACTTGCGCTCGCGTGGGCATCTTCTTCCCGTTCGCGACGATCGCTTGTTCGATCGCCGAAATCGCGACCTCGGTCGCCGCATAGGCGTTGGCACTATAGGGGCCGACATCGCTACCGAATTTCGCCTTGTATGCAGCGACGAATTGTTTTGCCGCGGGCAGTAAGTCTGCGTTCGGAGCCGCAACCGTGTAATAGGTTCCGTCGGCGCGTTTCTTCGCGACCTCGGCGATATCGGGGATGCCGTCGCCGCCCATAAAAGCAACCTTCCCCATCCCGACATCGAACATCTGCCGCCGCAGCAAGCCGCCGCCGGTGCTGGTGGTGCCGCCGAAGAAAATAAAGTCCGGCTTATATCCTTTTATTTTCAGCAACAACGCTTTGAAATCTTGGGTATCGGGCGCGATGTGATCGCGTCCGAGCACGGTGCCGCCGAGTTTTGCGAAATCGCGAGAGAAGACGTTTGCGAGATCGAGACCGTAGGTCTCATTATCGTCGACGATATACACACGCTTGAGTTTGAGATCGAGCGCGAAGCGCGCCGCCGCCGAACCCTGCCGTGAATCGGTCGTGCAGACGCGAAAAAAGGTGTTGACGGTGGGGTTCGCACGACGCAACATCGCCGCGCCCTTGCCAAGCGTCAGGCCGTCGCTCACCGCCGAAGGGCTGATCTGCACGATTCCCGCTTGGTTGGTTATCGGAATCTCTGCGGCGGCGACGTTGGAGTTATACGGACCGATAATCGCAAGCACACTATCGTCGGCGATCAGCGTCCGAACGTTACTCGCGCCCTGCTGCGGATTGTGAACGCCTTGTTGCGTGTCGTCGAGCGCTTGCACGGCGAAGGTGAAGCCGCCGGGAACCCCTTTGGCGTTCGCGCGGGCGACCGCAAGTTTAATGCCGTCGAGCGTACTGGTACCGACCGAGGCATCCGCCCCGGAGAGCGGCAAGTCGACGCCGATACCGATCGTCGTCGATGCGGGAGCGGGGCCGCTCGAACAGCCCGCAAGCGGCGCCGCGAGCAAAAGAAGGGCCGCTAGCGCGGCGATACGAGGCGATCTCATGCCTGACGGATTAGCCCGCCCGGTCGTTCTCCCCTGGCGCCTCGGCTTCTTCGGGCGTCGGCTTCCATTCCATCACCGCAAAACCGTCCACCTCTGCCTCAATCGGCGTGAAACCGCTCTTGTTCTCCAGCCGCCCGAACACCTCGGTGCTCAGCCAGAGCGCGTTGATATCGGCGTGTTTTTGCATGTGCCCGGCGACATCGATCGAATGGTCGGCGATTTTCTCGAGCTGACTATCCTCGAAGATCACCACCTCGCCGTCGTTTAGTCCGCAACGCACTTCGATCGGGGTGCGCAGTTGATTCTCATCCCGATTGAACGGTGCGAGTGCGGCGAGCACGCGCTGTCCCGCGGCGACGCCGAGATCTCGGTCGAGAAAGCAAGCCATCACGCCGTCGGGGGTCCACGTCTGCTTCCACACGCTATAGGAATCAAACGTGTTGCGAACCATCTCTTCGTAGGCTTGAAACGTCGCGGCGACCGCCGTCGGGCGTTCGCCGACCTTCATCTTCGTGGAGCCGACGATATCGATCGAGAGAAACGTACAGGGTTTGCGCGAAGAAGATTTCAGCGCCCCCTCGATCTCGCGGTAGCGTTTCAGCAAGATACTGCGATGGTGCTCGGATTCCGCGTCGAGCCTGCGCAACGAAAGGCCGCCGTCGGCACCATCGCCGCGCGGTGCACTCAGTCCGCTGCGCGTCGAGGCTTTAAAGGTGCGACGGACGATGTAATCGAGCCGTTGCAAAAGCGAATCGATAATTCCCTTCGCGATCCAGACCGCGATCGCGATGCCGAGCGGCGCGTAATTGATGCGCGTGGGGCTCGGCCAGCTCAGGCCAAACCAGCGCGACACGACGCGTATGTCGCCGTCGCCGAGTCGGTGCGCGAGCTTCACGAGTGCGGTCGCTTCAAGGCGAGGTGCGTGTACGAATTCCAGAGCGAAGAGCCCCAGCAATACGAGGGAGGCGATCCACACGGCGAGCCCCAACGCAAATCGAAGCACGGCGATGAGTGCAAGGAGCATCCCACGAGGGGTGAGAGACATACGCTATCCTCCAATCCGCAGAAGTCGGTCTAGAAAGTCCTCCTTCCTGCCGGGACCTTCCTGCTTCCTTTTTGCGTTCTCAATCACGATGCTTGGGAACCCAGGGCGCGACGAAGATCCCGGGATACTTGGTGTTCCCTCGAATCGGGCGGCGGAAGGCCCAAGCAAGCAATCCCGAGAGATTGGCGACCATCACGAATTGGCGGTAGCCGAAATTCTCCAGCAAGGCCGCGATAAAAAGGACCCAGACCTGGCTCAGCCGATAGGCGGTGAACGAGATTTCATCGAGCAAAATACTGATAATCGAACCGAACATCGCAAGCACGAACACCAGGCCGAGCAGCCACCACTGCGTATTCCAGTCGAGATAGCCCAGAGCGGCCATGAGGAGCGAGAAGAGAACGCCTCCGATGACGACGACCGGAGCGAGCCATTCAAAAAACACCAGATAGGGCATCGTCACCCAACTAAAGACGCCGCCGTTGCCGAAGAGCAATTTCCGATGGATCATCACGCACTCCGAAAGGTGTCGGTGCCACCCCTTGCGCTGATTGTAGAGCACCTTCGGCGATGCGGGAACGTCGGTCCAGCAGACCGGAAACGGTGAAAATGCGATTCGATACGGCTGCCCGGTGTTGATGCAGTAATTATGGACGCGCAGCGTCATCTCCATATCTTCCCAAATGGTGTCGGTGCGGAAGCCCTCGCACGCGATGATGATGTCACGACGCCAGAGCCCGCAGGCTCCGGAGACGATGCCGAGCGCGTTGAACGGGGCAAAGCCCATGCGCGTCGCCAAAAATGCACGCAAGTACTCCAGCACCTGAAACAGCTGCATCATATTCTTCGGCAACGACGGTTCGAAGGGCTTATCGTCGACCGGGGTCGAGGCGTTTCCCACCGCAACCGCCCCGCCGACGACGACCGTGCGGCGATCGCGTTGGAACGGCTCGACCATCCACTGCAGCGTCTGGCGATGATAGTACGAATCTGCGTCGGCGGTAAAAAGCAAGGGGTAACGAGAGAGATTGATGCCGGCGTTGAGCGCGTCGCCCTTCCCTCCGTTCGCCTTATCGATCACGCGCAGTTCCGGGTGCAACCGCGATTGATAGACCTCGCGAACCTCCTCCGTCGGCAATTCGACGCGATAGATCCCTTCGTACGGTTCGAGCTCGAAGGCTTCGTTCAAACGCTCCAAAGTATCGTCGGTCGACCCGTCGTTTATAACGACGATCTCGAAGTTTACGTACTCCAGCGCCAGCATCGAGCGCACCGAGGTAACGATAATTTCACGCTCGTTGAAGGCCGGCACGAGCATGGTTACCGGGCGATCGAGCGTCGAGTTCGAACGGCGGACCGGATCGGCCAGATGCATCTTCACAAAGCCGGGTAAACGAAAGAGCGCTACGCCGCCGGTAAACGCGTAGTAGCCGTTGATTACCAAAAAGTAGAAAAACAATCCGGTCTCGATAAAAACCACGATCGCTTCCATCGTCGCATGCCCGTCGATGCTCATAGGCGGGCCTCCGGGGCTCCCTGCGATGCAGTTCGTCGATCGCGCAGCGGCGAACGCTGCGCCATCATCTTTCGCTCGGCGAGCGCCTGTGCGATCGCGTCGCGAGCGTATCGGTCTTCCACTTCGACGACAAAATCATCGAGCAGACCGCTCTCACCGTAGAGTTCCACGATCGCCTCCGCCGCGCGCAAGCGAACCCAGTAATCGCGGTGCGAGGCGAGTTGCAGAAGCGTCTCGCGATCGTCGTAACGAACGCACTTTCGCAATACGCGCAACGCCGAGAGCAGGACGATCGGCGATTTGTGGGCGCAATAACGTAGCGCGAGCGCGCGATCTTCTTCCGAGGCAAGCGGAGCGAGCGAACGAAGTGCCGCGGCGACCGTCTCCTCTTCTTCGGACTCTTCGAGCACGCGCTTGCAGACCGCTCGAGCCGGGGACGGCGAGCAGAAGCGTACAAAATCGAGGAGCCGCCGTCGGCCCGCCTCGTCGGCACCGGCAATCGCCGCGCGTAATGCTTCGTCGAGGTCGATCCGGTCGATCTCTTTGAGCATCGTCTCGACGCGCGAACGGATCCAGTCATCGCGATCGCGGACGAGCTCTAAGACTCCGTCGGTGAAGCGAGCGTCGATACGCAGCGCACATTGGGCTGCGGCACGCGAAAGCTCCGCCCCTTCGTCGGCCGAGAGCCGGATCGCATCGTCGAGCGCCGCGCGTTCGCGGAGTTGTCCGAGCGCGGTCAAAGCGAGAATTTTCTCGGCATCGTCACCGCGACCGAGCCAGTAGAGGGCGTGCCGGTCGAGACCGATATCGTAGGCGAGTGTATCGAGTTTTGGGAGCACCTCGCGCGCGCGGTCGCGATCCTTATCGCGAAGCTGGTGAAATTGCGAAAACAACGCGATCACCGTAAACCAATCGCGCCGACCCACGCGCGGCAGCACCTCAGGGAGCGGTTCGCCGGTATATGCCGTCTTGAAAACGGAACGCCAG
Source organism: bacterium (assembly GCA_021784715.1). The sequence goes on from JAJYHP010000032.1 coordinate 11,296, forward strand.
CGCTGCGTGAGCCGTTCCTGCCGTCGCCGAACGATCGAGTTGCGCGTGCGCAGGAACACAAAGGCAACGATCAGTGCTGCGGTCATGATCGACGAGAACAGAACGCTCAGTTCGATGAGCCACAGCAGTGGTTCAGAGGCGCTCGCGAAGCGCAACACGTACCTCGAAGCGATCGTATGCACCGGTCAAACCATACCACCCAAGGCCGAGATCGAGCCCCGTGCGCGACGATAGCCGGTGCGTATCGCCGAGAAAGACCGTTAAACTGTGATAGACCGCCGGCGGCGCTCCGAGGCCGACATTTTCGACGTCGCGCCCGGTCGAGAGCGCGAGGTTCTCCGTATCGCAAGGTAGGTAACGCGCCATTGAAACGCCCTCGGAGAGCGCGATTCCCGGAACGTTCGTCAGCCGCGCAAAGGTTACGGTGCCCGCTACGCGGAGATCGCGGAAGTAGCGATCCATGCCGAGGTGCTCGATCGACGCGCCGACCGTGCTGTACTGCCGGGAGGCATACCCGGCCTGGTAACCATACCCGCCGCCGGCGCGGAGATCGAGGTCCCCTTGCAGGCTCGAGGCCGGCAAAATATTGTGCTGCGGGCTAAACGAACCGATGAAATCGATGATTGCGTGCGGCCGCACCGCGAGATAGGCGCCGCCCTCGTAATCGTTATCGTTCTGCCCGAAACGCACGTCGTCGGCAGCGCGAATATAGGCGGAGTGCCGATTTCCGTCGCGCTCTTCCAGCAGCAACGAACTGCCGCTCCAATTGCCTCGGTTTCTCGTCATCGTCGCGCTCGACGCACCTACCTCCATCGTCACGCGTTGCGTCGGCGGCGGCGGAATGCTGCAACGCGCCGATGCAGCCGTCGGCATTCCGATGACGAACAGTATCGTCGCGAGCGCGGAGCATCGTCTCATCGGTGTGCCGGAGATCGCAGCCCCGCGATGACGTCGTCGAGAATACTTTCAAGCGGGATCTTCGGTTCGAACGAAATCACTCGCCGCGCCTTCGCGATATCGGGAACGCGGCGCATGATCTCCTCGAATCCGGCGGGATAGGCGCGAGAAAAGGGAACGAACTCGATCGCCGATCTCGATGCCGCACGTTCGACGATCTGCTTGGCAAGTTCGATAATGGTCATCTCCACGGGATTTCCGATATTCAGGACCTCCCCGGCCAACGCATCGATGCGAAGCAATATCGCGAGCAGTGCGTCCGTCACGTCGCGGACCGAACAAAAACATCTCGTCTGCGTTCCGTCGCCGTAGACCGTTAAGGGTGCGCCGGAGAGCGCCTGTGCCGTGAGGCGCGGGACGACCATCCCATAACGACCGCTCTGCCGGGCGCCGACGGTATTGAAGAGCCGCACGACGACGACCGGGAGTCCGCGCTCTTGCTGCAGCGCGAGCGAATAGAATTCATCGTAGGCTTTGGCGCAGGCGTAGCTCCATCGTCCGATCGTCGGCGACCCAAAACAAATCGGGTCGCTCTCGCTCGACGGTATTTTTGTGGAGTGTCCATAGACCTCCGATGTCGAGGCGATGAGGATCGGCGTTTTTTGTTTGAGCGCCGCCTGCACGACGCTCTCGGTACCGCGAGCGTTCACGTCGAGCGTATCGAAGGGGCTTTCGACGATAATCCGCAGTCCGATCCGTGCGGCGAGGTGGACGACGGCATCGCAATGCTCCATCGCGCGTTCGACGAGCAACGTGTCGCGGATATCCCCCTGGATGAATCTGCATCCGGGACGCGCGAGCGCACCGGTAAGGTTGAGGAGACTCCCGGTGGAGAGATCGTCGAGTGCGGTCACCGCGTGTCCCGCATCGAGGAGCAGATCGCAGAGATGCGAGCCGATAAAGCCCGCCCCTCCGGTAACGAGGACTCTCACAATGCGTAGACCTTCGCCGACGATGCCACCGCCTTTTCATGCGGGATGACTTGGCGCGTATCGACGATGAGCGAAGCATGGTCGAGAATCGCCTGGTAATCGACGACCTCGTGATCGGCGAGAATCACCACGCAGTCGGCGCGCGCAAGATGGACGGGATCGAGCGGAACGCTGGTGAGCGTATCGACCCGCCGGCGGCGCAGCGAAGGCGCCTCCCCGGAGCGATCTCCGGCACGCCGTTCGTAGGGAACGAAGACGCGCGGCCGCCACTCCGGCCAATCGTTATGCCGGCCGTGGAGTTCGGCGACATACGGATCGTGATAGGAGACCACCGCACCACGCATGCGCAAGCGATCGATGACCGCAATCGCCGGGCTACGTCGCGTATCGTCGATATTCTTCTTGTACGCCACGCCGATGACGAGAATATGGGCATCGCGCAACGACTTCCTTGCCTCGTTGAGCGCCCCGGCGATCAGCTCGACCACGTAGCCGGGCATCTGCGCATTGACATCTTCGGCAAGCTCGATGAAGCGCGACGTAAAGCCCTGCCGCTTCGACTCCCAAGCAAGATAATGCGGATCGAGCGGAATGCAGTGCCCGCCGACGCCGGGGCCGGGTTGAAACGGCATAAACCCGAAAGGCTTGGTCGACGCCGCGGCGATAACCTCGCCCGAATCGATGTTGAGCTGACGGCAGAGGCGCGCGAACTCGTTGATGAAACCGATGTTCACCAGACGAAAAGTATTCTCGAGGAGCTTTACCGTCTCGGCAGCGCGCGCCGACGAGACGACGTGGGTCTCTTCAAAAATCGCGCCGTACAACAGTCGTGCTGCATCGGCGGAACGTTTGCTGCAGCCGCCGATAATTTTCGGTATCCGGCGCAGCGGGAGATCTCTTCCCGGATCGATGCGCTCCGGCGAGAATGCGACCAAAAAATCGCGGTCGGCCGCAAGGTTCGAACGCTCGAGAATCGGGACGAGTATTTCTTCGGTGGTCCCGGGATAGGTCGTCGATTCTAAGACCACTAACTGCCCCGGCCGCAATGCGCCCGCGATCTGCTCGGCGGCATCGAAGATACAGGTGAGATCGGGGAGATTCCCAAGCCCTAACGGGGTTGGAACGCAGATGACGACGGCGTCGCACTCGGCGAGCCTGGTAAAATCGCCGCTGCATTCCAGGCGCCCCGCCGTAACCAGCGCTGCGACCCGTTCCTCGGGAACGTCGCGAATATGCGAGCGTCCGGCGTTTAGAAGGACGACTCGCTCGGCGTCGATATCGAAACCGACCGCTTTGGGAAATTCTGCGGCGAACTCGACGGCGAGCGGTAAACCGACGTAGCCGAGTCCGATAATGCCGATCGTCGAAGTTCTCGTAGAGAGCCGACGTACGAGCTCGTCAACGTGAATAGAGAGCGACTTCGATGCCCGCGGGCCGGCGGCGCGCTTTCCCATAGGTTCTCCCGTCAGCAGTTACGTTGCTAGTTAGGGGAGCCGAGAAGGCACTCCTCCTAGCCCTCAGCGTTCGAGCGTTGCCGCCGCGTTGAAATAACTCGCTTGCGGATGGTGGATCACCAGCGCAGCCGTCGATTGTTCGGGGACGATTTGGAAGCTCTCGGTCAAGCGTACGCCGATCGATGCGACGGCATCGAGCAACGCGAAGGCGATCTCATGCTGCGAGAGATCGGGGCAGGCTCCGTACCCCCACGAGTAGCGTTTCCCTCGCTCGGGCGCCAGACCGAGCTCGCGCCGAATGCGTCGATGGCTCCATTCCGCTAATGCCTCGGCCGACTGGACGGAGAACCCGTGGAGGAAATACGATTCGCTAAAGTCACCGCGCGTATGGAGTTCTTCGATCTTCTCTGCGACCTCGGCACCGACGGTCACCACCTGCAGCGCAAGGATATCTGAGGCCGCGCCGGCGACCGGCTCGCGAAGGTAATCGGCGAGCGAGAGATGCTCCCCGCCGACCTGGCGAGCGAACGACATCCGAGCGATTTCGCGAGCCGGATCGTTCGGATCGAAGAACAGCACCTCGTCACCGCTACCGGCGACCGGGAAATAGCCGTACGCAACGCGCGGGTGGAGAATGCCGCCGCGTTCGGCTTCGGCGCGATAACGCGCGAGCCGCGGCTCGAACTCTTCACGCACGGTCTTCTCGAACGCCTCGCCCTTCTGATTGCCGGCACCCCAGGAGAGCCGATAGAGCGACTTGAGATCGAAGCACTCCCAGAGCTCGCGCACATCGATCTCGGCGAGCGTTCGCGCCCCCCAAAACGGCGGTTGCGGTGGTTCGACGACGACGCTTTTCACTGCCGAGATACGATTTTCGCTTGCCGGGCGCACGGGTTCTCGCAGCTTCGCCTGCGCGCGAACGGCCTCGCCCTTCACTCGCTCGACGAACCCGCGACGTCGCTCCTCATCGCCGGTGAGCACATCCATGATATCGAGCCCTTCGAAGGCATCCTTGGCATAAAATACCCCGGGCTCAAAAAGCCGTTGCCCGTCGTCGAGCAGCGCGATGCGCCGGCCGAAGTCGCGATTGATCGCGGCGCCCCCGACGATAACGGGAAAAGATAACGCTCGCGCATCTTGCTCTTGCACGCAGATCGGCATCTGCTTGCTCGTCGAGACCAATAAGGCGGAGAGGCCGATCGCGTCGGCATGTACTTCCTTTGCCTTCTCGAGAATAACGTTCATCGGCACTTGTTTGCCGAGATCGTGAACGGTATAGCCGTTGTTGGAGAGGATCGTATTCACGAGATTTTTGCCGATATCGTGGACGTCCCCGAAGACCGTCGCGAGCACGACCGTGCCCTTCGTGCTGCCCTCGCGCCGTTCGAGGAACTGCTCGACGTGAGCGACCGCGCGCTTCATCACCTCGGCCGATTGCAAAACGAACGGAAGAATGAGTTCGCCCGCACCGAAGCGATCGCCGACCTCTTTCATCGCCGGCAGCAGAACCTCGTTGAGCACCTCCACCGGCGTTCGGCGCAGCAATACTTCGTCGAGCATCGCCTCGATGCCGTCTTTTTTGCGTCGTAAGATCGCTTGATGGATCCGCGTCTCGGCCGATGTATCGCCGTCCTCATTCGAGCGCTCGTCATCGTTTTGTACGACGACGTTTTCATAGCGCTCGATAAAGCGCGCTAATGCGTCGGGGCGACGATTGAAGACCAGGTCGTCGCACGCTTCGCGTGCATCGGCATCGAGTTCGGCATACGGGGTAATCTCTTTGGGATGCACGAGCGCGAGGTCGAGCCCGGCCTCGACGCAGTGATGCAAGAAAACGGAATTGAGCGCGGCGCGAGCGGCCGGTTTGAGACCGAAGGAAACGTTGCTCACGCCGAGCGAGGTCAGCACGCCCGGAAGCGTCGCCTTGATCGCGCGAATGCCTTCGATCGTTTCGCGCGCCGAATCGATATATTCGGCGTCACCGGTCGCCAGCGTAAAGGTGAGATCGTCGAAAATCAGCGCCCGCGGCGGCAGACCGTATTCTCCGACGACGATATCGTAAATGCGTTTGGCAACCTCGGCCTTTCGCTGCGCCGTCTTCGCCATTCCCGCTTCATCGATGGTCAACGCGACCACGGCGGCACCATGCTCGATCGCCATCGGAAGAATCGCATCGATCTTCGTGCGTCCGCTTTCGAGGTGCACCGAGTTCACGATCGCGCGCCCCGGATAGTTCTCCAACGCAGCGCGCACGACGGCCGCTTCGGTGGAATCGATCATGAGCGGCGCTTCCACCGACTGCGCCAAGCGGCGAACGACCGCGCGCATCTGTTCGGGTTCGTCGGTCCGTTCGGTCAACGCCGTGCATACGTCGAGAACGTGCGCTCCGCCCTCGATCTGATCGCGTGCGAGTTGTCCGATCGCTTCGTAATCATCCTCCAGCAACAGTCGCTTGACCCGGCGCGAACCTTGGCTGTTGATGCGCTCGCCGACGATGAGCGGGCGCGGTTCCTGTTCCAGCGAGACCGCCGTCATCGCGCTCGCGACGAACTCGGGGCGCGCGGGAGCGGGGCGGTGCGGCATACGCGCTTCGGCACATCCGTCGAGCGCCGTCCGTAATGAAGCGATGTGCTCCGGCGTCGTGCCGCAACAACCGCCGATCGCCCGAACGCCGAACTCCATCACGAACTCTAGGAGTTCGGCGGTGAGTTCGCTCGGCGTCTCGGGATAGATCGTCTCGCCCTTGGGCCCCATCAACGGAAGCCCCGCGTTGGGAATCACGCTGACGTAACAGCGAGAATTCTCGCCGAGGTACCGAACCGAATCGCGCATCTGCGCCGGGCCGGTCGAACAATTCAGCCCGATCACGTCGATCGGCAAGGCATCGAGAACCGCGCAGACCGCCGCGATATCGGTCCCCAACAACATGCGGCCTTCGGTGATCAGCGTCGGCTGCGCTTGAATGGGAACGCGGCGCACGCCCTCGCGAAAGACGCGCCCGATGCCGACGATTGCGGCTTTGAGCTCCAAGAGATCCTGCATCGTCTCGAGCAACAGCAGGTCGACGCCGCCTTCAACGAGGGCGCGCGCCTGCTCGCCGTAAATCTCGGCGAGCTCGGCAAAGGTGATCTTCGAAAGCGACGGATCGCTCGACGAGACGAGCATGCCGGTCGGGCCCATCGACCCGGCGACGAAGCGCCGACGCGCCGCGGTGCTATAGGCATCGGCGGCCTTGCGTGCGAGTTGCGCCGCATCGTGATTGATCGCATAGGTATGCTCGCCGATCCCGAACTCGTCGAGTTTCAGGCGCGATGCAGTAAACGTGTCGGTCTCGACGACATCGGCGCCGGCCTCGAAATACCGCTCGTGAATCGAGCGGATAAGCTCCGGGCGCGAGAGCACTAAGGCCTCGTTGCAGCCGAGCTGGCGTTCACCCCCGAAATCCACCGCCGTCAACTCCAACGCCATGAGCTGCGTGCCCATGGCGCCGTCGAACAGCACTACTCGCTCCTGCAGAGCGTCGAGATAACTGCTCAATTCAGCCCGTTCGTGCCTCCGTAAAATCGCGTTCGCGTGCGCGTATCTCACCCGCGCGCGCTCCCTTCCGAGTATAGACGATCGGCTCGGAGAGCTCTGTGAGTTCTGCCTCAGCGCTCTCGGGAAGCGCTCCGAGTACCCGCAAACCTGCGAGAACCGCAGGGGGCCGCGCCCGCGAAGCGCCGTCGACGACTTTGAGCGCAAACCCGAGACGTGCGGTCATCGAGGCGACCGCCGAGACGCCCTCCGCGCCGACCTTCGACGCGATCGCGCCCCCGGCGGCACTCATCAGCCGCGTATCGAACTGCCCCGTGCCGGCGACATACTCCGGATGCGAGAGCATCGCGTCGCGGACGACGAGCAGTGCCTGTAACTCTCGGTCGGGGAGCCCCTCGAGCACGGCAAAGCGAGCGAATGCGAGAGCGGCGTTGCGCAAAGGCGTCGCAAAGACCGGGATGCCGCAACCGTCGAGCGCGACCGGCCAGCGATCGGCGTCGTCATCGCATGCACGCGCGCAGAGATCGAGAATCGCGCGTTGCGCGGGATGAGCGGCATCGCGATAGGTCGCGATATCCGCACCCAGCAAGCGCGTCAGCGCGAGAATTCCCGCGTGCTTTCCCGAGCAATTATCGTGAACCGAACTCGGCGCAAGCCCGGCGCGGATCAATTCGTGCGCGCTGCGTTCGTCGAGCGGGAGATGCGTTCCGCACTGCAATGCCGACTCGTCGAGATCGATCTTGCGAAGGATCGAGCGAACCGCCGCGACGTGAAAGGGCTCTCCGCTATGCGAAGCCGACATGACGGCGATCTCTTCCATCGTGAGTCCGAACGCCTCGCGAACCCCGGCGGCAACGGCGGTCGCGGCGATGAACGGCTTCGCGGCGGAGCGCAGGTAAACCGGGCGGTCGATATCACCCATCGCGAAAAGAACCCGTCCGGATGCATCGCTCGCGCATGCCGCGATGCGATGCCAGGATTCAACGAAGGCGCCGCGTCGAACTTCGACGGCTGCGACGCCGCCGAGCTCTTCAGCATTCAATTACGGCGACTCCGCGGCGATGCCGGCGTCGACGACGACGGCTTCGAGCTCGGCGAAGACCGGGTTGCTGAGATACCGCTCGCCGGTATCGCAGCCGATCGTCACGATGCGTTTTCCGCGCATCTCCGGGCGCGCCGCAATTTCGAGCGCCGCGTGGATGTTCGCGCCGGCCGAGATGCCGACGAGCAGCCCTTCCTCGCGCGCCGCCCGGCGCGCCATCGCGATCGCCTCGCCGTCGGTCACGCGGATAATCTCATCGAAGATCGCGGTATCGAGAATCGGTGGAATGAAGCCCGTTCCGGCACCTTGGATTTTATGCGGACCGGGCTCGCCGCCGGAGAGCACCGGTGACGCATCGGGCTCGACCGCGACGATGCGTACGCCCGGCTTGCGCTCTTTCAGCAGGCGCCCGACACCGGTCAAGGTTCCGCCGGTGCCGACCGCGGCGACGAAGAGATCGACGCTGCCGTCGGTATCGCGCCAAATTTCCTCGGCGGTCGTGCGGCGATGGATCTCGGGATTTGCGGGATTCTCGAATTGTTGCGGCATGAAATAGCGCTCCGGCGCGGCATCGCGAATCGCGGTCGCCCGAGCGATCGAGCCTTTGATTCCGGCACTTCCCGGCGTCAGAACGAGCTGCGCTCCATAGGCTTTGAGGAGATTGCGACGTTCGAGCGTCATCGTATCGGGCATCACGAGAACGATCGGATACCCCTTCGCCGCGGCGACGAATGCAAGCGCGATGCCGGTATTCCCGCTGGTCGGTTCGACGATCGCCATTCCGGGGCGTAGGCGGCCGTCGGCCTCCGCCGCCTCGATCATCGCGACGCCGATGCGATCTTTCACGGAACCCGCCGGGTTAAAGGATTCGACCTTGACCAGGACCTGCCCGGGCCAGCCGGCATTAAGCCGCGGTATCCGCACGAGAGGCGTGTTGCCGAAGGTATCGACGATCGAGTCATAGATGCGAGCCATAGTTCCACCTTCAACGCGCAAGAGCGCGCGAGCGTTGCACCGAAGCGCTTGGGCCTATGTTCGCCAAACGCGACGCAAGCCTCTACCTGCCGGCGATCGACCTCTGGGTCGATGCGTCGCGGCGGCGCGACCGCGGCTACGTTTCGCACGCGCATGCCGACCATGCCCGCGAACACGACGTCGTCATCTGCACCCCCGAGACCGCCGCGCTCTGCGCGGTACGCTTCCGTTCGCGCAAGCGCAGCGCTTTCGAAACCCATCGTTTCAACGAACCGTGGGAGATCGGCGAGTATCGCCTCACGCTCTTCCCCGCCGGCCACGTTCTCGGCAGCGCGCAGTTGCTCGTCGAAGGTGCGTCGGGGCGCCACGTGTACACGGGCGACTTCAAACTCACCGTATCGCGAACCGCAGAAGCGACCGAGATCAAGCCCGCCGACGTTCTGGTGATGGAGTGCACGTTCGGCTCGCCGCAGTATGTTTTTCCTCCGCGCGAACAGGTTGAAGCGGAGATCGTCGGTTTCGCG
>JAJYHP010000145.1 GCA_021784715.1 bacterium
CCGGTCCCGATCGTTTTCTCCCCCGCCTCGGCGCTCGTTCCGGTCGGCTCCTCGGTGCAAGTCACGGTCGGCAACACGCTCGGCAACGTCGTGCTCTCCGGCGGCAATCCGCAGGTCGCGGCGGTGAACTTCAATACGAACACCGAGATGCTCAGCATCGCGGGCATCGCGCCGGGTTCGACGAGCGTCACCCTCACCGATAGCCGCGGCGTCTCGGCGACCATCCCCATCGTCGTCGCCTATCCCGCGGGCACGACGCCGCAGAACGCGTTGCTCGTCCGCGTCACCGGCGAGCCGGCGAGCGCCCCCTTCGTTCTCAAACGCGTCGCCGACGCGATCGCCGCGAGCGTCACGCTGCGCCCCGGCGCGCAACTCGTCTTGAGCCGCTCGCAGATCGGCATCACGACGCCGCTCGGCGTCGACGACGTCTTGCATCTCAGCGTCCCGGTCACGCTGCAAGGAAACGGCTACATCGAGGTCGATTCGACCGTCAATCTCACGGTCGAAAATATCGCGGCGCCGCGCATCTCGCCGTCATCCTTGATGGTGAGCGATTTCCCCGAACGGCTCACCACCGACGGCGTGCTCTTCACCGCCGATCTCCACCGGCAAGCGCCCTCGCGCTTTCTCTATTTCCATTACAATCCGCCGCATTCTATCGCGCGCCGCATCGTCTTGCGGGCCACCAATACCTCGCCCGAACCCGCGCTGATTCAATTCATCGACGGGCGCGGCGGGCCGAGCCCCAACGAAATGGAAGCGGGACATCTCTCGACGAAGCGCTTTCTGGTTCACCTCGTCACCAACGAAGGCAAGATCGTTCAGATTCCCGGATACGGCAGCATCAATCTCGCCGAACAGGATCTTCCCGCGAATTCGATCGTCAGCGATTTGCTGCAGCTGCGCGTGCTCAACGGCGGGCTGATTCACCTGATGCTCTTCGCGCAGCGCGCGACCGATTCGCCCGATTCGGTTCCAAGCAACGACAAGCTCCTCGTCGGCCATCACGCGCACGCACGCGGCATCTATTCGATCCCGGAGTTCACCTACTCGACGCAGTGGAGCGTCGAGGATCCCTACCTCGAACTCGCAGTCGGCCAGGTGCCGCTCCCCAACGATCTCGTCGGGCAGGCGCTCTCCGGCGATTACGGCGTCCTTCAGAATTTCGAAATCAACGTCGTGAACCCGACGCACCGCGCCCAAACGATCGCGATCTACGAAAACCCGCGTGGCGGAAGCGCGACCGGGACCTATCTCATCGATCGCGTTTTAGTGCAGTCGCATCAGGTGCGCGCCTTCACGCGTTATAAATTGCGCGGATACGTCGTGCCGGCGCGCGGCTTTCTCCGGCTCCACATCACGACGATTCCCGACGCCGGATCGAGTTTTCCGGTTCGGCTCATCCTCGCCCCCGACGACGGCAGCGTCCCCGCGGGCGCGCCGGGCTCCCCGGTCTACGTCGAAGCGATTCGATAGATCTCGGCGGTAGCGCTCGCGGCGCGGCGCCACGAAAAACGTTCGACCGCCGCCGCGCGCTCCGCGGCGGCGACGCCGCGCGCGCGATCGGGATCGGCGAAGATCGCCGCGAACGCTTCGATCCATCCGGAGAGATCGTCGGCGTCGACGCGAGGAACGCTCGCGCCCGCAATTTCGTCGAGCGAGGATCCGCGCGCGGCGATCGCCGGCAGGCCGGCACAGCACGCCTGCGCGAGCGGTAAGCCGAAGCCTTCGTAGCGCGAGGGCATCGCGAGCACGGTGCTCGTTGCGTAGAGATCGAGCAGCGCGTCGCGCCCGACGTAGCCGCGAAATTCAACCCGATTCTCGACCCCGAGTTCGCGCGCGAGCGCGGCGCAGGCATCGCGATAGGGCGTGCTCGGCCCCGCCGAGATCGCGCGCACGCCGGGTAACGACGGGAGCGCGCGGATGACGATTTCGAGATTCTTTCGCGCCTCCACCGTCCCGACGACCAAGATCGTCGCTCCGTCGCCTTCGCGCAACGAAAGGCGCGCGAATTCTTCGGCGACGCCGAGCGGAATCACGTGCACGCGCCGTTCGTCGAGCCCGGGGTGCAACGCGAGGATCTCGCGCGCGGAGAACGCCGAGACGGTGACGATCTCTCGCGCGCGCGCCGCCAAGCGCTTCATCAGTTCGCCAAAATAGGCGCGCGCGTACCAGCGCGTGTGCCCTTGCACGCGCAACCACGCGGCATCGTGCAACGTCAGCACGATCGGCAGCGGCGAAATCGCCGGCATCGTTCCCGAGGTGCAGTGCAGGATCGTCGCGCGCGAGCGCGCCGCGGCGATCGGTAAGAGCACTTGCTCCCAATACGCGCGTCGGTCGAATCGCCAAGGATCGATGTGCGGAGCGCTCAGCGGAACGAGATCGATCTCCGGGATCGCGCCGAGCGCGCGCCCGAGTTCGCGCGCGTACTCGCCGATGCCGGTCGCGCTGCCGACGGTCGGTTGGAGATCGAACGCAACTCTCACGGGCGTCCGCGTGCCGCCGCGATTTTGCGCGCGAGCGTCCGCGCGCTCGCGGCGCGCGCGTCGTAACGTAGTGCGGTTGCAAGATAGCGGCGCGCCGCCGGGAGATCGCCCTCGCGCAAGGCGACACTTCCCAAACCCGACCAGCCGTCGGCGCTCGCCGGATTGATGGAGACGACGCGCCGGTACCAATGGCGCGCGCGAGCGTTCTCGTCGATGCGATAATAATACGCCGCGACGGCGAGGGCGTAGGTGTTGTCGTAAGGAGCGGCGCGCGCCGCAGCGAGAAATGCGCTACGCGCGCGCGGGTTCCAACGTGCCGGGCGGTGCCCGCGATAGACCGCGCTCGTCGCGAGCGTCCCGCAGCGCCAGTCGGCATTCGCCAACGCATCGGGATGCGTCGTCGCGCCGGCGAGCCGTTCGCGCAGGCGCAGCGCGAGTGCGTACGCGGCGCGCGGATGCGCTTTCGCCATCGCATCGATCCGCGCGCGCAGGCGCGGCAGATCGAGCCCGGCGAGTTCGTATTCGATCGCCGTCGCATCATCGCCGCGCGCGCGTTCGATCGACGCGAGCAACGCGTCGCGCGCGCCGCCGGGAGGAAGCGTTACGGCATAGGCCATGGCGGCCGCGGTATCGCCGCGGCGCAGCGCGTCGCGGCCGAGTTCGCGAGCGATAAAGGGTGCGGGCGCGATGCGATCGATCGCGCGGTAAATGGCGCCGCCCCAGGCTTTCGGTATCGCCTTCGGTAGCGATTCCGGCACGGCGGCGTTCGCGAAGAGCGCGTCGGAGCCGAGCTGCACGGTTCCCAGCAGCACGGCGGCCGCGACGGCGACGGCGAGCAGCGTTCGACGGATCAGAATTTAATCGTGAGATCGACGCCGGCGCGTAATTGCGTCTGATTCGGCGTCAATTGCAGATTGTCGTTAAAACGGTATTGCCGAGCCTGGAAGGTCAGCGTCGCCGGCGCGTGCGGCAACGTGTAGGTCAGTCTCCCAAAATAGCGGCTATCGCTCCCGGAGAGCGTCGTCGGCGATAACGAGCCGTAGGTTCCGACGAGCGTTCCACTGCGATAGCCCAGCCCGACGGTAAAGTGCGACGAGACCGGCACCGCGAGGCTCGCACCGATGCTCGAACTGGTGAGATCGTTGAACGCCGCGGGGGGCAGCACGAGCCGACTGACGCCGTCGAACCCGAGCGTCGGGTCGAGCGTCGGCGAGATGTTCTCGGTGGAGATGAGCCCGCGCGAGCGGTGCTCGAAGCGGCTCGAGAGCCCGAGCGTCACCGTGCGCCCGACGGCATGCAGCGCGATTTTAGTCCGTCCGCCGAGCACCTGGTCGTTCGCCGGCGGCAGCGGCATGAGGAGAGCGTTCTGCGCGCGCTGGCTCGTCTTCAATTCGACGCTCGTCTTCGCACCGCGAATCGCGCCGATGAGGCGCCCGAGAAGATTCGGTCGCGGCTGGCTCTGCTGGAACGCCGGCTGCTGCGACGGATCGCCGAAATCGAAATGCAGCGGTTGGGGTGAGGCTTGGTCGAAGCTCTCTCCGACCGTCACCGGCTGCGGGGTCCGAAAGCGCGTGGTCCCGACGCTGACGAGCCGAATCGGCGCGACCGCGGCGCCGTAACGGACGCCGTCGGCGATCTTCGGCGCTTCGACGGCGAAGGAGAGCGCGGTGAGGAGATCGGGAACGATCGCCGGAGCCGCCGGTGCGTCCGCGGCACCCTTGGGCAGGCGCGGCACGAGGCTCAACCCGCGCAGCGCGCCCGGAACGCTCTGGGCCGTGGCGGAGTCGCTCAGGTGGAAGAGCTCGGCGCCGAGGTGAAGCCCCTGGGCGGAGGCAGTGGCAAAACAGAGCACCCCTGCGAGCGCCCCCGCGAAGATCCCATGTAGGCCCTTCACTTCTTGCAGCCTCCGATTGAGCGGGCGAACAATAGCCCGTGGACTCCTATTATCGGTCGCCCGAGCCACGCCCTACAGCTTTAACGGTCGGAACGCCCGCGAAGTTTCTCGGCGAAGCGGCGCGCGATCAATTCGGCGGCAAAATCGTCGATCGGGCGGGGCGGGACGAGCATTCCGCGCGGGATAAACCGGCGCCAACCCGTCGGCGGATTCGCCTCGAAAAAGAGCTTTCGGGCGTCGAGCGTCGTGCTCGTCTCGTCGACCCGTTCGCAGGGAAGCCCGAGCTCCCCGAGGCGATCCAGCGTCTCGGTCCCGCGGGTCCCGCCGCCCACGGCGATCGCCTCGATCCGATAGCGTTCGAGTAACGGGCGGACCTCCTCGAGCAAGCCCTCGGGGCGGAAGATCGCACGAAAGGGCACCTCGCCGTTCGCGGTGAGGACGGCGACGCCGACCTTACGCGAACCGGGATCGACGCCGAGAACGGTCACGGAGCCGAGCTCTGCCCCGGCTGTAACAGCGTCACGACGATCGGAATCTGCCCCTCCTGCAAGTAGGTGTGCGGGTAGATATCGGTCGCGGCCCAAGCGACGAGCAGGTAGCTGCCGTGCCCGTTTTTGAGCAGCTCTTGCATGCGCGCGAGCGAGGGATAGACGCTGACCGGCGTGATGTTGGCGACCAACGCCGACGAAAGGCCGCGGTTTTGCAGCACCTGTGCGACGGCGTTGCTCAGCTGACGAATACTCAGGTTGACGTTCACGTTGCGCCCGGCGTCGATTTTAAATTCGACGATCTGCGTCTTCGCCGGATAGACCAAGGTGTCGGGAACCGAATCGAGGCTGAGATCGATACGATCGTTTACGAAGAGATTGCGGTGCGCGACGGCGATCAGCAATACGTTGGAGCGGCCGTTCAGAAATCCCAGCTGCGGGCTGCTCGCCGTGGCATCCAACCGATGGTAGGTTCCCTTCGGAACGCGCGCCGGCTTCAAGCCGAACGGCACGTAGGTTTGGTTCACGAATTTCACGGTATCGTCGAAAAACGCGCGCATGATCTCCTTGCGGCGAGCGACGTCGGAGCCCTGGGGAATCGTCGCGTAAAAATCGGTCATCAAACTGTCGACACCGACGACCAAACGCCCGGTATTCACCTTCTTGCCGAGTTCGCGCTCGCGTTGCTGCAACGTCGAAATCTCGCGATTTACCGAGGCCAACTTGAAGAACGCCGTTTGAACGTCGCGCGAAGCGAGGAGCGCCACGCTCACCACCGCGAGCGCGATGAGCATGCCGGTCGCGACCGCGACGATCGTCGACGTATAGCGGGGGCGAATATTAAAGAGCGTGAGCCGTTTGCGCCCGACCTGGTGGCCGACGCGATCGCCGACGTACGAAATACCGCCGGCCAAGAGCACGATGCCGAGGATCAGGAGCGATCCGCGCAGATCGTCGAGAAAATTCATCGCGTCACACCGCCGCTATCCGCGAGAGACGCCACAAGCCGAGGCTGGTGAAGAGCGCGTTGGGCATCCATACCAAGAGCGGGGCGATGACGATGAAGTTTTGCGCGAGGTACGAAAAGATCGTCAGCACGACGTAATAGATAAACGCGATCGCGACCGCGAGGCCGAAACCCAAGCTCGCGCCGCCCCCGCCTCCGCGCAACGCGCGAATGCCGAATGGAATCGCCATAAGAACGAAGACGAAGCATGCGAACGGGCGCGCCAATTGTTCGTGGAACGCGACGAGATACTTTCGCAGTCCGTTGCCGGAGAGTTGCCCGGTGCGAATGAGCGCCGCGATCTGCCGCCGGCTCATCGCGTCGGGATCGTTGTGGGTGAGGCGCTCGACGATATCGGCGGGTTGCTCGCCGATCGCGATCTCCTGTTGCGCCACGTGCGGTTCGGAGAGCGTCACGCCGTTTGCATCGAAGCGATAGGCGCTGACATCGTTGAGCAGCCAGTTATTCGCCTGGAAATCGGCGCGTTTGGCAAAGATGATCTGCACCGGCGTGTTCGAGGCGTCGTACTGCACCAGGGTTACGTTGAGGAGCGCTTGCGAGTGCGGCTCGTACCCGGTGGCGATGGTGACCTGGCGCCCGCCGCCCGGAAGCGGTGCCGACACCGTGAGATCTTGATTGAACGCGCTCGTGTGACTGATCGCGCTGTCCTCGATCGCGCTCACCTGCGAGGCCGCGAACGGAACGACGTCCTCCTGAACGATGTAATCGACGAACGAGACGACGAGCCCGGCGATCAGCAGGGCGCTGACGATGCGCACGAGCGAGATCCCGCCGGCCTTCATCGCCGTAATTTCGCTATCGGCCGAGAGCCGTTGGATCGCCAACAGCGTGCCCAACAAAAGCGCCATCGGAATGACCAGAACGACCATTCCCGGTATCTGCCAGAGAAAAATCGCGATCGCCGCGCCGAGCGGAGCGTGGTCGTTGCTGACGAGGCGCCCGAGCGCGAGAATCTGCGTCGCCGCGAAGATGAGCCAGAACGCCGAGAGCCCGAAGCCGAACGGACCGGCGAGTTCGAGCAGAACGTACCGGTCGAGAATCGTTCGACAAGCGAGCGCGCGAATCACAGGCGGAAACTCTCGCCGAGATAGAACTTGCGCGCGGTCGGGGAATTGAGAACGTCTTGGGCGCTTCCCTCAACTTCGATCTTCCCGTTGTTGAGAATGTACGCGCGGTCGACGATCGCGAGCGTTTCGCGCACCTGATGATCGGTGATGAGAATGCCGAGCCCGCGGTCGCGAAGCTGCCGGATCATCACCTGAATGTCGGCGACGGCGATGGGATCGATCCCGGTAAAGGGTTCGTCGAGCAGCAAGAATGCGGGATCGGTCGCGAGCGCGCGAGCGATCTCGACGCGGCGGCGCTCGCCGCCCGAGAGCGACTCTCCGCGCGCGTTGACGAAGCGCTGCAACCCAAACTCCTCGAGCAACGGCATGAGGCGACGCTCGCGTTCTTCGTCGCTGACGCCACGCTGCTGCCAGATGAGCCGAATGTTATCGCCGACCGAAAGTTTGCGAAAGATCGAGTTTTCTTGCGCGAGGTAACCGATGCCGCTGCGCGCGCGCTGGTACATCGGTGCGTGGGTGAGATCGACCTCTCCGTCGCCGTTGTCGAGCACGACGCTACCGCTGTCGGGTTTCACCAATCCGACGACCATATAAAACGTCGTCGTCTTGCCCGCTCCGTTGGGGCCGAGCAGCCCGACGACTTCGCCGGTGCCGACGTCGGCGCTGACGTTATCCACGACCGTGCGATCGCCGTAGCGTTTTACAAGGCCGCGTAATTCGATCTTTCGGTCGTTCATTCTATTCTCACCTTGGAGAGCGCGATATCGGCATCGACGGTCCGGCCGACCGCGTTCATTCCGCGTTCGCCGTACAAGTGAACGTCACCGCTGCCATGAAGCGATTGCGTGCCGCGCCGGTAGAGCAGGGTCTGGCAGGTGAGGCGCACCCCGGCCTTGTTCTCGGCACGAACGCCGCCGCTCATCTCGATCGAGCCGTCCCGTTCGTCGACGATCGCATACGGCGAATCGGCGACCAACGTCGAGCCGTCGCGAGCGGTAAAGGTCACGCGAACGTCGCTCAGGCGCACGCGCGCGTCGTTCGCCGCTCCGACGCTGTGAATCGTCCGAGCGAGGAGTTCGTACTCCCGCGTGTTGTTGCGGCGCGTCTGCACGATACGAATCGGTCGCTTCGCGCTGCCGACCGCTCGCACGGTGAGGGAAGGCAAGCCGGGAGAGTGCGTCGGGCTCGGGCTCGGAGCGCCGCCGTGCGGCGGCTGCGGCGAGGAGCACGCCGCGAGCGCGAAGAGCGCGAGGACGAACGTTGCGCCGCGTTTCATAGGG
This sequence comes from bacterium, assembly GCA_021784715.1. Next base: position 8,243 of record JAJYHP010000145.1, read on the forward strand.
ATTCACCCATTCCAAAGCGAGCGCTCGCTAACGCCAGCGCCATGCTCGGCAGCCAGAGCCCGAAGAGCACCAGCGTCGAGGTATCGATCGTTCCCTGTGCGAGCGTGCCGACGAGCCCGGCGACCACCGCGCCCGAGAGAATGCGCGCGCGCGGATCCGCGGCGGCGAAGCGCCGCAGCCATTCGCGGCCGAACCGCCACCACGCCGCGAGCATCGCCAGCAACCCGACGATTCCCGTCTCCGCGAGCAGCGTGAGATAGAGATCGTGCGCGTGATAGGCGACCGCGTCGCCGTCGGGGAGGCGCAGGTGCGCGTAGATCGTGCCGAAGGTGAACGGGCCGCTTCCGGTTAGCGGAAAGCGGCGGACGATGCCCAACGCCGTCTGCCAAATCGAGAGCCGCGTGAAATTTTCGCTGGGATCGTGATGCACGTTAAACGCGATCGCGACGGCGATTGCGGTGAACGCGGCGACCGCGATCGCCAGCGTTCGCTTCTTGCGTCGATCGCGAATGACGAGGAACGCGTAGGCGATCCCCGCGCAGCCCGCGGCGACCCATCCGGTGCGCGAAAAACTCAACGCCAACGCCACGATGCCGCTCGCTGCGGCGAACGCCGCGAGCGCGCGCAGCCACGGGTGGTGCGAGAGCGAGGCGACGGCGAGGGCGATTGGAACGATAACCAGCACGTATCCGGCGAGTTCGCCCGGCAGGATGAAGCTCCCCACCGCGCGCCCGTGCTGCGCGGCATAGATCGCCGCCGGACGATGGAGCAGCACCGCGGCGATCGCGACCACGAAGGCGATCGACGCCGCGCTCAGCATCCCGGTAAACATAACCGCGCCGTTTCCGCGCTCATCGTAACTCGCGAGTATGCCGACGTGCCAGAGAATGCCGAGCAGAAAGATTCCCAAAAACACGACGCCGTAGAGCGGCGCGAAACCCAATGTCGCCGAAAGCAGCGCCGCGCCGAGCCAGAGCAGCAGCGGCAGCAGCATCGGCTGTTCGACGCGCTTCACGAACGCGAGCACGCCGCCCGCGACGACCGCGAGCGCCCCCATCGCCGCGAGGATCGCGAGAGCGGCGCCGCGCGAGAGCATGGAGACCCCCGGTATGCTCGCGGGCGTGAGCATGATGAACGCCGGAAAGAGCGGCAGGCATGCGAACGCGAGCGCGCACGCCAACGCGAGGATGCGTTTCAGTGCGCGTTGAGACACGCTGCGGCCCTCTCGGCGATGCGTCGCGTCGCACCCGGCTCGCCCATACGCTCGCGCCCGATCTCACCCATGCGCGCGCGCAGCGCTCTATCGGCGATCAGCGCTGCGAGCCGCTCTCCCGCTCGCTCGGGATCGCTGGGGAGCATCGTCATGGCCTCGCCGAGCAGCGCGCGCTGCCGCATTCGATACCACCGTTCGGCGCGCGTGCGGCCATCGTCGATCGCCGCCACCGCGATCCCCGCCGCAGCGGCGGCTTCGTTCGCCGTGCCGGCCTGCCCGAGTACGAGCGCGGCGTGCGCGAGCAGCGCTCCCACACCGCCGCTCCAGAGCAACACGCGCGCGTCGCCGCGCACGAGTTGCGCGCGCCCTTCGGCGCCGCCACGCTCGTCGTAGATCCATCCGTCGGCGGCGAGCCGATCGACGAAACGTCGCGCGTCGAGACGCGGTGCGACCGAGAGCGCGCCCACGATGCGCGCTCCGCGCGCGCGCGCGGCGGCGAACGCCGCGCAGAGAACGCTCGCTTCTTGGTAGGCTCCGGCGCGGCTTCCCGGTAGCAAGAGCACGAGTTCGTCGTCCCCCGCGAGATGGAGATCGACGACGGTATCGCGGTCGTGGAGATCGACGATCGCGTTGCCCGCCTCCACCGCTTCGACGCCGCGCGCGCGACAATCGTCGGCGGTCGCGCGATCGCGTACGAAAACGTACGCGGCTTTGCGCATCGCTCGCAACTCCATCGCTCCGTAGCGCGCGACCGAGACGCTCTTGGCCGTCCCGACGAAGATCGTGCGAGCGCGCGTCCGCAACGCCATGATCAAGGCGAAGATATCGCCGACCGCGACGACCAGGTCGTAGTTGCCGCGCGCCTTTTTGAGAAAACCGCGTTGGCGAATCGTCAGCCCGACGAGCCCCCCGCCGATATCGTCGACGATGTTTCGCAGATTGAACATCGCGATGAGTCCGCCGCTCGGCAGCGCCGCGCGCGGACCGACGACGCGCACGTCGGCGGTCGATTGCGGCTCGCCGACGAGCGGAAGATGGTCGAGCGCGAGTTCCGGAATCGCTTCGTGCAAGGCCACCGCCAGGCGTTGCGCGATCGCCGCTTCGCCGTTTCCATTGCTGACGAGCAGCACGCGCGGCTTACTCACGGTTCTCCAATAACGGCATCAGCTCGAAATCGGAGATGCGGAGGCGCCGCGCCTTTCCATCGTAGGCGAGTTCGGTGCGCGAGACGTATCGGGCGTAGGGGCCGGCGTGAACGATCGGCACCTCACCCACGTATTCCGGAGCGAACAGCGTATCGTGGCTGTGGCCGCCGAGAACGAGATCGATGCGCTCGACCGCCGCAGCGAGGCGACGATCCATCGAGAGCCCGAGATGCGAGAGCACGACCAACGCCTCGCCGGCGGGAATGCGTTCGGCGTACCGACGGGCAACGTCGATGGGATCGAGGAAGCGCCAGCCGAAGAGTTTTTCCCACGGACTGCCCTGCGGATACTGCGTGACGAGCAGGCCGAGAAAGTGCGTCGGCACCTCCAGCGGGAGCACGTAGTCGGTGTGAAAGGGAAGCGCGCGCCCCTTCGTATCGACGAGATTGCTGCAGAGCAAAGGGTGCTCCATCATCGCCGCCCGCGCGCGCACCGCTCCGAAGAGATAGTGGAATTCTCGATTGCCCATCGCCTGCAGATCGTAACGAGCGGCATCGATCTCGGCGACGATCGGTTCGTTGCGGTGAAAGACCGTCTGGCTCCCGCGTAGCGAATCGCCGCAGTCGACGAGCGAACCGGGCGCGCGCGCGCGCAACTCATTCAGGCGCGCCGCGAATCCACGACGATCGTGCATGTCGGAGGTGTGATAGATGCGCATCAGCGTTCCCGCGCCGTCGAGAGTGCGTAACGGGCGCAATTCGCTAACGCATCGGCGGGACCGAGCGCTTCGCGCAGGCCCTCGACCGAGCGATACCACGTCTCGGGCGCGCGGAGGATGCCTTCCATCGCTTCGGCGAGCGCTTGCGGCGTCGCGCGTTCTTGCAGCAACTCCGGAATCGCTTCGCGATTGAGAATGAGGTTCGGCAGCGTGATGTAGGGGCGGCGCATGAGTCGGCGCGCGTGTCGCGCGAGGAGCGGCGTAATGGCGTAAAGCGCGACCGTCGGCACGTTGCTCAACGTCGTCTCCAACACCGCCGTTCCCGAAGCGACCCACGCCGCATCGACATCGCGTACGGCAGCTTGCAGCCCATCGCAAACCTCGACCCGCGCGTCGCCGTGGAAGAGCCGCTCCAATATCGCGCGCGCCCGTGCATCGGCGGCGCCGACGCGCGCGCGCAACTGCGGCCGCGTCCGGCGCAGCAGGGCGAGCGCTTCGCGCAGCCGCGGTGCGATCCGCGCGATCTCGTCACGACGGCTTCCGGGTAACAATGCGATGCTGCCGCCCTCGCTCGGCGGTGCCGGGCGCGGGGCGCGCGATGCGATGCGCGGCGCGAGCGGATGGCCGAAGAACGCGATGGGCAGGTGCAGCGAGCGATAGAACTCCGCCTGATGCTCGAATCCGGTCAACGGAAACGCGCGCGCCGCAACCGCGCGCGCGGGGCCGGGATCGTCGAGCCACGCACCGGGCGGAAAGAGATAGAGAATCGGGCCGCTATAGCGATATTTATCTCGTAATTCTTTCGCCAGCCGGACGTTGAACGCGCCGAAATCGACGAGCACCACCAAATCGGGCGGGGCGGCGGCGAGATCGCGCGCACATTTCCACATCTCGTTGAGCAATTTTGGAATGCGCGGTATCGCGGCGATGGGGCCGAGGCTCGCCCAACCGGTGTGGTCGGCGTAGAGCTCCCAACCGGCGGCGCGCATCCCCGCGGCGCCGATTCCCGAAAAGCGCAGCGCGGGATCTCGTTCCCGCATCGCCTCGCCGAGGGCGAGCGCCGCTAATTCACCGGAGGGTTCGCCGGTCGAAAAGAAGATCCGTCGCGGCGCATTCACGAGCCGCTCTTACTTGAGGATACCGCGGCTCGAATCGTTTGGCGGCTCCTCCAGGAAGGCGACGAACGTGCGGCCGGCATCGGTCGAAACGCGCTCCTTCATCTTCTCGACCGCTTGCGAAACGTTGAGATTCGCTTTGTAGAGCAGGTCGTGGAAGGCGCGCAGCTCGTTGCGATCCTCTACCGAAAACTGCGCGCGTCGCAACCCGACGCTGTTGAGGCCGTAGACCTCCGCGGGGTTGCCTTCGACGAGCAGGAACGGCGGAACGTCTTTGGTGACTTTGCTCGCGCCTCCGAGCATGGCGTAATCGCCGATGCGCGTGAACTGGTGCACGCCGGCCATGCCGCCGATGGTGACGTGGTCGCGCACGACGACGTGCCCGGCGAGCTGCGCGAGGTTGCTCATGGTCACGTGATTGCCGACGATGCAATTGTGCGCGATGTGCACGTAGGCCAACAGCAAGCAATCGTCGCCGACCGCGGTGACTTCGTCGTTACCCGTCGCCCGCTGGATGCTGACGTATTCGCGAATCGTGGTGCGATGGCCGATGCGCGTGTAGGCGCGCTCGCCGTGATATTTTCGATCCTGCGATGCGGCACCGATGGTCGTAAACGGATAGATCGTGCAGTCGTCGCCGATCGTCGTCCAGCCGTTGATGACGACGTGCGCCTGCAACAACGTCCGTTCGCCGATCGTGACGTTCTTGCCGACCACGCAATAGGGGCCGATCTCCGCGCTTCGGCCGACGCGCGCTTCGGGATGGACGATCGCGGTAGGATGTATCATCGATACTTACGCCGTGAGCACCGATGCTTCGGCACCGTAGACGCGCGGATCGGGAGCGATCGAGAACATCAGCTCCGCGGAACAGACGTATTCGCCGTCGACGCTCGCTTCGGCCTCGACCCAGCCGATGTTGCGGCGGTGGCGGGTGAGCCGGACTTCCATCATCAGCCGGTCTCCGGGGATGACCGGACGACGAAATTTCGCATGGTCGATCCCCGCGAGATAGGGGGTTTTCCGCGCGAATTCACCGGGCTCCATCACCACGCACCCCCCGAGCTGCGCCATCGCTTCGAGCATGTAGACGCCGGGGAGGAGCGGGTTGCTCGGAAAGTGACCGGTAAAGACCGGCTCGTTGTAGGTCACGTTCTTGTAGCCGCGAGCGCGCACCATCGGTTCGAGTTCGAGAATTCGATCGATTAAAAGAAGCGGAAAGCGGTGCGGCAGTATCTCGAGGATCTGCCGAATATCCATCTCGTTTTTCACGATGGGGAGACCTCCGAAAGCGGCTTGGAGAGCAGGCGTTCGCGCAAGCGCGAGGACATGCGAGCGTGTAATGCGTGCCCGCTCTTTACGGCGACGATCTCACACTGCGGCCACGCGCCGACCAACGCGAGATCGCCGAGGAGATCGAGCATTTTGTGGCGGACGACTTCGTTCGACCAGCGCAACGTCTGTAACGGGCCGTCGGGGCCGAAGACGACCGCGTTCTCGAGCGATCCGCCCTGCGCGAGCCCGCGCGCGCGTAACGCTTCGACCTCGTGTAGGTACCCGAAGGTGCGCGCGCCGGCGACTTCGCGCGCGTAGGTCGCTTCGTCGATCGTCAGCGCGAGATACTCCGAGCCGACCGGATGCGGGAAATCGACGATGCAGCGCACCGAAAAACGATCGGCCGGAAGGGCGACGATCAGTCGGTCGCCGTCGCGTTCGACGATCGGCGCGTCGAGCGTTACCGCCGCGCGTTCGACGCCGAGTTCGCGCACGCCGACGCGCTCGATCTGCCCCACGAACCACTGCGCGCTTCCATCGACCACCGGAACCTCCGGCCCCGATATCGCGATGCGCGCGTTGTCGACCCGCATGCCGAAGAGCGCGGAGAGCAAGTGTTCCACCGTCGAGACCGTCGCGCCGCGCGAACCGATGACCGTCGCGCGCGAGGTCTCCACGACGTTCTCGGCGACGGCGGGAATTTCGATGCCGTCGCGCACGAAAACGATCCCCGCGCCCGCAGCTGCGGGAGCGACTTCAACCTCGACCTGCGCGCCGGTATGGAGGGCGACGCCGGAGAAACGGAATGGGGCGGCGAGCGTTTTTTCGGTCACGAGACGCGCCTATCGTTCGTCGCGTTCGCGCGCCGCTCGTTCGAGTGCGTCGACACGAGCGATCAACTTGGGCAGGTTCTTAATCGCGACCTCCAAGCGAAGACGATCGCGATGGTCGCGCGCGGGCGCGCCGGAGACGAACGCATCGTCGGGAATGTCGCTCCAAATCTGGCTCTGCCCGCCGATGGTCACGCGCGAGCCGACGGTGATATGCCCTTTGAAACCGGTCTGGCCGCCGACGCGCACGTAATCGCCGACCACCGTCGAACCGGCGAGCCCGGTCAACGCGGCGAACGCATCGTGCTTTCCCAGGCGGCAATTGTGGCCGATCTGCACGAGGTTATCGATCTTCGTTCCTTCGCCGATGCGCGTGCTGCCGGTCTGCGCGCGGTCGACGCAACTATTCGCGCCGATCTCGACGCGATCGCCGAGTTCGACGTTTCCGACTTGCGGAATGCGCTCGAGCCGACCGTCGACGAAGGCCCATCCGAAGCCCTCGCTGCCGATCGTCGCGCCGGCGTAGAGCACGACCCCGGAGCCCAAAAGACAACGATCCATCACGCGCGCGTGCGGATGCAACCAACTTCCCGCTCCGATCTTCACATCGGCTCCGACGTAGGCGCCCGCTTCGAGCGCGCAATCCGGGCCGATCTCACTACCGGGACCGATCGTGACGTGGGGGCCGATATAGACGTTCTCGGCAACGACCGCGCGCGGATCGACCGCGGCGGAGGGATCGCGGTGCGGCCCGACCGGGCGCGGCGCGCGAAGCGCGGCGAGCAGGCCGACGAGCGCGATGCGCGCATCCTCGACGACGAGGAGCGGTTTTCCGGTCGGCGCCGGGCTGGGAAGCGCGCGCGCGTCGGCGAGCACCGCAGCCGCATGGCTGCGAAGCGCCGCTTGCAGATACCGGGCATCGACGGCGAAGGTCAGCGCACCGGGGCCGGCTTCATCGACGGCGCTGACGGTGAGGATTTCGACCTCCGCATCGCCGATCACCGTACCGCCCAGGCGCCGGGCGATATCGCCGAGCTTCCCGAGCACCGCGATTACGAGCCCGAAGGCTTCGGCGTGGCCGTCTCGGTGATTCCCAGATCCTTTTCAACGTCGGCGGTGATATCGACGCCGCCGTAGCCGACGCCCTCGCGCGTGAGGACGAGTTTGAGGTTTTTCTTCGCCGCAACTTTCGCCGCCGCAGCGCGGATCTGGTCGGTGAGCTGCACCGTCAGCGCGCCGTATTTCTTCTGAAGCGCGGCGACTTGGCTCGCCTTTTGCGCGTTGGTCGCCTTACTCGCAGCGATACGCTGTTCGTCGGCGTAGAGGTGGCTCTGGTCGGTCTGGAACTCCGTCCAGTTCGCGGTGATGCGATTGATATCGACGAGCCCGATGGGGCTCGACGAAGCGCATCCGACGATGGTGAGGAGTCCGGCGAGTGCGATAATGCTCTTCTTCACGTTCCTGTGCTCTTGAGAGAGGAGATAACATCTCCGGTGAGGTCGTAACCGCCGGGATGTGCGATGGGGTCGAGGAGGACGACGGAGAACCCGTCGCGTTTGGCGATGCGCCGTGCCGTCGTTGCGATTTGCGCTTCGATCTTGTTGTAGAGATCGCCGCGTTCTTTCGCAAGCTTGTCCCGCTGCTGTTTGGCGGCACCGACGGCGCCGACGTCGACGCCGTTGAGCGCTTCGTACTGCGCTTCCAGGTCGCTTCGCGTCTGGTTGAATTGGTTGGAGATCTTCTCTAGCTCGGTTTGGTAGCTCTGCTGGAGGTTCGAGGAGATCTGTTCGAGTTGCGCCTTCGTCGCGGCCGGCAAATTCGTTGGAAGCCGAGGCCCCGAGAGTGCCGCCAATTGCTGCGACACCTGCTGCTGGCGCGCTTGAAGCTGCGTCTGGGTCTGCGCTTGCAACGCGGTGGCGTGGGCGCGAACCTGTTTCATAATTCCGGCCTGCAGCTCGCCCTGGTAGGCTTGGAGTTCGCGTTGGTGCCGCGCGCGCATCGCGTCGACCTGCGCTTTTTCCGCATTATCGATCGCTTTGAGTTGCGCCGTCAGCGTCTTGCGTTGGGCGTCGTCGAGCGCCAGGTTGTTGAGCTTGGTCTGGATCGCGAGGCGTCGGTCGGCATCTTGCTGCGAGAGCCGCAGCGAGAGATCCGATTCTTCGCGCGCGTACTGCGCGGCCCTGGTTTGAAAGCGCCCCTGCGCCTGCTCGTGCAGCCGCTTTTCGAGCGCGCCCATCGTCGCTTGCCCTTGCTCCACGACGGACTTCTGGTAGCTCTGCAGATCGTTCGCGGCCGATTTCTCGATCGCTTGCGCCTGCGCCGCAGACGAAATGAGCGGTGCCGATTCGTACGCGCGCGCGGCCGCATTCAGCCCCGCAGAGCGCAGCGCGGCGGCGACTTCGGTGCGTTCCTCTTTGGCGAGCCGGCCCTGTAACGCCACGACCGCTTGCGAACTCTGCGCTTCCGCCTGCGCGAGCTGCGCCTTGATGCTCGCGATATCCGCCTTCATTTCTTCAGGGGATTTCGGCACCACGGGCGCGGCGGCGGAGAGATCGATCGCGGCGATCGCCGCGTCGAGATCCTGGAGTTGCGAATAGAGCGGATGCGCCTTCGTCGCCTTATTGGTGTTGACGTAAGCGATGCCGCGAATATTGGGCGAAGCAACGTCGACGTGGCTGCAGGCAACCACGCCGATGAGGAGCACGCCGGCTAGGAGCTTAGTGATTGAGGCCATTCCTCACATCTTGCGTGATGTCGGTGCCGCCGAAAACCACATCGCCCTTGTCGACGACCACGAGCAGATGTTTCTTCTCGGCGATCGTTGCGGTGATCGCGCGAACCTTGGCGACGAGCGGCTTGAGCAACGTCGTCTGTTCGTCGCGAAGGACTTTATTGAACTCGACCGAGATCTGCTGCTTCTCCGCGCTCGTCGTCGCCTTCTGCATTTTCGCTGCGAAGATGGCGCGCTGCTGTTGCGCGAATTTGGTAAACGCGTCGTTCGCCGCCTTCACCTTCGGCAGGCCGTTATCGAGGACGCTCTGGTCGACGTAGCCGATCGGCGACGGCGGCGGCGTTGCCGTTACCGGCGGGATCGCCTGGGTTCCGGTTACCAAGTTGAGTACGTCGGTCGTGATGTCTTGGCCGCCGTAAACGACGATGTGGCGATCGACGACGACGGAGAGCTTCCGCTTCGCGCTGACCGAAGCGAGCGCGAGCTGAACGCGCTGGAGCAACGGCCCGAGAATCTCGTTCTGCTTGTCGTTGAAACGCTGCGAGAACTTCAACTGAATCTGTTGGCGCTGGGCGTCGTTCGTGGCCCCCTTCATCTGCGCCGCTTCTTGTTGCTGCAGCTGCGATGCGATCGCGCTGAGCTGTCGGTTCGCGCTGACGAACGCCGGCAACGAGGCGATCGCCGACTGAGCGATCGTTCCGACGTCGGTGAGATCGTCGGCGATCGCCGACGGTGCGATGAAGACGCCGACCGCGCAAAGAATTGCGACGAATGCGAGTATGCGGTGTTTCATAATGTCCTTCTCGTAGTCCTAAAGACGAGCGGTGCTAGAAAGCTTCGCCGAGGCCGAAGCTGGTGTGGAAACCGTTGACGCCCTTCGCAAAATCGATGCGTACGACGCGGTTGCCGAGTTGCGGAACGTTGAAGCGAACGCCGAGCCCGTAGTCGGAGCGCAACGTCCAATCCCCCGGATAGCTCGTAATCCGGTTGGTATACGGGTCGAGGATCGGCGACGCCCCACGAATGCGGAAGGCTCCTTGGTCGACGAAGGCCGCCAAGATGAGATTGCGATCGATACTGAGCGGTTGGCGGAACTCGGCCTGGAAGAGCGCGGCGTCGGTACCGTAGAAGATTTGATTGTAGCCGCGCAATTGCTGGTCGGAGAAGTTGAAGAGATTGCTCGGCGGAATCGCTCCGGTGGAGAGCTCTCCGAGGAAATGCAAGCCGATCGTCGCGGTCGAGCGGACCGGAATGAACTTCGCAACGTCGAGGACGCTCTGCGTGAACGTAAAGCTCGAGCCGATCGAGGGCGCCGAGAACGTCTCGGTTAGATTGGCGTTCACGCCGCGACGGGGCTCGAGATAATCGTCGAGCGTCATCGTGGAGGCTCCCAGCGAGAGCGTGTCGAGCCGATACGGAGCGCCGGTGTTGACGTTGGCGATCGACGATGCGGAGACGCCGAGGGTGTTGGTCGCATTGATGTTGAGGTTGCTCAACGGGCTCGGCGTCGCCCCGACGAAAACGTTCGGTTGGACGTTGGATTGGAAGTAGTACGGCGCCCCGACGGTCGTGCTGTAACGGATCGTTTGCGCACCGACGCCGGCGGTGATTTGCGTGAAGTCGTTGAGGCGACGCCCGACTTGGAGCGCGCCGCCGAGCGCGCTGTTGGTATTCGTCGCGGCGATACCGGCGATGGAAGAGACGCCGAGCGAGGGGTAGAGCGTCACCGGAATCGGTTGCGGCGTCGCTCCGACCGAAGGCGTGATCGCCGAGAACGAACTCTGCGAGACCGCATAGACCGGGTAATAGTAGGTCGACGAGTTGCTGAAGAGCGAGCCCGAGAGGCTATATTTTTGCGACTTCACGGTGTTGCCGACGTAGGGAATCGAGACCGAGGCCTGGATCGACGACGTACGGATGCTGCGTTGGAACTGGAGGCCGACGCCGTTTCCGGTACCGTGGAGGTTGTTATCCTGGTATCCGAGGTCGCCGTAGAGCCCTTGTCCGTTGATGCCGCCGGAGTATCCGAAGCCGATCTGCGCTTGCGCGGTTTTCTGTTCGGTAACTTTCCAGACGACGGTGACGTCCTCGGGGTGTTTGGGATCGGGACCCGGCTTCACGTCGGGAGTGACCTTCGAGAAGAATTGCGTGTTCTGCAAGCGCTGCAGATCGTATTTAATGGCCGCTCGCGTGAGCAACATGCCGGGGCGCAGGCGCAACTGGCGACGGATGACGTCGTCTTTGGTCTTCGTGTTCCCGGTGATTTCGACCGCGGCGACGCGCGCGACGTACACGTCGTATTTCACGTCGGCGGTGTCGTTCTTCAGGTCGATCGACGACGGTTCGATGCCGCCGACGAAGTTCCCGACGAAGAGCGAATACTTCTTGTAGAGCGCCGAGATCGCTTTGTAATCTTTTTCGCGCAAGGCGTCGGAGTAGGTAACGCCGGGCTTCACGTTCAGCTTCGAAAGGATCAGCGCCGCCGGAATGACCGGGTCGCCGCCGATGATCACTTTGCGAATCGTCAAACCTTCCTGAATCGTCAGCGTGAGCGCGCCGGTCTTCGGATCGAGATTGACGTCTTTAATGTGGGTGGGCAACTGGCCGCCGTAGCCGATCCGCTCGTAATAGCTGTTGATCTTGAGCAAGTCGGAGCGCAACGTGTTGCCGTTAAAAACTTGGCCGGGCGCGCTATCCATCAACGCGAGCAGCGTATCGGTGGGAACGTTCTTGTTACCGACGAACGAAATTTTCGAGATGACGGGGTTCTCGACCACGCGATAGGTGATCGCGACGCCGCCGGGACGGAGCCGAATCAACGGAGGCGCGATCGCCGAGAAGTACCCCAACGCGTTGATGCGCGCGAGATCGCTCTGCACCATCTTCGGATCGTAGGTCTCTCCCGGGCGCGCTTGCACGACCGCCATGATCTCCGAGGTTGGAACGTGGAGATTCCCCGTGACGTCGACCGAAACGATTTTCGGCGTGACGGCGGAGGAGGCGTTCGGCGGTGCGAGCATCGCAACGATCGCCGCGAGCGCGACCAGCGCGCTAGCGGTTCTCCAGAGTGCGCGTTGCGCACGCCGAAAACGGACATTCATAGAAAGCGCAATCCCTCGATCTTGAGTGTGGCCGGCAAAGCCCGGCCAACGGGGGA
>JAJYHP010000018.1 GCA_021784715.1 bacterium
GATGCGAAGATCGAAGGAGCGCTGCAGCTTGGCGAGCCCTTTGAGTGCGGAGCCGATTTTCATAGCCCTGCCAGGTTTGCGCCGCCTCCCGAGGCGACCTGCGATAGGTGAGAGCGAGGACGAGCGCGTAGGGCGGTCTTCATGAAAGCCGCTCGATTACACAGCATTGGAGAGCCCTCGCACCTGCGCGCCGAGGATATCCCCGCGCCCGAGCCCGGAGCCGGGGAGATCCGCGTGCGGATCCATGCCGCCGCGCTGAACCGACGCGACGCGTTCATTACGCGCGGCCTCTACCCCGGAATCGCGCTTCCTTGCACCCCGGGGTCCGACGGCTGCGGGGCGATCGATGCGCTCGGCGACAGGGTCTCGGGGCATCGTCGCGGTGATGAAGTCGTTCTCGATCCCATGCTTGGTTGGGGCCCGAACCGCCGCATCTGGGCGGAAGGCAGCGGGATTCTCGGTATGCCGCACCCGGGGACGCTCGCGGAATACGTCTGCGTTCCGGCGGAGAACGTGCACGCGAAGCCCGCGCATCTCGATACCGTGCACGCCGCAGCGTTACCGCTTGCGGGGCTTACCGCGTATCGAGCGCTCGTAACGCGCGCGCGTCTGCAGGCCGGCGAGACGGTGTTGATTCCCGGCATCGGTAGCGGGGTGCAGAGCTTTGCGCTGCTGTTCGCCAAAGCGATCGGCGCTCGCGTGGTGGTGACGTCGAGCAGCGATGAAAAACTCGAGCGCGCACGCGCGCTCGGTGCCGATTTCGCCGTCAATTACGCGGCCGATCCGCAGTGGTTCAAATCGCTGAAAAGTGTCGGAGCGATCGACGCGGCGATCGACGGCTCGGGCGGCGAAACGTTGGCGCGGATTCTCGATCTCGTGCGTCCGGGCGGACGCGTGGCGATCTACGGCGGTACCGGCGGCGATGCGAAAATTCGTCCGTTCTCGATCTTCTGGAAGCAGCTCGACGTGTTGGGTTCCTCGATGGGAAGCCCCGAAGATTTTCGCGACATGCTCGCGCTGGTCTCCGAAAAACGCATCGAACCGGTCGTCGGCGCGGTCTTTCCGCTCGCCGATATCGTTGCGGCCGTCGAGCGCCTCGAGTCGGGCGCGAATTTCGGAAAGGTCGTCGTTACGGTCGACTAACAGAATACTCGTAGATCGCGTCGAGGCGCAGTTGCGCGCCGAGTTCGGCTTCGACCAACGGTGCGTGCTCCGCGCCGACGACGTTGACCCAATCGGGGTTAAGAATCGCGTGTTCGCGTTGCGTGAGCGGCCGGTCGAGCCGCACCGCTCGCACGCGGTGCTCTTCTTCGAGAGCGAGAAGATAGGCGAGCATCTGCCGGGCCGCCGCCGCCCAGAGCCGCATATCGGCATCGCGATAGATGCGTTCGACGAGGTCGGGAATCGTTTGCGTTCCCGCCGCAAGTGCCGCGAGGAGTTCGGCTTCGCGTCGTTCTCGATGCGCGATATACTCTTCGATTTTCGCTCGCGCCTCCGTCACGATCGGTCCGTGCCCGCAGCAGATCGCGCGTGCGTCGCCGAATTCGGCGAGCAGCCGGCGTAGCGTTGCTTGATAGGGGCGCATCGCACCGCCGGGGGGAGCAATCACGACGGTGCCGGTGCCCAAGATCGTATCGCCGGTAAAGAGCGTCGCGCTCTCGCGTTCGTAGAAGACGAGGTGTTCGAGCGTATGCCCCGGCGCATCGATTGCGACGAGTTGTAGGTCGCCGATGCGGAGTTCCTCGTTGTCCGCGAGCACCGCGTCGTGCGGAGCGGCCGAGAAGCGATGTGCGTACGTGCGCGCACCGGTCGCCGCGGCGAGGCTCGGCGCTGCAGGAGCGTGATCGGGGTGACCGTGCGTGAGCGCGATCGCATGCAGAACGAGATCGTTCTCGCGCAAATAGGCGACGATGCGGTCGACGTGGGCGGGAATCGCCGGGCCCGGATCGATGCAGATCGCTTCACCGCTGCGCGATGCGAGCAACCAGGTATTGGTTCCGTCAAGCGTCATCGCCGACGGGTTCGGCGCGCGCAAGAGCGCGACGCGCTCTACCACACGTTCTCGAGATGTGCCGGCATAACGAATCCGCGATCGGGGTGCATCGTCGGTTGAATCGTTACGATCGGTTTCGCGAGCGCCAAGCGCATCGCGATCGAGTTATCTTCGCAATCGATCAGTCGTTCGAGATGCTTGATCGTCGGATAGACGAGGTTGAGTTCGCCGGCGCGGTGGGCCGCAAGCGCCGCTCTCGCCGAGATCCAGCGCCCGTCATGGGTCTCGCTACGATCTGCGCTCGCTTCCTGCCCCGGCGGTGCGATCGCCATAAAAAAGTAGGTGTCGTAGCGTCGGGGCTCGTTCGGCGGCGTTACCCAGTGCGAAAATAATGCCAGCGAACTCCCCGCGGCGACGAGATCGCCCGTCTCCAGAATATCGAGGAAGCTCATGCTTCCCGAGCGCAGTGCGGCGCGCCATGCCGCGCGCTGCTCGGCGCTCGGTGGCGTCGCGGCATCATCGCGCGGGAAAGCCATGAGGAGACCGGACTCCTCGAAGAGCTCGCGCAATGCGGCGGCGAGAATCGAGGCGCGCTCTAACGGACCGGGGTGCTCGACCTCCGTCGGGAGTGCCGCGTCGCGCGTTTCGCGAAAAAGCGCGCCCGTCTCGCGCGCCTCGGCGCCGTCGATGCGCGCATGGAGCGCGGGAAGCGTGTCGGCGAGATCGACCGTACCGCCGGGAAAGACGTAGGCATCGGGTGCAAATGCGCTTTTCGCGGTACGGCGCACCAGGAACAGCTGCGGTTCGCCTTCGATATCGCGAAGGAGCATCACGGTTGCGGCTCGGGGGATTTTGTTCATCGCAGGCTTCCTTTTCTGCCGTAGCGCATCCGTCCTATGCCCGGTACCGAGGAGGAAACGATGATCGTTGCGGTAGGAAGCGATGAACGGCACGAAACCGCCCTTTTTGCCTGCGAAGAATTGCGACGCCGGGGGCACGAGCTGCATCTGTTCGGGGCGCTCGCCGAGGGGCAGTCGGCGCGTTGGAGCGAGGTCGGTGAAGCAGTCGGCGAGGCGGTCGCGTCGGGGCTCTGCGCGAGCGGCGTCCTATTCTGTTGGACCGGCACCGGGGTGAGCATCGCTGCGAATAAGGTGCGCGGCATTCGCGCTGCGCTCTGCTGGGATGCGCCGACCGCGGCCGGCGCCCGCCGCTGGAACGATGCGAACGTCCTCTGCGCGAGCTTGCGCGCGACGAGCGCTGCCGTGCTGGGGGAGATATTCGATGCGTGGTTTGCTACTGCCCCGAGCGAGGAGCCGGAGGATCGTGCCGCCGTCGGCGATCTCGAACGCATCCAATCCAAACGGTAAGTCCCACCGTTACGGGGTGCAGACGGCGAGCTTCGACTACGCCTCCACCCCTGCGAAAGGATGAAATTTTACCGATGAAACTCCAACGTACCCTCGCGGCGATCGCCATCAGCGTCGCCACGCTCACCGGCATCGCCTCGGCGAGCAGCATGAGCGGCGACATGATGTCGCACGGCAAATTGCTGCCCCACGTCACGATGTCTCCCTCGCGTTTCTCCGGCCCCGGCGTCTATACCGGCGCTCCGGCGCTTCCCGTCACGCTTTCGATGATCGTTGCCGGCGGCGGCCCGGCGCATTTCAGCGCGCTCGCTCTGGTGAAGCGCCTTGCCGGCGCGAAGACCGGCGCGGAGGTTGCGTCGCTCGATAAGAAGTTCGGCGCAAACAAAGTTGCGACGTTCCTCAAGGTCTTCAACTTCGTCGTCGCCGACTCGTTGAAAATCGTCACGGCGAAGCATATCGCGCTGCCGAAGAGCCCGAGCCCGAATCCCAACGATGGGAAAGCACTCGCCGGTGCACTCTGGGCCGCCGGACAGACTGGGCGCGGCTTCAACGTCGAGGTCTTGCTCGACCGCGCCGTCTCCCACCCGATTCACGTCCAAGTCATGAAGGATATCGACGCAAAGTACGGCATCGCCGCAGACGCGGATTATCATGCCGTGCTGACGCAAGCGATGCACGATCTCGCGGCGGTCTATCATTTCAACGCCATGGGGCGTTCCGACGCGATGTAGTTGAGGATGCGTTCGCTCGCGAACGTGAGAATCAGATGAGAACGCCCGCTTCGAGTGGGCGTTCTCATGCCGTTCTAAAGATTGCGTATTTCATTTCACCTAGACTTCTTTTCATAGCCGTAACTTTCTAAAACGAATCGAGGAGAAGATCATGCGCAATCACGTAGTCTATGCAGCTCTCGCTGCACTCTTGCTCGCCGGATGTGGTGGCGGAGCGTCGGGCAGCGCTCCGAGCATCCCCGGAAGCCCATCGGGAAACACGGGCTCCGCGCCGCAAAGCGCGCAAACGCAATCAGAG
>JAJYHP010000112.1:0-2625 GCA_021784715.1 bacterium
CGCATCGATCTCGTTGCCGTTCGCGCCGGCGATCGCGTTGCGGCAGGCACGGTGCTTGCACGCGTCGATAGCGCGCAATATTCGGCGATGCTCGCCGGCGCGCAGGCCGGTGCACGCGCCGCGGACGCCGGATCGCAGGCGGCACTCGCCGGCCTGCAACAAGCGCAGAGCCGCTACGATCTCGCCGCCAAGACCGCGCAGCGCATGAGCAATCTCTATCGCGCCGGCGCGATCTCCAAAGAACAACACGACCAGGTGCAGATGCAACTCCAGGTAGCAAGCGCGGGGCTCGAACAGGCGCGCGCCCAGGTGCGAGCGGCATCGGGAGGCGAGGCGGCGGCGCGCGCCGGCGTCGCGGCGGCGAGCGTTCCGGTGAGCGACGCTACGATCGCGGCGCCCTTTAGCGGCATCGTCACCCAGACGTTCGTTCGCCAAGGGGAGGTCGTCGGAGCGGGCAGCCCGGTCGCGCGGATCGAGAGCGATGGATCGCTCGAATTAAAAGTGGCGATTCCGCTAAACGACCTCGCCGCGGTGCGCTCCCAGCGCGAGCTCGAGATTCGCGTGGACGCGCTCGGAGAGAGCACGCTCCGCGGAACGGTTCGCTCGATCGTTCCTTCCGATAATCCGGCACTGCGCTCCGCAATGCTGCGCGTCGAGCTTCCCGCCCATCCCGGGCTCTTACCCGGAATGTTCGCGCTCGTCGAACGCGCCGGACAGAGCGGCGTCTTCGCAATCCGCGCCGGGAAGGCGGAATTCGTTCCCGTCACCTCGGTGCTCAGCAACACCCACTACGCGATCGTAACCGGGCTCGCCGATGGCAGCACGATCGCCACGAGCAATCTCGCCGAACTCACCGACGGGGCCGCCGTCACGGTTACGACTCGATGAAGCCGTTGACCGGAATCGGCCGCCTCGCGCGGTATTTCCTTACCTCGAAACTCACGCCGACGATCGTTATTGCGATCTCGGTGTGGGGAATCTTTGCGATTTTGCAGACGCCGCGGCAAGAGAACCCCGAGATTACGATGCCCGCGGCGACGATCTTCACCCAGTACTCCGGCGGCTCGGCGCGCGAAGTCGAACGGCTCGTCACCGAACGCGGCGAACGCGTCCTGCAAGAAGTTCCCGGCATCAGCCATATCTATGCGACCACGACGCAAGACTACTCGATGCTGACCGTGCTCTTTCACGTCGGCGAAAGCCCGAGTAAATCGTTCGTCGCCCTCTACGACCAAGTGAACGCGCATCTCGGGGATCTTCCGCCGGGCGCCTCCCACCCGGTCATCACGCCGCTCTCCGTCGACGACGTTCCCATCGTCGTGCTCGACCTTCACGGCAAGCGCTACGATCGCGGCGAACTCTATCAGGCCGCGCAACGGCTGATCTCCGAGGTTCGCGCGATTCCCGGTGTCTCGACGGTGCAAACGTTCGGCGGACGCCCGCAGGTCGTCAACGTCCGCCTCAATCCCGTCAAGCTCGCCGCCTACGGAGTTTCGGCGGGGCAGATTGCCGCCGCTCTCGGTGCGAGCAATGCCAGCCAGGCCGTCGGCGCGCTGCACGGCGACGGCGAGAGCCTCTCGCTACGCGCGGGCGACGCACTCACCTCTCTCGATGCCGTGCGCAATCAAATCGTCAACGTCAGCGACGGGCAGCCGGTGCGGCTCGGCGATCTCGCCACCGTCGAACGCGGGCTCGCGCCGCGCGAGAACGCAACCGGCTTCGGCTATGGCGCGGGCACCAAAAATGCCGAACGCGGGCTGCAGGCATCGGTGAGTATCGCGATTGCGAAGAAAGCCGGAACCAACGCGGTCACCGTCGCCGACCGAATCCTCGCTCGCGTGAAGGGCATCGCCCTGCCGCCGGGGATGACGCTCGACGTCACGCGTAACGACGGCAATAAAGCGAACCTCGCCGTCAACGAACTCATTCAACGGTTGCTCGAAGCGATCGTCATCGTCGTCGCGCTCCTCTTCGTTCTCGGCTGGCGCGAAGCGCTCGTCGTTGCGACCGCGATCCCGTTGACGCTCTTCGTCACGTTGGGGATCGGAATGATCGACGGGCAATCGATCAATCGCATCACGCTCTTCGCCCTGATTCTCTCACTCGGCCTCCTAGTCGATCAAGCGATCGTCATCGTCGAAAACATCCATCGTCACTACCACGTCGTCAATCCCCATCGCTCCAAAGCCGAGGCGACGGTTCTCGCCGTCGAAGAGATCGGCAACCCGACGACCCTCGCGACGATTACGGTCGTGCTCTCCTTCCTACCGATGCTGTTCGTCACGGGCATGATGGGGCCGTACATGCGCCCGATTCCGTTGAACGTTCCCATCGCGATGATCGCTTCGTTGTTGATCGCGTTTACGATCACGCCGTGGGCGACCTACGCATTACTTCGTAACCAAAAGCCGAAGGCCGCACACGGAACGCCGAAGTGGATCCTTCCCTTTCGCAACGCGCTCGAAAAAATGCTCGCCAACCGCAAACTCGGACGACGCTTCCTAGCGATCCTCGCGCTCGCGCTCGTGCTAGCGGCGATGTTGCCGGTGCTCAAACTGGTGAAGTTCCGGATGCTCCCCGATGCCAATGAAACCTCGTTCCTCGTCGCAATCGATGCCCCTCCAT
>JAJYHP010000112.1:2635-19780 GCA_021784715.1 bacterium
GAGCTACCCGCAGATTCGCTCCTACCAAACGTTCGTCGGCACGAGTGCCGTTCCCGATCTCGCAGCGCTCTTTCAGGGCACCGTCTTTCGCAACGCCCCGAACCAGGCGGAGATTCACGTGACGCTGCTTCCGAAGGATCGCCGATCGATCGAATCGGCTCCCTTCGTGGCGGAGATCCGCCCGGCGTTAGCTGCGGTGGCAACCGCGCGCGGCGCATCGTTGCGGATCCTGCAAGTGCCGCCCGGACCGCCGGTGCGCGATACGATCCTTGCGAAAATATACGGCCCCGACCCCGAAGTGCGGAGAGCGATTGCGGCACGCGTCGTCTCGATGATGCAACGCGAACGGGGAGTCGTCGATATCGATTCCAGCTTTAAGGATCTTCCGGCATCGTTGAATCTCCGCGTCGATCCCACCGAGGCGGCGCTCTCCGGCGTCTCGGTTACCGACGCCATTCAAACGCTCGCCATGGAGATTCACGGAGCGCCGGTCTCGACCTTACACGTGCCCGACCAAGCGCGCCCGGTCTCGATCTTCCTTCGGCTCGAACGGGCCTATCGCGGCGACCCGGCCGCCCTGGATTCGCTCACGCTTCCCTCGCGAAGCGGCATGCAGGTGCCGTTGAGTGCGGTCGTGACAACGCGCGCGGGGAACGTCGAACGCCCGCTCTACCGCGACGACTTTCGGAACGTCTCCTACGTCGGTGCGGATATGGCGGGGCGCAGTTCCACCTACGCGGTCATCGATATGGAGCTCGCGCTGATGCGCCATCCGCTTCCCGCGGGGTACTCGATCTCGTGGGGCGGAGAGTGGAGCCTCACCAATCGCGTCTTCGCCGATCTCGGGCGCGCGATGCTGCTGGCATTTATCCTGATTTACTTCTTGTTGGTCGCGCGCTTCCGCTCGTTCATGATTCCGCTCGTGGTTCTCGCGGCGGTTCCGCTCGCGGTGATCGGCGTCTTACCGGGATTCGCGCTGCTCGCTCCGTTCGGCATCTACTTCTCGGCGACCGCGATGATCGGGTTGATCGCGCTCATCGGTATCGTCGTTCGAAACTCGATCATCCTCCTCGACTTCATCGAATCGAAACTGAAGGAAGGCATTCCGTTGAACGAAGCTTTGGTCGAGGCGACGACCGCGCGCACGCGGCCGATCTTCCTCACCGCGGCGGCGGGCGTTCTCTCCTCAATCGTCATCGCCGCCGACCCGGTGTGGAGCGGGTTGGCGTGGGCGCTGGTCTTCGGCATGACGATGTCCGCGGTACTCTCGGTGCTTGCGATCCCACTGCTCTACGGGCTGATCGCCGAGGGTCGGACGCGCACCGTCGAACAACTCCCGGCGCCGGGGATCGAAGCCGAGCGCGTTCGCAGTATCGTGAACTTCCCCGAACTCGACTGCATCGAACTCGAAACCACGGCGTTGCCCCGTCTGCTCGAAGGCGAGAGCGTCGATCTCGATATGGAGATCTTCCGCGGCGAGGGCGATGCCCGCGATGCGGTCGCAGATCTCAGCGGCCCGTACCGCGTCGAGAAAGCGCGGATCGAACTACAGAGCGCGTACGGCGCCATTACCTCCACCCAACACCTCACGTTGCGTTCTCTCGAAAACGCTCCCTCATGGAAAGACCTCGATCGTGAATAAATCGCTCGTTCTCGCACTCGCACTCTCGTTGAGCTTCGGCGGCGCGCTTCGCGCCGCCACGCCGACGCCCGCAGCGAGCCCGCAACCCCTCGCGCTCGCCGACGCGATCCATATCGCCCTCCAACGCAACACGTCGTATCGAAGTGCGGCGGTCGGAGTCGAGGCCGCTCGGGCGCAACTCGGCGAGGCGGAAGCTCCCCTGCTTCCGGGGCTCGCGCTCCAAGACTCCTACCAAAGCGTCAGTACCGTTGCAAAACTCAGCACGCCGATCGGAGCGCTTCCGTTCAGCGCCGTCAACGCGACGAACAGCCCGATTCTCGCGATGCAATACACGCTCTTCGACGGCGGCATTCGCAACGCTCACGTCGGGCAAGCCGCAGCCGGGCTCTCCGCGGCGGAATCCCAACTCGTGCAGGCACGCGGCGCGACCATCGCCGCGGTCTCGCAAGCCTACTTCGGCGTCGTCACCGCACAACGCATGGATGCGGTCGCGCAACGGGCGGTGCAGGTTGCGGCGCAACACGAACGGGAGGCGAGACTCTACCTTCAAAACGGAACGATCCCACGCGCGGATTTGCTACGCGCGCAATCCGAGGTCGCCGACCAGAGAGTGCGCGCCATCGGTGCCGCGGGCGCGGTGAAACTCGCCGAGAACCAACTCGATATGGTGCTCGGCGTGCCGTTGACCAACCGCTACCGGCTCACCGAACCGCTGGGAACGACCGCGCCCGCGTTCGATCTCGCGAACCTCTTGCAGACCGCACTCGCGCAACGCGGCGATCTCGCCGCCGCGCGCGCCGCAGTTCGAGCGGCGAGAAAGGGCATCCTCGCCGCAAAGGCATCGCGCGTCCCGCAAATAAATGCGGTCGTCTCCGATGGGAATACGCAACCGGCGGTCGTCGGCGGATACCACAACCAATTCGCCATCGGCCTCACCGCCGTGTGGACGCTCTTCGACAACGGCTATTCGAGAAACGGAATCGCCCTCGCCGAAGCGGGACTTAAGCAAGCGCAATTCGGCGTGACGCAGCTGCAGGACGGCGTCGAACTTCAGGTGCGCCAAGCATATCTCCGCGAGGAGATCGCGGCCTCGCAAGTTGAGGCGGCGAAAAAACTCGTCGCGCTCAGCGATGAAACGCTCCGGCTCGCCGAGGTACGCTATCGCGGCGGCGTCGGAACCGAACTCGAACTCGAGGATGCCGATCTCGGGGATCGCGCCGCACGCGAGACGCTCGCTCGGGCTGAAGGCGACCTCCGGGTTGCCATCGTCGAACTGCGATTTAACGCGGGGCTTCTGTAGAAGGCGCTTGACAAGGCGCGGCCGCCGTGCGACATACGAAGGCGATGTTCGATGATGAAATCGCCTTCGAGGTGGACGTGCGGATCCTGCCGACCTGGCGGCGGCACGCGCGCATCGTCGCATCGTTCGACGCCCTCGCGATCGGCGAGGCGATGCGCATCGTCAGCGATCACGAGCCGCGCCCGCTCAAGAGCGATTTCGAACGGTTGCGGCCGGGACAGTTCGTCTGGTTGCAGAGCATGCTCGGCAACGACACGTGGGAGGTTCTGCTGCGGCGCATCGGTGAATCGCCGGTCGAGACGCTCGCGGATCTTCTCGCGCGCAGCGCGATTTTTTCGACGGCGAAGGCCACCACGATCGAGGCTCTCGAACGCGCGGCGACGCAACGCGAGGTCGCGCGCAACGAATCGCTCTGCGAGCAAGGAACGCCGTGGCCGTACCTCGGGCTCGTCCTACGCGGCGGCCTTCGCGCGATCGTCACCTCGCCGCTCGGCCGAGAGCACGCGCTCTACGACGTTCTCTCCGGTGAATCGTTCGGCATTCTCGATACGATCGACGGCGGCGTCGCTTCGGCGCGCCTGATCGGCATCACCGAGAGCACGCGAGTAGCGATCTTCCCTCGCTCGGTCGTCCGCTCGATTCTCCAGGACGACATGCGCGTCGCGCGCGCGATCAACGCACAACTCGCACAACGGCTACGAATGGTGATCGACCGCTTTACCGCGCAAACGTCCTTACCGACGATCGGGCGCGTCGCCGGCGCGCTGCTGCCCTACGCTTCTCCCGACGCGGGGCTTTCGAAGGCGTTACCGAGCCTCGAAGGCATGACCCAAGGCGATCTCGCCGTCGCGGCGGGCACGGTCAAAGAGGTCGTCAATCGTACGCTCGCCGAGCTCGAGGCGGGCGGAGCGATCGAGCGCGTTGCTGGGCGCATCGTCCGCCTCAACCGCGAGAGCTTAACTCAGATCGTGAACAATGCGTTCCCAGGTGAGGCCGTCGGCTAACCGCCGTTTCCGAAGGATACGCCGAAACCGCGCGCCGCGGCGACGGCCATGAAGACCATCGCGCCGCCGACGATCCAACCGAGCCCCGCCGCATAGTTCTCCGCGGAAGCGGTGGTGATATACGCAAGTGCGATCAAGAGCAGATGTTCGAGAACGTGTCCCGAGGGATGTAACTCGAAATAGTTGTACGCCGAGGGCCACATCGCGAACATCGCCACCATCGGCGCGAGCAGCGCCGGCACGAGCCAAAACGCACTGCCCCCTTGCGAACCGCGCGCGCGCGCGGTGACGAAAATGCCGCCGAGCGCGCCGCCCGCGAGCAGCCCCGCGTGCAGCAGATGATGCTGCCAGATCGGGAGTTCGGCGTGACGGTCGAGGAACGGTACCAGCGCAGCGACGAGCGTAACTGCGAGAACGAGGATGCCGAACGCTCGCGGCTTCACACCGCGCTCCCCACGGCTCGCATACGCGCGAGACGTATGCCTTCAACGAGCGCCGCGAGAACCCCGACGAGAATCAGAAGGGCGCCGACCGTCGCGATCCCCGCCCAGAACGGACCCGGCGCTGGTTCGACCGCATAACGGCGCGGGACGCCCGCGGCACCGGCGACGTAAAACGAGATCAAGAAGAGCGCGCCGCCACCGAAGATGCCGAGACCGACGATCCACCGTACGAGCGCGTTCGAAGCGGCTTCCGCACGCTGCTCCAACGAGACGAAGACCCAACCGAGAATGAAGAGGAAGACGCCTTCGAGGAGATAGGTGTGGAAGTGCGCCGGCACCCAGAGCGTGTTATGCAAATCGACGTTGAAGGGAATCGTCGCATCGAGAATCGCCGCGCTCCCCCCGACGATCCATCCGACCATCCCGGCAAAAAAGAACATCGACCCCAACGTCCATTTCATGCCGGAGCGATGGATGAGCATGAGCCCGCCGAAGACCGTCACGACGACCACCGGAACGGCAGCGAGATACGAACTGATCTCGCCGATATATTGCACCGCCGGCCACTGAACGAAGTCCATGTAGAGATGGTGGAAATACGCAATGATGACGAATACCAACGTCCCCCACCACGCCACGACGAGCGGGATCGACGAGTGGTAGGCTCGTTTGGTGCAAATCGGTAACGCGACGTAGATGCCCGCGACCGCCATATACATGGTGAGATTGGCGAACGTGTGGCCGAACTGATAGGTGAGGTTTTTCGCCCAGAGCGGATCGATGACGACGTGCGGATCGAGCCAATGGGCGATCATGGCGATTCCGACCAAGAGCCCCGAGGCACCGCCGATGAGTCCGTCGATCGAGACGACGGTCGCCGCGAGCATCTGCGGGCTCGGCGGGTGTTTCCCCGCGGCCTCGAATGCCTTGCGCCCGAAGACGTAATCGAGCCCGAGCGCCGACCCCAATCCACCGGAGCTGCGCAAGATCGCGCCGAGAATTTGCGCGCAGATCAGCATGAAGCCGAGCATGACCGCGGCGACGCCGAGCAACCACGCTCCGGTCGCCCACGAGGGCCAGGTGGTTCCCACGAAGGGAAGCGGATAGAGCATCGTCCAGAGCGCGCCGTAGTGTCCGAAAACGACGCTGACGATCACCACCACGACGCCGATCGCGAAAAATGCGAACGCGAGCATCGCGACGCGCTCGTCGAGGTGGATTTCGCGATCGACCAGATACCAGAGCAGGCCGAGGCCGGCGATCGCCATCGCGGTGATCATGCCGACGCCGTGAAGGCTCAACAACGAGTAGAACGTTCCCGTATCGATCGGTATCCAGCCGGCCTGCGAGGCGCGCAAGCCGATACCGACGAGCAACATCAGTCCGAAAATCGTGAGCCCGGCCACGATATAGGTCCACATAATTTTCATCGTACGTCAAAGCCTCCATGCATATAGGCGTGGCCGATTCCGCAAAACTCGAGACATCTCACGACGTAATGGCCTTTTACGTGAAATTCGATCGGAAGGTGATTGATGTAATCGGGCATCGCTTGAACTTGCGCGAAGAGCGTACCGTCGGGAGCGTAGATGCCGAAGCCGTGATTCACATCTTGCGACGTAACGTCGAAGACGAGCGGTACGTCGACCGGTAGAACGGAGGGCATGACGAATGCGTACTGCGCCGCCGTCACCCGAACGTGCCGCGCTCCCACCGACGCTCGTGCCCACGGATACGGAAAGAACGGCACCGTGAGCGCGAACGCGATCGCCGCAACGACGAGAACGAGCCCGAGCCAGAGCTTGCGGATGCGATACCCGGCGTCGTTCACGACGCTCTGGGGTAATGGCTTCTTCGCCCCATAGAGCGCGACGAACAGCATCGCCGCTATCGCGATCGCCGCTACGACGAGAAAGATCTTCAAAACCAAGAGACCGTCGCCCATGCATGACCCTCCTTCGAGCATTCTACACCCAGCTCGCCCCGAGGGAATGACGGGGGTCAATGACACGCGAATCACCCCCGGTAGCAAGCGATAACGAAAGGAAGCACACGTGCCCGGAGAGATCGAACCGCAGCAGGTCCCTGAGAAAGCGCGCGCGGGCGCCTTTCTTCTGGACGTTCGCGAGCCCTCGGAGTGGGCTGAGGGGCATATCGAGGGAGCGACGCTCATTCCCCTCGGCCACCTCGCCGCGCGCGTTGCAGAGATTCCAACGGATCGCGAAATCGTGTGCATCTGTCGTTCGGGGGCCAGAAGCGGGCGAGCGCAAGCCGCCATCGAGGCCTCGGGGCGATTCGGGGCCTGTTACAACATGGCCGGCGGTATGTTGCGCTGGGTGCAGCGCGGCTTGCCGATAAAAAAGGGTCAGTAAGGTGCCGAAGCGCAGAGCGGACCTATGAATATCCCGATTACCGATGGGACGAAGGCGAAGCGCCTTTTTACCGGTTCGGGTGCGGAGGGCGAGATGGCGGCGCAGATCGCCGAGAACGCGATGCATACCGCGCTCAAGATGACGTTGCTGGTCGCGATGAACGGCCGCGCGCCCGACGTGCAGAGCAGTTTGGCCGCAGCCGTCAACGAACGTCTCGAAGCGATCGTCAACACGTCGATGGATGCGGCTGCCGATGCCTTTACCGCCGGACGCGCGGCGATCGCAGCGCAGCGGAGCCCGCATGCCGCTGCGACGGAGGCGGCGATTGGAGCGGGAGTCGCAGCGGCGAGCGCGGCGACGAGTATCGGCCGCGTTCGCCACGCGCTCTATCGCGGCGGCTCGGTTCTCGGCGACGTCGAAGCGGTCGCCTCCGGCAATCCGGAGCGCATGGTTCGTCGCGCGGAACAGCACGTGTTCTGGCGCGCTTTCGGGCGGGTGGGTCGCGGACTCTTTCGCGGAATCGGCGGAAAACGTTGATCGAAGAACTCTCGGCTACGGCGGCCGAACTCGAAGCGGCGAGCTCGGAGGAAATTTTGCGCTGGGCGCTCGCGCGATATTCGGGGTCGATCGTCGCGGCGTGCTCGTTCGGCGGGCCGAGCGGGATGGTACTTCTCGATCAACTGCTGGCCCTGGATCGCACGGTACCGATCTTCTATCTCGATACCGAGCTCTTACACGCAGAGACGTACGCACACATTCGCGCCGTCGCGAAAAAATATGATATCGCTCCCATCGCCGTGCACCCCGCGATCGATTTGGCCGCGCAGGCGCAGAGCTACGGCGAACGTCTTTGGGACCGGGATCCCGATCGGTGCTGCGGGATCCGCAAGATCGACGCGCAACGGCGCTATCTCTCCGGATATCGCGCGTGGATTTCGGGAATTCGGCGCGATCAGACCTCGGCACGAGCTCGAACGCCCGTCGTCGAATGGGATCGCCGCTTCGAAATAGTAAAGATCAATCCGCTCGCGCGCTGGAGCGAACGTGAAATATGGAGCTACATAGAGACGCATAACGTGCCTTATAATCCGCTCCACGACGCCGGATATGGAAGTATCGGCTGCGTTCCCTGCACCGCACCGAGTACCGGCGCGGAGACCCGAAGTGGGAGATGGCCGGGACGCGCGAAAACCGAATGCGGCTTGCACCAATCATGAAACGTTCGCTTCTTCTGCTCGCGCTGCTCTTACTCGCCGCATCGTCGATAACGCTCCCTCCCGCGCCTGGGAAAGCGGTCATCACGCTGACGCCGAAGCCCGGCTTCTGGTCGGAACCGGCGGTGGCGATCGATCCCGCGGATCCGCGTCGCGTCATCGCGGCCTACCAGGTCGGTGGGCTCGTCGACTATTCGCGCAACGCCGGACGCACCTGGAAGAGCGTGGCAGCGGTTCCCCACGACCATCGCCTGATCGACGGCGACGTTTCGCTCGCCTACGACGCACGGGGACACGCCGTTCTCTGTTACATCGCGTTCGATAAACTCGGTACCGAAAGTTATTGGGCGCACCACGCGACGCGGAACGGCATTTTTGTGGGACGTTCGAACGACGGCGGCCTCCATTGGCAGCGCCGTGCCGTCGCCGTGAAGGCTCCCGTGGGCCGCCCGAATGTCTTCGAGGACAAGCCCTATATCGTCGCCGACGATACGCACGGGCCCTATCGCGGCAATCTCTATATCGGATGGACCGAGTTCCATCGCGCGTACTCCGAAATGCTCTTTTCGCGCTCGACCGACGGCGGAGCGACGTGGTCGCACCCCATGCGCATCAGCACCGCGAACGGTTTGCCGCGCGACGATAACGGCGCGGTCGAGGGGTTCGACGGCACCGTCGACCCGCACGGGACGCTCTACACCGTCTGGCAGGACGGCAGGCATATCGTATTCGCCGTTTCTCGCGACGGCGGGAAGAGCTTCGCTCCCTCGCACACGATTATCGACGTCCCATCGATGAATTACTACGTGCAAGGCTACCAGGACCGCGAGGTCAACGGCTTTCCCCAGATCGGGATTGCGCCGAAGGCGCATCGCCTCTTCGTCACCTGGTCCGATTACCGAAATGGCGAGGTCGATATCTTTAGTGCGACGTCAACCGATGGCGGCCTCACGTGGAGTGCGCCGACGAAGGTGAATTCCGATCGCGCGCACGATGGGCGCGACCATCTCTTTCAATGGCTCTCTGTCGATCCCACGAGCGGCGACGCCTACGTCATCTTCGACGACCGTCGCGGCGACCCGAAGAACGAACTCGCAACCATCACGCTCGCGCGCTCGACCGACGGCGGGCGCAGCTATCGTAATTACGAATGGACGACGAAACCGTTCGATCCATCGTTTCAATTCATGGGCGATTACAACGGCATCGCCGCATACGCGGGGCGCGTCTACGGCCTGTGGACCGAGGCGGCGCCGACGAAGGCGAAGCGCTGGAGTGAAGCGTGGCGAGCGCCGCGGACGATCGTCCGCCTCGGCATGGCGCAATTTTAGGACACCACCGTCGATGAGTGCGGAAACCTCACGACGCAACGACGCCAAAATGGCGAGATAGGGTATGCCGCAGTTGGAAAGTAACGATTTTCGCCGTACGTATGTGTCTTGGCGAGGGTTCTTTATAGCGGTATTTTTGGTGCTCGTATTCCTCGGTGTCGTGGGGCTGGGTCTCTTCCAGGCGAGTATACAATCCGATCGCGTGGCGGCGTGGGCAACCGAGCGGCTCTTTTTGCGCCACATTCACATCGGCATGACACGCCAACAGGTCGATCGCGAGGCACGAACCGACGGCTTATCGATCTTGTTTGGTTGCGTTATGCAGGACGGCGAATGCGTGACCCCGCAGCGACCTCCTTACTACATCTATCGATCGGCGGAGTGGTTGGCGCCTCCGTGTTGTGGAGAATCGGTGAACGTGCGGGTGTACTACGATCGGCGCGATGTCGTGACCCAGATAGGCCCCCCGCGCCAATACGTCACCGACGCCATGTAAACCGCGCGAACCTTTGCACTCGGTTGTGACGGTCGAAGAGCACGTTGAGATTGGTAGTAAAACTACAGCCCGGTTCGGAGACGCCGACGAGACGGATGACGACGGCGTGGGCGCCGCTGCTGCGGAGGAGCACGCATTATAAGAATGGGCTCCCCAACTCCACCAACGAGCGACGGAATTCGTAGCGGTGGAGATGCAGAACGCAGTCGGGACGAACGTCGTCGATTGAATACCAGGCGCCGCTAACGCGCATGCGACCCGAGCGAGCGTCATCCCCAGCCGAATACGGGGCAGCATCCATCAGCGCCATTTTCTCATCCTCAACCTATTTCAAACGCCGGATACATACTCCCAGCCGAGGCTGGTTAATACAAATTTTCCCGTTCGCGATCTTGCGCTTTGACGTTCGGCAAAATGTTGGAGAAACGAAAGCTTCCCCGATTTGAAAAACGGCGCCACATCGACATCCGGAATCGCGCCGGCCCTCCAGCGCACCGTCGAGACCGTTTGTCCATGTTCTTGACCCGGAATCGTAAAGCTAACGACCTTACTCACTATTAAATTCGCAAAACAAATGCTTGCAAAATGGGATGGATCTCCGGGATAAATTAAATGCCTCCCCTGGGGCGTGAGATCGTAACGCACTGCTGGAAACAACGACGTATCGCCATTCGTATCTTCGGCCGGCGAACGCGTATTTACAGTCGACACCAAATGAGCGAAGACCAATTGATGCAGGTGCAATATCGTCGACTCAGCGATTCGTACGTTGCTCTCGTCTTCCGAATTATAGTCCTGAAAATGCGAGCCGACCGCGAACACGTCGAACGGAAACCCGTGCGACATCGTATAACAAATTCGCCCGTTCGATCCCTTTCCGAGATATCGCGTGAGACCCTTCGAGAAATTTACATTTGACGGCGCATTGGGGTTCGCACACCCCGATAGAATCAGCACGATTCCAGCTGCGATCGTCGCGATTAGAGAACGACGGCGCAATCGCCCATTCATACTCATTCGGTCACCTTACAACTAACGCGCGCTGCGACTATTCAGCTTTTTTGCAGTCGCAAAAACGTTTAGTGCAAATGCGACCATTAAAGAATAGAAACCCATCGAGAAGCCGCCCACCGATGTTATAATGACCGGCAGCGAAAGGGATGCGAGCCAAAGAATGGCGAGAGTCCCAAAAAACGCGCACGAAAGTCCGTAGGCGATCGTTTCGCGACAGATTTTAATATTTATTCGCGTCTTTTCAAATGGCAAAAGCGCCAAAACGATACCCATCGCGAGCGTTATCAAGCCCGATAGGCCCGCCTGGCTAAGCGAGTACGACACGGAACTTCCGGAAGAAAACAGCCCCTGCGCCGTTACCAGAGGCGCGAAATATCCTATGATCATAAGCAAGGTCGTTGCCAGGCCCATCAATTTTTCCGCTCCGAGCCCGATTATCGAATCCATCATTTCAACAGTCGGTGATGTCTGATGCGGCATTTGTTGGCCGGGCGATTGCGCCGACGCTTCGGTGGTTACACCGTCACTTTCTTCCATCGACTCATCCATTCAGGTTATAACGAGCATCGCCCTTACAGCTACGCTTGCGCGACGGCAAACGCGTTCGGCCGCGCGAGGCGCAGATCTGCGTACGCTAGATCCGCTAGCTTTTTATTGTGATTCATCACTTCACTCGGCATAGTGAAGAGAGAGATGATCCACCATAATCCGAACCCTTCAAGGGTGAGCAAACTGATTACGGCGAGACTCCATTTCCCTTGATATACATACGAGATCGTCGGAGATAGGATCGCGGTCAGCAACCAAGCGACGACGACGTTTTTGGGCCCCTTATTTTGGTACATTTGCATGAACAACTGTCGATCTGCCTCATTTGGGAACTGGGCGGAAAGGGCGTTCACGTACTCTTCGGCGCGCTTTGCCGGTCCCTTAAAGAACCATGTGGCGCCTATTACTAGAAGGACGATAAAGGCGACAAAAATGAGGGAAAGAAGCACGGAAGCTCCAGCGCTTCCCGAAGAATGAGCCGACGAGGCCCGCGCGGCCGTCGTCATAGCAAAAAAGAACGCCATGGCAGTAAGCGATCGATTCATATTCTTCCCCTTGCTAATCTCGTTACAAGTGCGTTGCTCGGCCTGCTTCTTGGACCTGGTCGCTCCTCCTTTTCGATAGGTGTTCGAATATTTTTTGCGTTCGCTCGTTACCGATGGGGTGCTTCGCCCGCGCCACCGTTAACTATAGACGGTTGCCAATGAGGATATCGAGGCACGCCTAATACGCTGACCGGCGATACCATGTGCGGAACGAGCGGCGGGAGTTGCCCCCCCCGCCACTCGAAGTGGGCGGCCAATTGGCGAATGCCTAGGAAGGATCGCACTGCGGGGGGGGACGACTGATGACCAACGTCTTTATCGGGTCAAACGGTATCCGTGCCGGCTGGCGGCTATCGATCTTCGGCGCCCTCATCGTCGTGGAGCTTTTAATACTCCTCGGCCTGCTCAAGCTTTTCCATGTGCCGATGCATCCACCGAAGGGCAACCATACGCAGCACGTTCCTGCGTTGATGATTTTTGTCGCCGACACCGCGCTTTTTGGAGCCCTGCTTCTCGCCACGTTTATCATGTCGAAGATTGAGAAGCGGCCGATGGGGTCGTACGGAATTCCGCTCCGCCAGGCCTTCGGCGCAAAGTTCTGGTTGGGTGCGTTGGTCGGTTTCATCGGCATCACCGTGGTGATCGGCGCGATCGCACTTGCAGGGGGCAACGTTCGCTTCGGTGGCCTCCCTGCGCCGACGCCCGCGCTCGCCGGCGCATTCG
Organism: bacterium; assembly: GCA_021784715.1. Next base: position 15,269 of record JAJYHP010000112.1, read on the forward strand.
TCCTCTGCTTGCTCGCCTTTCTCGCCGCCGGCTTCTTCGAAGAGTTTCTCTTTCGGGGTTACATTCAATATACGTTATCCACCGGAATGTATTTTTGGCCCGCGGCGATTCTCACATCGGCGTTCTTCGCGTTCATGCACACGCGCAACGGCGGGGAAACGCTTGCGGGGATCGCGCAGGTCTTTCTCTTCGGCATCGTTTTCTGCGTCATGTTGCAACGCACCGGAAGTCTTTGGTTCGGTATCGGCTACCATATGGCGTGGGATTGGGGGCAGACGTTTTTCTACGGCGTTCCCGACAGCGGCCTGAAATCGCCGCAAAACCTGCTTCACACCGTAATCGCCGGACATACCGTCTGGATCACCGGCGGCAGCGTCGGCCCCGAGGGCAGCATCTTTACGGCGGTCCAACTGCTGCTCGTTCTTGCGTTCGTCGCGTGGCGCTACCCAAAGAAGACCTACGTCACCACGGCGCCGGCCGCCGCCGTCACCGCCTAACGTGAACCGCTGACCGCTGCACGCGCCCCACGCTCCGATCGGGGTGCTTTCGCACTCGACCGAGACTCACGGCTTAGTGACGCGCGGTTCGCTAATCCGGCTCGCGCAATTTAAGATACGCGGCGAACGGAAGCCGGAACGGCATTCGTTTCTTTCGGGTATGCAGGTTAACGAAACGAATCGTGACTCGGTCGTACACGCGCCCGGCATAGCGATAGAGCCCGTCGGCATGTTCGGCGGCGATATAGCGCGCGCCGTGAATCTCATCGAAATCGATCGTCCATGGAATGTGGGTGCCGGGCCCGGTGACGAAATTTAGTGCGATGCGCGCTCGGACTGTCGCAAATGTTTTCGTGTCGATCCAAAGATCGCGCAAGCGATAGCTTCCACTAACCCGCAACGGCCGCAAAGCGAGATGATAGCAATGATGCGTGCCGATTTGTTCCTCGCCGATAAGCGTAATGGTATATCGTCGCGCGTATGCAACGACATCGGCGATCGTCGGCATTTTCGATCCGCGCATTCGCACCGGTAGCGGCCGACGCATTGGGTCGTGAAACTCCTTTCGAATCTGGCGGACGATTCGCGCGGAGTCGAGTGCCGATGCCACGTTGCCGGAGTCGACGTCCCCAAGCGAAAAGGAATAGTTCGGAGCGAGAATCGGAACACCGATAAAATCCTGATGAGGCGCTGGGGCGAGAGTCGGGCCGCAACGCGGCATCATCGGCCGCACCCCGTCCGGGGAGCCCACCGACGGTGAAAAACCTGTCGTGAAGCAAAGCGTGGCTCCCCGCCCCCGAGCGGGATGGGCGCGTTCGTAATCGCTGACGGGGTCGACCCATATCTGCCCGTTGCTCGCATCGTATGCCGAGCGGTAGTTTTCCACCCGCCGACCGCTCTTATCGAGAACGTCGATACGAACGCTGTAGTTCATGCGATGCGGATAGACTTGATCGTTCCAATACGCACGAGCATTGGCAAATAATTTGTATGCAAAAGCAGCCGACGCGATCATGGAGATGCTGCTTTGCGCAAGGATTCGCTTCGGCCTGCCTTTCCGCTCCGCCTGGTCGCTACGGTCGCCTAGGGGCCAAGGGCTGCGCGGTCGTCTGCCCGTTCGGATCGCGGCACGTTGTTATGTTCGCGCAAATCAGGCGATCTATCGTCGCTTCTTTCCCTATTTTATAACGATCCAGCACGTAGGTCGACCGGTTATACCACAGGTCTTCGGAATTCGGCGCGTCCGCTGGGGTATCGGCCGCATCGGTCCAGGCTACATGAAGGCACACATCCGTTGGATCCGCTCGCGGGCCCCTCGAAACGCACGACTTGGTAACCCACAACGTTCTCCCGGGAGCGATGGTGAATTTTCGCTCGCCGCTTCTTAGGATGATAAACGGCAACAAGTATGCTTCCATCGGTATAATACGCTTCGTCCCCGGCATCGGCGTAACGACCGCGTGAGGACGCGAGCAGATTACTTTCGGCATCCCTTCGCACCGGACCATGGACGTGCGCTGGAACGTCGCCGAGCCATCCGAGCGCCAAGATATCCACATTCCCGGACCGCCGAGATTCGATCGCAGAGAAATCACCGAAAAAGTTCTCGTGTTAAAGCGAATTTTTGAATAGGTTGGGAGCCTGGAGTTTGAGCTTTCGTCAACTATACGTTGACCGCTGTCGGAAATGGTGATTACCCGCTCGGCCATCCCCCGTGTCCCGTAATAATAAACACCGTCGGCAATGTGCGAGGGAGGGGGTGTCGCGTGAATCATAACGACCACTTCTTCATTACATCATCATTTACTGCGGTGAATCGATTGGGAGAGATATCGCGCAGCGTAAAGCGGTTCGGCGTTGACCAAAGGGCACCCGATGCACCAGGTTGACCGGCGCTGCAGGGATCGATTTGCGACGCTTCCGAGGAATCCATGGAATCCCAGGGCACGAAGCCCGAAGGCGCAGCCTATTGGGAATGGAATCTTCGGATCGATGGAACTAAGTGAGGGATTGCGGAACGACGTATCTACGTCTCCCCCGGTGAGTTCGGCGATTCTCGGCGTCGACGATCGCAGGGCATGGATCGATGCCGTGTCGCTCTTTGCCTTTTTTCTTTTCTTGAACGTCGTTGGGAACGCTACCTATCGGTTCGAAGCGCGAGTGCCCTGGCTTCAGCTCGGACAAGCAGTTCTCATTCTGCTCGTAACCTTAGCGGCCGTCGCAATCCAGCGAGGCCGTGGACGTCCGTTCTTTGCAATCGGGAGCCTTTGGATTGCATTCCGCGGCATTTGGTGGCTGTGGTCGATCGCTCTTGCTATCGCGCTCGTTACTGCCGGTACACAAGGGATGTTCGCGAGCCATTCGACACTTTGGTATTTGTGGTTAGCGACCGGTGTCGCCGTTGCGCCTCTTACCGAAGAACTCGTTTTTCGCGGGGCGATTCAAACATCCATCAACAGCACTTCGCTCGGAACGCGTACTTTTTTATCGTTTCGCTTGGGCACGTTGATTTCTGCCATGCTTTTTTCGTGCTCGCATTTTCTGCTGCTGCTAGACGGTGTCGCGATGTCGCGCGTGCTCTTCGAAGTACTCTCCGCCCTTCCACTCGCGCTCGTGACCGGCTACATTTACCAGCGCACGTCGAACCTATGGTACGGCATCATCCTCCATGCATTGGGCAATCTCGGAGGCGCTTAACAACAGCTACGGGAGTAGCCCGCGAATGTCGACCAGGACACGCACTCCGTTGGTATGTCGCAACACAGCGGTTGGCACCGAGTAATCGCGAAGGTCGTCCACGGCTGCCGTCGTCGGCAACCGCATGACAACCGACCTAGGACGCAGCATCGCTGTTAAATGTGTCGTGTAGAAACTGCCCGATTTCTTTCCACGCCCGCTCGCGCGCGTCCCGATTAGCCACCGTATTCCCTCCATGGCGAAGAGTGAACGGCCCAAGCCGCGTCTCCAGCCCCGGCCAATCTGGCGAGGAAACTAAAAACAAGTGCCCAGCATGGTCGAACTTGAGATGACGGTCGGCATACGGGTGAACATGCTCTCGCAAATACGTTTCTGCGAATTCGCATTGCATCTCCGAGTTCCAAATACCGTCATCGCCGGCGCTCAGAAAGAGAACCGGCCCACGAATACGTTCGAGCGCGAACAACGTTGGCCTAATGCGATCGCGATGGCGTCGCACCGCATGGTCGTAGCCGCCGCGCAAATCGACCGGGCGCCGCATTAGAAATCCGGCCGCAAAGCTCGCCCCCATTTTCCAGGTGTATGGGACGAACGGGACTGGTTTCCCACCAATCGTCCAGGACGACTGGGGGGCACCACCTCCCGTTCGGATTCCCTGCCACGCAAAGGGGCTTGGGACAACGGCGATCACAGCGCGAATTTGAGGGTAGTGCGATGCGGCGAGCAAGCACAACTCTCCGCCTTTTGAAATTCCGAATATTGCAATACGCTTTCCATCAACGTCGGAGCGTGCCGTAAGAGCTTCGATTGCAAGGCCAACGCGCTCGACCGGGATCTCAACGAGCTCGCCCGGGAGACCCTGGTACCGAAAATACGGCAACGTTGCCGCTAAATACCCTAGTTCAGCGAAGCGCGGCGCGAGCCGCGCCATCTTGTCACCACCCTCGGAACCGCCGATGAGGATGACCGCGGGATGCGGCCCAGCGCCCTGCGGCGAGACGAGCGTCCCTATCACTGTGGTCGTCATTTCAACCGACACTTTAGGTAACCGATTTTTTTTCGCCTCCTGGATACGAGAGGTAGCCTCGTTTTTTCGAGCTGAAAATCACGCGCCGATAAGTGGTGTCTCCGCAAGTAAGACCGCTCGAGCGGCGGCCAGTGTGGTGAAGTATGCCGCGTCCGGCGTTCGGCCGTCAAGCGCCGAGTGTGGGCGGGCGCCGTTGTAGAACGTGATGTACTTGCCGATGCCGGCGCGCGCTTGCGAACCCGATTCGTACGCGTGCAGATACACCTCCTCGTATTTGATGCTTCGCCAGAA
>JAJYHP010000189.1 GCA_021784715.1 bacterium
GAGAGTACCGCTCCGTTGCGCGGCTGCTCGCTCGATGCAGAGGATCTCCGCCGGTAGTGACCGCGCTCGCCTCGGTACCGACGCGCACGATCGCCACGGCGATCGGCGATGCAGCGATGCGTTGGTGCGACGCCGATTTTCCACCGCGCGTCCGCATGACCGACGAAATCGTCGACCGAACCGGATATAGCATGCCGGCGGTTGAGTTTGCGCTCGATGCGCTCTTCGGCGAACTGCGCACCGAGACGTTCCTCGAAACGATCGCGCGCGAACTCGGCGATCCCGGAGCGCTCGACGGCCCAAACGCGCGGATACGCCCGCTTGGACGCGTGGCAATCCTCTCCAGTCGCACGACGATCGGGGTTGCGATTCCGGCGATGTGCTTTGCGCTCTGTGCAAAGAACGACGTCCTCGTGAAGGATCGCGAGGATCGACTCGTCGCGGCATTCGCCGAGAGTCTCGCGCAGGAGCTCGACGAAGTTACAAACGCGCTCGAGATCGCGACCTGGGACGCACGGAGCGACGGCGAACGCCTACGGGGAGCCGACGCAATCGTTGTGTATGGGAGCGACGATACGGTCGCCCGCGTTACCGCCGATTACGCCGGCAGCGCTCGCACCATCGGCTTCAGTTCGCGCACGAGCATTGGTTTTCTCGACGCCGCAACGCAGGGATCGCCCGCCGATCTCCGGGCTGCCCTCGCCGGCGCCGCGCGCGACGCCAGCCTGTATGAGGGCGAGGGATGCATGAGCTTGCACGTCCTCTTCTTCCAGCGAAGCGTCGCCTGCCCGCCGCGCGAGCTCGCCGAGCTCTTTGCCGCCGCAATGGAGAAAGCGGCGACCGAGTTCCCGGTCGGTGAGCGCTCTGCGTCGCAACGTGCAGCGATGCTTCAACAACGGAACCTCGCAGCATTTCGCGCCGCAGCGGGGCGCGGCGCGGCGTTCTGCGACGAACGACTCGGTTTTCTTGCGGTGCTCGATCCGCCCTCGCAGGAACCGCCGCTCTTTCTGCCGCGCACGGTCGTTCTGCTGCCGGTCGAGGTTCCTGAGGAGATCGTCGCCTACGTCGAGCGCCACGCCCTGCCGATCGAATCTCTCGGCGTCACCGGGACTCCTCGCCATTACACGGAAATAGCCGAACGTATCGGTGCCGCTCGCATCGCCCCGCTCGGCGAGATGCAGCGCCCGCCGTTACGTTCGCACCATGGTGGGCGCCCTCGGATCGCCGAGTACGTCCGCTTTCTCGATATAGACGGAGAGCGTGATTGAGCGAGCCCCTGGAAAACATACGCGGCCCGATTCCTGGAAAGCGCAGCACCGAGCTGCTCGCGCGGCTACGCCTGCACGAATCGCGCAACGTGACCGCGATCGAGGACCGTTTTCCCGTCGTTTGGGAATCGGCGCTCGGATCGGTCGTCACCGACGTCGATGGAAACGAGTATCTCGACCTGACCTCGGCGTTCGGCGTTGCGGCGATCGGGCATAGCAATCCCTACGTTGCATCGGCGGTCGCCGACCAAGTGGTGCGCCTCGCACATAGCATGGGCGACGTGCACCCAAGCGAGGTTCGCATCGAACTCTTGGAGCGCATCGCTTCGCTCGTCCCCTCGGCGCTCAATCGCACCTACCTTGCCACCTCCGGATCCGAAGCGGTAGAGGTCGCCTTGAAAACCGCGATGCTCGCAACCGGAAAGCCGGCTCACGCGAGCTTTCGCAATAGCTATCACGGATTGAGTCTCGGCGCATTGGAGGTCACCGGCATCGAACGTTTTCGCGCGCCGTTCGCCGCCGCGCTCGCCGGGAATGCGCTCTTTCTCGATTTCCCACGCGCCCGAAACGCCGCCGATGAAGAGGCCGCACCGGCCCTCGACGGCGTTCGCGCGGCACTGCGCGCGCGCACCGATATCGGGGCGCTGGTCGTCGAGCCGATCCAAGGTCGCGGCGGCGTCATTCTTCCGCCGACCGGCTTTCTGCGCGGATTGCGCGAGATCTGCACCGAGTTGGGTATCCTCCTCATCGTCGATGAGATATGGACGGGCTTCGGTCGCACCGGAACGATGTTCGCCTGCGAACGCGAATCCGTCGTTCCCGATCTGCTCTGCATCGGCAAGGCGATGGGCGGTGGGCTGCCGATCGCTGCGCTCGTCGGAACCGAGGCCGCGATGAATGCCTGGCCGCTCTCCGACGGTGAAGCGCTGCACACGTCGACCTTTTTCGGCCACCCGCTCGCGTGCGCCGCCGCCCTCGCAACGATCGGCGAGATCGAACGACACGATCTCGTCACGCGCGCCAAACAACTCGGCGTGACGATGGTCTCGAGGCTCGGAAATCTTCACCGACACAAGAGCGTTCTCGATATTCGTGGACGCGGCATGATGTGGGGAATCGAACTCGAGAGCGCGGCGATCGCCCACGAAACCGTTCTGCGCGCTCTATCGCTCGGATTGATCCTACTGCAAGCCGGACCGGAGGGTAACGTGATCTCTATTACGCCGCCGCTCGTCATGAGCGAACGACAACTCTTCCGCGCGATCGATCTGCTCGACCGTGCGCTGGCGCCGCGATGAGCGCTCCGATACGCGTCGGGATCGTCGGCACGGGGTTCGGTGCGAACACGCATCTGCCGGCACTTCGCGCTCATCCGCGCTTCGACGTTCTCGCTCTCGCGTCGCCGCGAAATGCTGCTCGGATCGCCGCCGAACGGCAGATCGAGCATGCGTTCACCTCCTGCGCCGAGATGCTCGCCGGCTGCAAACTCGACGCCGTCGTCGTCGCATCGCCGCCGTTTGCCCACCACGACGACGCGCTCGCATCGTTGCGTGCCGGAATGCACGTACTCTGCGAAAAGCCTTTCGCACTCGATATCGCGCAAGCCGAGGCGATGGTCACTGCAGAGAAATCCGCCGGAACCGCATGCGCGATCGCGCATGAATTTCGCTTCCGCCCCGAGCGCATCGCCCTCGCCGAGCTCATCGCCAATGGCCACCTCAACCCGATCCGCGAGCTCGAATACACGCATCTGACGGGGTTCCTGCGCGCGAAGGAGATGCGGCCGCGAGGATGGTGGTTCCAACGCGCGCGCGGCGGCGGCATCGCCGGCGCGATCCTTTCACATGCCGTCGACGCCGCAAATGCGGCCCTCGGCATGCTCCCCGTCGAGGTCCTCGGTGTTTTACGAACGGCAAACGCCGAACGCTTCGATGCCGACGGTGCGTTTATCAGCGATGTCGATGACGGAGCCTTCGCACTGCTTCGCTACCCCGAGGGCATCGTGGCACGCTTGTCGGTCGACGGTACCGCCGCGGTCGATTCGTTTACGTTTGCGATTCACGGCGAGAACCGTACGGTGGTCTCCAGCGGAAAAGGCTTTGCCGACCAGCGACTCTTCAGCGTCGACGACGAGGAGACCAACGAACTGGAATGTGCACCCTCGCGTTACGCACGCTTCGCCGCGATTAACCCCAACGTTCCCCCGATGATGGAGCTCTACGACGCCTGGCTTGCAAAGATGGACGGCAACGCAGCCGCACCTGCTGCCGGACAGGCACTTCCGACCTTCGCCGACGGGCTCGCCACCCAACGCATTCTCGCCGCCGTCGGTTTCGGCGCGTAACTGCCCCGAAACCCCGCTCCTCGGCCTACCCTTACGGCAGCGAGAAGCTCGATGACGTAATCAGCGTCGGCGTTAGTCCGGTTGCGCTCGTGCAGGGTGCGCTCGCGCTGCAGGCACCTGAGGCCGCAAAGTAATCTCCTGCATCGACCTTCCCGTCGCCGTTTGCATCGAACCAAACCGCGATGCGATAGCTCGTTGCGCTTGCGGGAATATCGGCGATGCGAAACGCGCCGCCGGCGGAGACCGGAACGCCGGAGATAAAGTTCTCATCGACGATCGTCGGCGCTGCGTTGATCGCGCCGCTGTTGCTGTAAGCAAAGGCGACGAACCGCGCCTTCGCCGGAAGCGTCGGGGCGATCGTGGTATCGTTCTCGAGCTGCGCCATCGCGCGATAGACGTCAAGCCGTCCATGCCCCTGATTGGGATCGTTGATATTATCTGCGGTGCCCTCGATCAGGCCCTCGAGTTGTGCCGCCGTTAGATTCGGATCCGCCGAGAGCAAGAGCCCGGCCGCGCCGGTGACGTGCGGCGTCGCCATCGACGTGCCGGCGATCAACGTGTAGCAGGTGGCAGGCGTACTGCACGCCGGACTTCCCTTCGTCGAATAGAGATTGCTGATCCAATGCAGATCGTCGGAGTCGCTACTTCCCGTCGGGTCTCCGCCCGGCGCGACAACCCCGAGCCCCGGTCCGCTATTGGAGTACGATGCTACGTATTCACCCGGCGCGGCGGTGTCGGCCGTCGGAAGTGCGGCACTGCACGCTGCGCCGACACTCGGCCAGGTCGCACCGGCGCAAGCGTTGTTGTCGTTGAGCGCCGTTGCACCGACCGCGAGGACCCCGGGATAGGCGGCGGGATAATCGAGCCCCTGAACGCCCTGGTTGCGTTCGTTTCCGGCGGCCGCGACGACGAGCACGTTATGCGCTAACGCATACTCGACGGCGTCCTGCTCGGTAAAATCCGGCCCACTGTTCGGTTGTGAACCGATACTCAGGTTGATGACGCGATCGCCGTTTGCGACGGCGTGATAGATCGCCGTCGCTTCGTCGGCGGTCGAAGCGCTCGCATTCGCCCCCGAACCCGAGAAGATCTTGTAGAAATCGAGCGTGACGCCGCCCGCGACACCGGCGAAACCGCTCCCGTTGTTATCGGCGGCGGTCGCGATTCCGGCGACGTTTGTTCCATGCCCGTCATCGTCTTGAACCGCGGGGCACGAGACGCCGAGAAAGGGCGTCGGACAGGGCGTGGTTACCGTGCTCGTGCCGCCGACCGGGGTGACATCCTCTTCCATGATCCCAACATGCGAGATGAGGTCGGCCTGCGCCCAGGTGTTGCTCGGTGAGGTATCGATCCCGGTATCGAGCACCGCGATGCGCGTTGCCGGCAGGCCAAAGCCGACGCTGACCGGCCAACCGCTCCCGTAGTTCCACGCATGCATCATCCCGATCTGGTACATATCCCACTGATCGAGCGGATCGAAGAGCGTGTCGTTCGGAGGCGTCGCGAGCGCCGCATTGAGCGGGTAACGGCGTTGCACCGATTGCACGCTGAGCACGCCGGGATGCGCGCGCAACTGCGCGGCGACCATCGTCGCACTCCCCGATGCGACCCGCAGGATGTCGCTGCGCACGGGAGCGTCGGTCGGCGTGATCGTGCGAGCGAGTAGCGCGCCGCTGCGCGCGGCGAGCGCGAACGGATGCACGCGCCCGGCGGCGACCGCCGCGGGATCGTAACGCACCTCTAGCAACGTCGCGTTCTGCGAGATCGACGTCGCAGGTGCGGTCGAGAGCGTGCGGCGCACCGGCATACGCACGAACGGAAGCGAGGCGGGGCTGCGTCCGACCGAGGCGACCGATGCGATGCTGCCGGCGGTGTCGGCATTTTGGTTATAGAGAATCGTCACCGGGTTCGCATTGCTCTGCACGCAAAGTGCATAGGCACCATTCGCGCTACCACCCGCAAATGACACGGTCATGAGCGTCTGGCTCTCCGGGAACGGATTCGCGCTCCCGCCATAGGGTGGCGTCGTCGCCGTCGGCGTTACGCCGATCGACGCACCGTTGACGCTGACGGAGATGCCGTTAGGGACCGAGAGAAACGAGAGTGCGGCCGGCGTCGGCGAGGGCCGCGTGTCGGGAACCGGCGTCGGTCCCGGGGTCGGCGTCGCGGTACCCACCGGCACGATACCCACACCGGCGGTACAGAGCCCGGGCGTCGGTGCAATCGTCGGTGTCGGTACCGGCGTCGGCGTCGGCATCGGCGTCGGAACGGGGTTCGACGAACCGCCGCCGCCGCAAGCGACCAACAGCGCGCAGGTCGCGATCAGCGAGGCAAGAGTCGGAAAAACACGCACGCTCGTTCTCTTCACCGCCGCTCCTTCGCGCCCGAGGCGGTCGGCTCTTTGCGCCTTTATTGCGCCGCAGGTAAATTCGGATCGCCGAGCGCGTCGGCCATCGCACGATAGATGTCGAGTCGCCCGCAACCTTGCGCCGCAGCACTGACGGTGGGGAGCACGTAAGCATCGCTACAGAGATAGTTCCGTACCTGAGTCGGCGTCAGGTTCGGCTTGACCGAGAGGAGCAGCGCCGCTGCGCCCGAGACGTGCGGCGTCGCCTGCGAGGTACCCGCAATGAGAATGCGGCAGTCGCCCTGCGAACCCGCGGGTGCTTCGAAATCGGGAGTGCAGGTTGCGCCGCCCATCGCCGTGCTCGAATAGATATTCTCGATCCAATGGAGATCGTCGACACCGGGGCCGACGTTCGCCGGGTCGCCGCCGGGGGCAACGAGTCCCCAGGTCGTGCTGCCGGCCTGATAGTTGGAGTACGAGGCGACGTACTCGACCGGAGCGCTCGGCGTTCCCGGTGCGCCGGAGCTGTAGGTGCCGGTCGGGTAGCCATCGGAGAGCGCGCTCGCACCAACCGCGATCACACCCGTGTCGCAGGCCGGTGCGTCGAGCGTGGTGCCGCCGGAGTTACCGGAAGCGGCGACGACGACGACACCGGCAGCGAGAGCGTTTGCGACTGCGCCCGCTTCGAGCGGGTCGTCGCCACCGGCGCAGCTCGCACCGATACTCAGGTTCACCACGTTCGCGCCGTGCGCAACCGCGTCGTCGATTCCCGCTGCAATATCGGCGGTCGAAGCGCTGGTGCTGCAGGCCTGCGGATTGCTCGCTAATTGCGAAGCGCAGTTCGAGGGCGGTGAAGGGAAGACGCGCTCGACGATCAGCGAGACGTTCCCGCCCGCGCCGACGAAGCCGAGGCTGTTCCCTACCGCCGACGCGGCAATCCCCGCAACGTCGGTACCGTGGCCGTCGAGATCGGTGACGTAATTCGAATTCGACTGTACGCCGGTATTGATGTTCGTGATAAAGCAATGCGTATAGACGACCTTCGACTGCAACTCGGGATGCGTAACGTCGGCCCCGGTGTCGACGATCGCAATGCGCACCGCCGAATTCCCCATTGCATTGGGAGCCTGATAACCGACCGGGGCATCGGCGGCATTTGCATAGGCCCACGCATGGCCGAGTGAGATCGCATGCATGTCCCACTGCCCCGGCAGACTCGTCCCCGGCGACGGGCTCGGTGCAGGATTACCGGCTTCGTAATAGGGTGCGCTCGAGCCCGGAAAACCGTGGAAATACGGGTCGTTGGTCGTCACCGGTGCGAGCACGCTCTGCGTGTATCGCACGCCCATCGGCACGACCTTGGTCACGCCGGGAAGCATGCGCAACTGCGCGGCGATCGCCGCGCTCTTTACGGCGTCAACTGCGACAACATCGACGCTCGTGCCGAGATGCGAAAATTGAAAGCGCTGCGTCACATTCCCGCCCGCATGCGCGATCGCGGTCGACAGCGTCCCGCGCGCACTCGTCGCGCCGGAATCGCTACGCACGACTTCGAGTAACCCCGGAAGCGTGCTCGGCTGCGACTGCTCCTTCGCCGGAGCCCGGCGAATCGCGTCGCTGCCAAATGATGCGAGCGATGCCGCCATGCGCGTGGTACTCGTGCCGTTCACGCTGCTCGGGCAACTATATCCAACGCTCGTACTTCCGGGCGCATTCGTCGGTGCCGGCGTCGGCGAGAGGCCGCCGATAATATTGCCGATCCCGCCACCGCCGCCGCCGCAGGCGACCAAGAGCGAGCCGGAGAGGAGCGCCGCGAGCGCGGTACGAGCGGTTATCATAGTTCTTAGACGTTACCCTCGCGCTATTCGTTTCACTCTGCCGGAATGCGAAACCTCACGGAATCTTCACCTCGCGCCAGAGCAGGCCGAGTGCGGCGGTCGTCGCTCGCGCTTGAATCGCCGCGCGGTCGCCACGCAGCTGAAGCGTCCAGGCACGCTCGCCGCGATCGTCGACGAGCCCCACGCAGAGCGTGCCGACCGGTTTCTCGGCGCTGCCGCCGTCGGGCCCCGCGATCCCGGTCGTCGCAATGCCGATCTTCGCCCCGAGACGGGCGCGCAGTCCGCGGGCCATCGCGACCGCGCACTCCTCGCTGACGGCGCCGAAACGTGCGATCGTCTCCCCGGGTACTCCGAGTTCCCCCACCTTCACCGCGTTATCGTAAGCGACGATCCCGCCCAGAAAACGGCGCGAGGCTCCCGGAACGCCGGTGATCGCCGCCGCGATACGCCCCCCGGTACAGGATTCGGCGACGGCGAGGCTCTCGCCGCGTTCGTCGAGCGCGGCGAGCACGGCACCTTCCAGCGTCATCGCGTCGATGCCGAAGATATGCCCACGAAGGCGCGCGCGCAGCTCTTCCTCCAACGGCGCGATCGCCGCGAGCGCATTTGCCGTCGACGCCGCCTTCGCCATAATTTTTACATCGCAACGATAGTCGTGTGCGAGGACGGCGATCTTCGGGTTCTCCGATCCGGCGAAAAGATCGGCGATACGATGATCGATCTCCGATTCGCCGATATTCACGGTATGGAGCACGCGCGTGACGATTCCCTCGCGCACGTCGAAATGCGAGCGCAGCCACGGCAATAATCGCTCCGCGAGCATCGGTTTCATCTCGCGCGGAACGCCCGGCATACAAGCGACGACTTTTCCATCGGCGCGAAAGGCGATAAATCCCGGCGCGGTACCGTGCGGATTCACCAACGGGAGGCTGCCCGCCGGCAAAAACGCCTGTTTTCGGTTGTTCTCGCGCATCGTCCGGCCGATCGACGCGAAGAAACCCTCGATCTCGGCGAGCGCGGCTCCGTCGAGGACGAGTTCGAGTCCGAGCGCATCGGCGACGGCTTCTTTCGTGAGATCGTCGACGGTCGGGCCGAGTCCGCCGGTCGTAATCAGGCCGTCGGCACGTCCGAGAATATCGCCGACGAGGTGGGCGATCCGCTCGCGATTATCGCCGACTGCGTGGCTTGCATAACAGTCGATGCCGTTTTCGGCGAGCGCGGCGGCGATATACGACGTATTCGTATCGACGAGTTGCCCGAGTAATAGCTCCGTTCCGACGGCGACGAGTTCGACGTTACTCATCTTCGAGTACCTGCGGCGCGAACGAGAGCGCGAGCTCCTCTTCAAACCACTCCGGATAGCGGAAGCGAATCTCGGCGTCGAAGCCGTCGGCGACGCGGATCATCTCTTTGCGGCGAAGGCCGCCTTGCTCGGCGGAAGCGTAGCGGCGTCGGATGCGTTCTTTCTGCGTAGCGAGACATTCGATGAAGCGCTCGAACGTGCCGTCCATCGCGCGCTGGAGCGCCTCTTTGAGGTTCTTTCCCACCCGCGGCGCGAGCCCGGTCGTCGAGACCGAGATCCGCACCGGGCCGGCCTTGGCAATCGCCGCCATCGCGACGAATCCATAGCGGGGCTGATCGATGCAGCAGAGCAGAAATCGATGGCGGTCGGCATACTCACGCAATCGTGCGGAGAGGCGCTCGTCCTGCGGGGTCGAGATCACGAAGAATGCATCGCACACGTCGCTCTCGACAACCGATGACGGATCGGTGAGCCAGAGGAGATCGGCACCGCTTTCCTCCAACGCCGCTGCCTTCTCGATCGCTTCGCGGTCGTCGCGTGCGCCGATAACGACGCAACGTCGCCCTTTGAGGTTCAGGCTCACCGGATAGAACGGGATGACGGGTTTCATCAGTAATCGACCGGCCGCAGATAGAACTCATTAATTGCCGTATTGGTCAACATCGCCGTCGTCGGAAGATGACGCTTCCAATGAGTGCTTTCCACGCGCCGTCGCACGAGCGTTACCTCGGCGGGATCGAATCCGCGTGCGATCAGTTGATCGTCGCGATAGCCCAGCAACATCGAGGAAAGAATCGCATCGGCGCGTGGATAGCGAATGCCGAGGTCGCCCTCGTCGGTCTGGTTTGCTTCTAGATCGGCGCTCGGCGCCTTCTCGATCAACGGCGACGGAACGCCGAGGTAGCGCGCGAGTTCCCAAACCTGTGTCTTGAAGAGATCGCCAAGAGGATTGATCGGCGGCGTATCGTCGGCATGCCACGTAAAATATCCGAGGAGGCGTTCGGTCTTATTTCCGGTGCCGATCGGCAATGCGGAGTGTTTCGCCGATCGATCGAAGAGGACGAGCATCCGCGTGCGCGCAAGGACGTTTCCGCGACGCCGTGCATCGGCATCGGGTTCGAATTGAAGATAGCCGTCGACCGCAGCGCTGATATCGACGGTATGACCGACCGCTCCGAGCGCATCGATCACCAACTGCGCGTCGTGAAGGCTCGCGGGGCTCGATAATCGATATGGCATGCGAATGAGATGCACGTTCTCCGGCCCCAGAGCGCGCGCGCAAAGATAAGCGGTTACCGCCGAGTCAACGCCGCCGGAGAGGCCGACGACGGCATGGCGAATGCCGCGGCGCCCGATGCATTCATCGCGCAGAAAAGCAACGAGCCAACGCGCCGCCAGCTCGGGATCGATCTTCGGCGTCGCATAGGGGTTGCGCGGCGGCGACTCAATAACCGGAAGCATCGCTGCGCCCTCGCAACCACGGCAATTCCTCGTCGGCGAGTAGATCGGGCAGCACCGCGCGAAGATCGCCGAGCAGCGGGAGATTCGCGCGCGCGATCTCGACGTCGTCGAGAAAGAGTTCGGCGCGAACGATGCACGCATCATCGGCCTCGGCGCGGACGAGCGTCGTTCCGTCGGGACCGATCGCGCACGACGAACCGGTCATCCCTTTTCCACCCTCAAAACCCGCCAGCCCGGCATAAAGAATAAAACACCCATGCTCCATCGCGATGCCTCGCAACAGCTCGCGCCACCGCGTCACGGAGAGCAACTCCCCGTCGCCCTCGATTCCACGGCCCGGCGCCGCACTGGGCACGACGATCGAGCGGGCGCCCTTGAGCGCGGCGATCGTCGGCACCATCGAATGCCAGACATCCTCGCAGATCAGCAGCGCCGTCCTGCCCAGCAACGGCGAGTCGAAGGCCTGCACGCGATTGCCGCGAGAGAGAAAACGCTCCTCGTCGAAGACACCGTAGGTCGGAAGAAAGAGTTTTCGGTGGACGTGGAGGATGCGCGTCTCCCGTTCGTCGAGCGCCAACCATAGCGCGCTGTTATAGTACGAGCCGTTATCGACTTCGTAGAAGCCGGCGACGATCTCCACCGGTCGCATCCCTGCGACATCGCGCCACAACGACGAGAGCTCGTGCCCGAAGCGCTCCGCGCTACGCGCCGATTCATAGACCGCCCCTTCGAGAAAATAGCCCGTCAGCGCCGCCTCGGGCAATACGACGAGCTGCGGCGGGGCGTCGAGCGCGGCGAGTTGCGCGAAAACCGCTCGCAAAGCCGCGAGATTATCTCTATAGGCACCCTTGCGCGGCTTACTCTGAACGAGAGCTATACGCGCCGGAGCCGCCTGACTATCGCTCTGCACCGACGGCGCTCGCACCGATTTTCTCGGCGCATTCTTCGGCGGGGTAGGTCCAAATCTCGGCGAGGGTCGGGTGCAGATGCGGAATTTTCGCAAATCGATCGACGGTCGCGTCGAAGTGCATCGCGACGATGACTTCGTGAATCAATTCCGATGCCTCCGGGCCGATGCACGCCGCTCCGAGAATGCGGCCGTCGTCGGGATCGGCGAGCATTTTTACGAAACCGTCGGTCTTTCCGAGGCACATCGCTTTACCGTGTTCGGCAAATGCATATCGCCCCACAACATACGGCGTGCCGGCGCGTTGCAGTTCTTTCTCCGATGCCCCTGCGACGGCGATCTGCGGTTCGGTGAAGATCGTGTGCGAGCGCTGCAGGCGATAGTCGGCGCGCTCGTCCCCGCCGGAGAGCGCGTTGCGCGCCGCGATCTCCCCTTGGTAGATCGCCACGTGCACCAAGAGAAACTCGCCGGTGACATCGCCGACGGCGAAAATGCGCGGATTGCTCGTCCGCATCGCGGCGTCGATTTCGATACCGGTAACTGCATGTGCGGCGACCCCGGCGCGCTCGAGATCGAGCCCGCCGAGGTTCGGCACGCGTCCCAAACAATAAAAAATCTCTTCTGCGTCGACGTCGAGTGCGATGCCGTCGCGCTCTAGGCGCAGGATCTTTCGGCCGCGTTCTTTGCGCACCGACTGCATGCGCGAGCGTACGTGGACGGCGATGCCTTCGTTCCGAAATGATTCTGTCAGCGTCTCGCCGATATCGGTATCTGCGCCCGAGAGCAGATGTTCGCCGCGAATGACCACCTGCGTTCGCGCTCCCATTCGCGAAAGAAACTGCCCGAGTTCGCAGCCCACGTAGCCGCCGCCGAGAACGATCGCCGACTCCGGCACCCGTTCCGTCTCCAACAACGCGTCGCTGTCGAGAAAACCGGTTTCGACGAGTCCGGGAAGGACGGGCGGTGCGACGTTGCTTCCGGTTGCGATTACGAATGCGTCTGCCTCGAGGATTTCCTCCCCGACGACGATTTCGCGTTCGCCGATAAAGCGGG
Organism: bacterium; assembly: GCA_021784715.1. Next base: position 12,522 of record JAJYHP010000189.1, read on the forward strand.
CTTGGCCGCGATGGAGCGGGAACCGCTCGATGCCGTCGATGCGATCCGCTGCAAACTCGCCGACGAGCGCGCGCTTACGGGCCGCTATGTACGGCATGTCGATCCGCGGCTCTCCGGTGGTAATGCCGAGCGCCACCGCCGTCCGAATCGCCTGGACGCGATCGCTGCTCGCGAGTAAGGCTTTGCTGGGCATGCATCCCCGCAGAATGCAGAGCCCGCCGAGTGGGCCGCGATCGACGATGCCGACCTGCGCCCCGAGTTCGCGCGCGGTTCGCGCCGCAGCGTACCCGCCGCTCCCTGCGCCGATCACCACGAGATCGTAGTGCGTTCGGCGGCTCATCTCCTAGTGCCGAGATGGTGTGTGGTCGAAACGAAGCGAACGGTTCCACCGGCCTGCACGAGAATGGAGCGCGTGCGAGCGCGATTTTCGTAGAAGCGTACTCCGTGCACGAGATCGCCGTCGGTAATACCGGTCGCGCAGAAGAGCACCTCGTCGCTCTTGACGAGATCGTCGATAGCGAGCACGCGATCGAGATCGCCGAAGCCCATCGCCTGCGCGCGCGCCGCTTCCTGCGGGTTACGCGGCTTCAACCGTCCCATGAAATTCCCGCCGAGGCATTTGATCGCCGCCGCAGCGAGGACGCCCTCCGGCGCACCACCCGTTCCCATCGCTACATGGACACCGGTCGTATCGATTGCGGTTGCGATGCAGGCATCGACGTCGCCGTCGGAGATCAGCTTGATGCGCGCCCCCGCCGATCGCACCTGTTCGATGAGATCGCCGTGGCGGGGTCGATCGAGGATCACCACGCAGATGTCGCCGACCGGTTTTTCGAGCGCGCGCGCGACGGCAGCGAGATTCTCGCGGACCGAGGCATCGATATGTACGTGCGGCGCAGCCTTCGGGCCGACGGCGAGTTTCTCCATGTAGGAATCGGGAGCGTGCAAGAGTCCCCCGCGCGGCGCGATCGCCATGACCGCGATGGAGTTCGGCAAACCGTTTGCAACGAGGTTGGTTCCCTCGACCGGATCGACTGCAATATCGACGGCGGGGCCGCCGCAGCCGACCTCTTCGCCGATGAAGAGCATCGGTGCTTCGTCGCGCTCGCCTTCGCCGATAACGATCCGACCGCTAATCTCCATCTCGCCGAGCGCCGCGCGCATCGCTTCAACGGCCGCGCCGTCGGCGATATCGCGCTCGCCGCGGCCCATCCAATGCGAAGCAGCGAGCGCCGCGCGCTCGGTTACGGTAACGAAATCAAGCGAGGGCTTCATACGCTCCTGCGTGGTTACATCGTTCATCGCCTCAGGCTACAAGGGAAGCGGTGCGAATCCTTTAACTCCCCCCGGCGTGTCCGAACGTCACGCCAACGCCGTATCGCCCCCCGGCTATTCCACCCAGCGCACCCTCGAAGGAGGCATTCCTGCTCTCCTCGTCGTGACGCTCGCAGGGCTCACCCTCGGCTTCTTCCTCTGGGAGAGCTGGGCAGCGCCGAACCTGAGCCCGTTCCTCGACGAGTGCGCCTTCTTCGCGCTCCCGCTGCTCGGGGCGATCGCCGCGATCGCGAGCTGGCTGGAGTATGCGCGCTACTTTAGCGCCCGTGCCGGGGTAACGTATGCGAAATCGCTCCGCCACGATGCCATAACGTGGGCGCCGTTCCTGTTGCTCTGGGCCACCTATGTCGTTCCACCGAACCTGGCGACCGGTTCGCGGATGCTCGTCCTTGCGGCGATGCTCTTTGCGACGCTCAAAGTGCTCATCGCCGCGCGCTTCAATCAGACCGTGCGCGAGGTATTGCTCGATTTCGTCGCCACGCGCGCAGCGATTATCGTCATCGCCGAACTCGCCGCAGTGATCATCGGACAGCGGCCGGGGCAGCACGTCAGCGAGTCCTCGCAACTGCTCCTCGCGGTCTGGGGGCGATGGGATGCCGTCCATTACCTCAACATCGCGACGCGCGGCTATCAGGGGACCGAGATGGCGTTTTTCCCGCTCTATCCCATGATGATCCGCGCGCTGGGCGTGCTGGTCGGCAATCATCTCGTCGCCGGCCTGCTGATCTCCAACGCGTGCTTTTTCTTCGCCCTTCTCTTTCTCTACAAATTGCTCGAACGCGAATACGATCGCACCGTTGCGCGGCGCGCGATATTTTATGTCTCGATCTTTCCGTCGGCGGTCTTCTTCTCGGCGGTCTACACCGAGTCGCTCTTCTTCATGCTCACCGTTGCGACGTTCTTCTATTTGCGTCGTCGCCGCTGGCTCGTCGCCGGCGCAATCGGCTTTTTCGCCGCGATGACGCGCGTCGAGGGCATTCTCCTGATCGTGCCTTTTGCGTTGGAGTGGTACGCCGCCTATCGGCCGCGCCTCGTCGAAAACCTACGCGCGCTGCTCCCGGCGGCGTTGATCGGCTGCGGGCTCGCACTCTATATGGCTTACCTGTGGGTGGTCACCGGCGATCCGCTCTTCTTTTCGCATGTCCAAGCGCACTGGAACCGCCACCTCGCGCCGCCATGGGTCAGCGTCGCCAATTCCGTCCTTGCCATCGCGCACGCGCACTCCGGCGCCGCAGTTGCGAACCAGGCGCTCGAACTGAGTTTTACTGCGCTCATGGTCGGGGTGCTGCTGTTCGGATGGAAGCGTCTGCGCCCGTCGTACATCGCCTATATGGCGCTCTCGGTGCTCATCCCGATGTCCACCTCGAGCCTCATGAGCATGCCGCGCTTTGCCCTCGTGCTCTTTCCGCTCTTTGCGATTCTCGCCCGCTGGGGCGATCGTCCGTGGGTCAACAATCTTATTCTCGCGTTTTCGCTCCCGCTCTTAGGGCTTTTCACCGTTCTCTTCGCCGATTGGTATTGGGTTGCATAGTATCGTTCACAATGTCGCAAAGCGCCGCGGCGTTCGCCAATTCACGAAATTTGCGATCGTCGGGCTCTCCGGCACGATCCTCAATTTCGTGCTGTTTACCATCCTCCAGCGTCTCGTTCCCAACCACGACCAAGCCCTGCCGTACGCAATCATCTATTCGATTGCGTTCATGGCCGGCGGCGTCTCGAACTACTATCTCAACCGACGCTGGACGTTCCGTTCCGACGCCAACGCGGTGCGCGAGGGGGTGCAATTCCTTACCGTTTCCGCGCTCGCGCTGCTCGTCGGCCTTGGCGTCGCCCCGCTCACCAAGCCGTTCTTCGGCAACCACTACGGGCATCGCACCTGGCTCGTCGGTACAATCGCGGGAATCTTCGTGAACTTCTTCGTCAATAAATACTGGACGTTCCGGCACACGCGGTGAAATCGTTCCGCTTTCTTCTGCTGGCGATCTGCGTGTTCGGTGCAGCCTTACGGTTGCACGGCATACATAACCCGATCCTCGACCATCCGAATTGGCGTCAAGGCGATACCGCGAACATCGCGCGGAATTTCTATCGTCTCAACGGCAATATACTCTACCCGCAAACCAACTACGACGGGCCGCCGCCGCACTACGTCGAACTGGAGTTGCAGATCGTCCCGTATCTCGCGGCGGCGCTCTATCATCTCTTCGGCATCCACCCGATTTTCGGACGCCTGCTCAGCCTCGGTTTCAGCGTCGCCACCATTGCGGTGATCGGGCTCTTCGGACGATGGCTTTTCGACGACGCACTCGCCGGGCTCGTCGCCGCGCTTGCGTTTGCGATCTTTCCCGGAAGCATTTATTACGGTCGCACCTTCACGCCCGATGCAGCGATGGTCTTCTTCTTGACGGCGGCGCTCTATGCAACGGCGCGGCTTCTGCTGGAAGATCTCGCCGTCGAACCGCGCCGCCTCGCGCGCGCCGCGGGGCTCTGCACCCTGGCGTTACTTGCTAAACCCGTCGCGCTGGCCGGCCTCTTTGCCGCACTTGGCCCGCTCGTCGAGCGCCTGCGCGCAAAACACGCGATTCGGCCGACCGCATTGATCGTGCTGGGGTTCGTCCCGCTGGCGATCCTCGAGATGTACGATCACGCAGTGCGCGCGCACGCGCAATGGCTCTGGGCGAGCGGCATTCTCGCCAAGCACGTCCTTCCGCACCTCATCGGATCGTTTACCTCGATTCACGCCTTCGCGTGGCAGGTCAAGCATGCGCTCTTCGGCCTCAACCTGTTCCGGATCACGATGTTGGGGACGATCGGAAGCATCGTGGCTTTCCTCTCCCTCTTCACTCTGCCGCGCGTGAAGATGCGCTCGCCGTTGCTCCTCCCGCTCTGGTTTCTCGGCGCGGCGCTCTACACATATGCGGTGATCGCCGTCGAACGCGTCGATTATTATCTCTTTTTGCTGCTCCCGCCATGCGCGCTTGCGATCGGCGGCGCCGCCGTCTGGGCGCGCGATCGTTTCGGCCGCGAACCTCGCACGAGGTTCGCTCTCGCCGCCGGCGGGACGATCCTCGGTGCGGCGGTCCTGATCGGTGGGCTGACGGCGATCGCGCCCTATTACCGCTATAGCAAAACGGCATATCGCAATGCCGTCGCCCTCGACCGTGCGCTTCCGCGGAACGCCTTACCCGTTATCGCTCACTACGGCCCCGATATCTTTTACTATATGGACCGATTCGGATGGGAGGAGGATCCCTATCTCTGGACGCCCTTCGATGAAGAGAGCGCTATCGCGAAAGGATCGAGATATTTCATCTCGATCGAAGATACACGCTTCCGCAAGAATCTCGAACTCTGCGCGTGGATGTCGCGCTTCCCGGTCGTCCGTTTTCCCGGCGTCAGCTGGCCGGTCTACCACACCTCGTTACGAGCGATCCTTCCGGGGGCGCGGAAGCGCTGGCGCGCATTCCGCCGTGCCGAACGCGCGGGTGTGGGGCGCGCCTTCCTCACCGCGCACGGACTCTGCGTGCTCCACTCAGGGAAGGGGTAGTAGCGACGCGCCTCCGAGGTTCGAGGAACTCGATGCCGCAGCGTTGGGAACGCCGGAGCTGACCAGCTGTCGATAGGCGATCAAGCGATTGGTGTTCCGCGCAACGTCGAGCTCTAATTCGTACGACGCCTTAATCGCCGAGGTCAGATCGGCGGTGTCGTAGGTATAGGAAAAGCGATGGAGGTTGCGGACGATCGCCCTATTAGCGATATCGAGCTGCGCGTACGCCTCGAGAATGCGGCGCGCGGCGCTGCGATAGGTCGGATAGTTCGAGCTGACGATGCTCTGTTTGAGGCTCGCGCTCTCAATCTCGGCTCGAAGTGCCTGCAGGCGCAGGTCCTTCGGCGCGATATGCTCCGCCTGGCGGATCGTCCCCAGCGCGCCTTGAAGGTCGCCGAGCGTATATTGCTTGTGGGCGAGGTCGGCGGCGGCGGCTACATACCCTTCGCGCACGGTTGTATCGTGCGGATCGATCTTGAGAGCGAGGCGATAGGAGAGCTCGGCGCCGCGAACGTCGCCGCGAGCGAGTGCGAGGCGCCCTTGGTGAACGCGCGTCTGGGCGATCCAGGAGGCGACGGAATGCGCGCACCCGCTCAGCGCAAGCATCGAAGCAACGAGTGCGAGCGAGCGGGCTCTAGAAGTGAACGTGGACGGCAAAGCGGGCTACCTCCTCGATCAAAAGCGCTGCAGGGACGAAGAGCAACTGCGAGAGTATCGTACCGATTATTGCCGTCAGCGACAAGTAGAAGACCATCGAACGTACCTCGTCGATGTTGCGTTTACCGTGGATCGCTTGGTCGGTAATCATTGACGACGTCGGATCGACGAAGAGCGTAAAGGCGATGGTCCCGATACCGTTAATGACGCCGGAGAGACTAATCGCGGTGCGCGAAACGGCCGGATCGAAGACCGAGGCGAGAAACGAAGCTTGAACGCCGATTGCGTAGACCGCCATCACCAACACGTTGAAGATCAACATCCGTCGCGGTAATCGCCGCCATTGAAACGAGCGTAATTGAGCGAGGGTCGGCAAATGTTGCGCCCGTAAAACCTCCAAAAAAATACGCGGGTGCAACAAGCGGACGACGGCATGCGGCACCGAGCCGCGTGCCTCAAACGAGGCGACGCCGCGCCGGAACAGATAGGCAAACATCGGCAGGAAGAGCGCGAAGACGATCATCCCGAAGGTTCCCGCGAGGACGATCAATCGCAGTTGTATTTCGAAGGTATGCTGCCAGAGCGCGACGTCGCCGGGATGATGGCGGTAGCGCAGCACCGCGTGTCCGGCGGTGTCCGAGAGCGGCCCCACAAAAAACGCCGAGAAGAGATTGGCGAGGCGCCCGGTCGTAACGAAGAGATTGAAGAGCGAGATCGAGGTAGCGATGCGCTTGGTCTGCACGCCGGCGAGGCGAGCGGCGTATGCCCCGATCGTCACGCCCTGCACGATGAACGTGATGAGCATCGCGCCCCAGAGCTTCCCCGAAAAGAGATGCGGTATCAGCGGAAGGCTATGCACCGCGCGCTCCCCATCCGATCTCGGCGGCAGCCGTCGGCCCGACGAGCGCGAGCGCGCGTTGTTGCGGCGTAAAGGCGAGTCGGGCGACCTCAAGTACCGCATCGGTGCTCACCGCATCGATCTGCGCCTCGATCTCCTCTTGCGGAATCTCGCGGCTGTGGACGAGTTCTTGGCGCCCGAGGCGCATCATGCGGCTCGACGTGCTCTCAAGGCCGAGCATCATGCTGCCCTTCAGGTGTTCCTTCGCCTGTCGCAGCTCTTCGTTGCCGACCGGTTCGCTCGCAAGCCGATCGACCTCATCGAGAATCGTGTCGATGCACGGCTGGGCGTTTTTTAACGACGTGCCGGCATAAACGGCGAGGCTACCGGCCTCGCGATAGGTGCTTCCGTACGCCGTAATCGTATAGACGAGCCCGCGTTTCTCGCGAACTTCCTGAAAGAGCCGGCTCGACATTCCGCCGCCGAGAATCGTCTGCGCGACCGAGAGTGCGTAACGCCGGTCGTCGCGCGCGCTGACGCTCGGGCCGCCGAGAACGAGATGCACCTGCTCGATATCTTTACTTCGACGCACGAGCGAGG
>JAJYHP010000046.1 GCA_021784715.1 bacterium
ATACCGTGACGCCGATCGATCTGCACACGCAAAGCGCGCTTCCCGCCATCGCGGTCGGCCGCGAACCGACCGGCATCGCGATCTCGCCCGACGGGCGCACGCTCTACGTCGCCAACAATCGTAGCGATGATGTGAGCGTTATCGACACCACAACGCTCCAAGTGCTCGCCGCACTTCCCGCAGGCGCGCAGGCGCAGATGGTCGCGATTTCGCCGAACGGTCGGCTCGCCTACGTTCCCAATCTCGACGGCATCTCCGTAACGCCGATCGATCTCACGCTACGCCGGGTCTCTCCCTACATCGTCGTCGGTGGCGCACCGTTCGAGGCCGCGTTCACTCCCGGCGGTGCGAATGCCTACGTCATCGATATGCGCGATAACGCGTTGGTACGCATCGACGTCGCGCGCGGCCGCGCCGGTGCCCCGCTGCTCTACGCCCCGGGGATCATCACCATGGCGATGCCGCACGGATCATCGGCGCTTCTTCCGTTGCCCTGAGGGAGCTCGCCCTCGGTATGCCTCCAACGCCGAATCGAGCGTCATGAGGCGAGCGTCCTCAAGCATCGCCTGAACGACGATCAGTCGATCGAATGGATCGCGATGATGGAGTGGGAGCGCCTCAACGGCGGCCGCGTGTCGCGCCGAAATCGCGATGATACGGCCATCGAGAGCCTTCATGCGACTCCGCACGAATTCACCGACCGGCATCGGCAAACGAAGTTTTCCAATCGAGCTTTTAATGGCCATCTCCCAGACCGATGCTACGGAGAGGAGCCGCTCGTCGGCGACCTCGATGCTTCGTCGCATCGTCGATGGAATGCGTTTGGGCTCCGCGAGAAGGCTGAGAAACACATGGGTGTCGAGCAGGACGCGGCCGCTCACGAATACTCCTGAAAATCGCTTGGAGTCGCGTCGAAATCATCGGCGATAAAAATGCGTCCGGCGTCCATGCCGAGAGCGTCGGCAAATGACGGTTGCTCGACCGGCGTGAGGCGGACGAGCGGCACCCCGTTGCGCGCGAGGACAACCTCCTCACCTGCAAGCGCCTCGGCAACGAGCGCCGAGAGATGCGTCTTCGCTTCGTAGAGGTTGGCGGTTTTCATAGACCTAGTCTATCACACTAAACCAACCGATGCTATGGGGCGGCTAGCGGTTCTCTTCGCGCGCCGCGAAGGCGAGCCAGGCCAAGAGCAGCGGCATGATGATGTCGTTGAGCCAGAGCATCATGCCCGCGTTGTTCGGCGCGAAATTATGCTTCGTCACCATCATCGTGATATGTTGTGCCGCCGCGGCGAACGAGAATATCACGATGGGAATCGTCAGCGCCAAGCGATACCCATAGTTCTGCCGACGGGCGAAGAGCGCCGCAATGCCGACGCCGATTTCGAACCATCCGAGTTCGTATTCGAAGGGGCTCGGCTGCCAGCCGATACTCGCGGCGGTGATGTGTTGTTCGTATCCGTGAAAGAATCCGGCCCAAATCAGCGTGAGTCCGCCGTACCAAAAGAGCAACTCGCCCCAAAACACGAACGCGCTGTCGAGCGCGCGATGTTCGAGGCGCGCGCGGCGCATCGTTCGCCACCAAAGAATCACCGCGAGCGCATAAAAGAGCAGATAGACGTGCGATAGGGCGTTTCCGATAACAGCAGCAGCGTTCACGCGTTACCTCCGAGGAACGGCCGGGCGCACGCGCCAGGCCCAAGCAGTAGCGGTTGGAAGCACCGGATTCGGCGCGAAGCCTTCAAGCCTTGCATCGTACGCGTAGAGATAGGACGCGTCGAAGAGGACGAGCAGCGGCACCTGCGAGGCGACGCGCGCTTCGATGCGTGCGTAGAGACGTTTTCGAAGCCGCTTCGAGCTCGCGTCGAGCGCCCGGGCCTCGAGGCGATCGACGAGCGGATCGCACCAACGCATGTAATTCTCCGGAGCGCCGCAGCGCAAAATCGACGAGTCGTCGGGATCGATGCCCATCGTCCAGGGAATGTAGGCGAGATCGAATTGCCCGCGCGCCAGGGTTCCGTCCTTCGGCAGGAAGAGCTGCGCGTTGCCGACGCTCTTGAGGGTGACGGCGATGCCGCGCGCCCGCAACGCTTGCTGGATGAAGGTTGCGACGAGAACGCCGGTCGTCGATTCGGGAAATTGCACGTAGAGCAGGTGGAGCGGCTTGCCGTTCTTATAGCGCATCCCGCCGGGGCCGCGCCGCCAGCCCGCCGCTCGAAGCAGCGCATCGGCGCGCTGCGGGTGGTAGCCCGGCGCGCGTACGTACGGATCGAGCGCCCACGAATAACTCGGCTGGAGCGTATCGGCGACCGGGTAGACGCCGAGGGTGATCTTGCGCGATATCGCTTCGCGGTCGATGCTCTCGGCGATCGCACGCCGCACGCGCACGTCGCGCAGCGCGCCGCGCTCGACGTTGAGCACGAGCCCCGCGACGACGCTCGTCGGCACGCGTTTTACGCGAATATCGCGCGCGCCGCGAAGGGCGGCCTGTTGCGCGGGGGCGATGAGGTTCCAATCGAGTTCGCCGGTGCGCAATAACGTCAGGTTCGTCCCGGGATCGGCGACGATGCGCGCGACGATGCGCCGTATCCGCGGAGATCCGCGCCAATAGCGCGGGTTCGCTGCAAACGTCAGTCGGTCGCCGCGCCGCCACGAGACGAAGCGATAGGGGCCATCGCTCACTTGCGGATCGCCGTTGAAGCTCGCGGTGCGCAGCGAGCGTACGTTCGCAAGCACGTGCGCCGGCACCACCGCGTAGGGCTCGATCCCGTAGGAGAAAAACGTCGCGACCGCCGGAGCCCACGGTCTGCGGAGATGCAGGACGACGGTGCTCGCGTTCGGAGCGACGGCACGATCGATCGTATCGTAGCCTTCGCGCGTCCGGACGGGATTGCGCGGATCGAGAATGGCGTGCAACGTGAAGAGCACGTCGGCGCTCGTGACCGGAACGCCGTCGCTCCAACGCACGCCGGGGCGGAGGTGATAGGTGATGGTGCGGCCGTCCGCCGAGATCCCACCGTTTTTGCGCGTCGGAATCTCGCGCAGCAAGACCGGCACCAATCGCCCGCGCGCGTCGAGATCGACGAACGGTTCGAAGAGCAAACGCGCCACCTGTTGATCGACCGAGGCGGCGTCGGGGGTGAGGAAGAGCGGGTTCAGCGTCGTCGGGTCGGCGGCGATCGCAAAGCGCACCGTCCGCGCCGGCGCGTTCGTACGCGCCCCGCGCGAACACGCCGCAACGAGCAGGAGCAGCACGGCTGCGGCAATGCGGCGCATCACGGCGCCGCACGCTCGAATTCGATCGTCGGCTCGTGCGCGACGGGAAACTTTACCGAGCGCGCGATGAAGCACATGTTCGCCGCGTCAGCGTGGAGTGCAAGCGCGCGCTCGCGATCGGAACCGACGGCGATCGTAACGGCTGGCCGGAGGAGCACCGAGATGAACTCACCGCTTCCATCCGGATGAACGACCATCGTACTTTCGGCTCGATCTTCATAGGCCCGAACGACGACGCCGGCGCTCGCGCAGAGATGGAGGTACCAGAGTTGATGGCAGGCACTCAGCGAAGCGAGCAAGAGTTCCTCCGGATTCCAAAGGGCCGCATCGCCGCGGTACTGCGGGTCGGCGGATCCCTTCAGCGTCGCCTTACCGTCGGCCATCAACGCATAATCGCGTCCGTAGCTTCGATACGAGGTGGTTCCAACGCCCCCGCTCCCCGTCCATATCATTCGTACGTGATGGTGATGCTTCGTGTCGGCCATACCAATCCTCGCGGCTCGCTCGTTCTCGGCGCCTTTAGCCGCGAGCGCATCGCTCCCTTCAGTGCGATCGCCGCTACGGATTCCCCCGCGCGGCCTGAAGGCGCACGCGCCGCAGCGTTTCGGGATCGTCGACATCGGCGTACGCTCCGATATCGTCGATCGGCAGCGCCCGGCGCCGCAAGGTGGGATCGTCGCGCAGCGAACGCAGCGAATCGCCCATCGGTAGATGCGCGAGCCGTTCGCGCGCGCGCGCGGAGAAGTAGACCGGGTGCCCGCCGACACCGTCGTGCTCCGGAAAGCAGATGTCGACACCGCGCGCGCCCTCGATCACCGCGTCGACGAGCGCGCGCGAGACGAGCGGCTTATCGCCGAGGAGGAGCACGATCGCACGATCGGGCTCCGTCACCGCATCCGCGAGCGCGATCGAACGCGCCATTCCCACCTCCGGTCGATCGTTCACGATGCAGCGCACGCCGCTCGCATCGACGAACGGACGCAGGCTCGGGGAAGCGACGACGAGCCGCGGAAGGTGCGCGCACGCGCCGAGTACGCGCGCGAGCATCGGCATCCCGCCGATCTCGAGCAGCAATTTCGGTTCGCCCATGCGGCTCGCTTCGCCGGCGGCGAGCACCACCGCGGTGACGTTCACGTCGCTCCGCGCCCGCGAATCGGTCCGATCCCGTGCGAGAGCGTTCCGCCCGAACGCCCCCGTTCGACGGCGACGATCTCAGCGAGCACCGCGAGCGCCGTCTCTTCGGGGGTGCGCGCGCCGATATCGAGCCCGACCGGCGCGCGCACGCGCGCGAGCTCCTCTTCGGTCATGCCGGCCTCGCGCAGCGCGATGCTGCGATGCGCGTGCGTCGTGCGACTGCCGACCGCACCGACGAAACCCGCGCGCGAACGAACTGCCGCCAGCAGTAGCGGAACGTCGAATTTTTCATCGTGTGCGAACGACACGATCGCCGTCCGTTCGTCGATCGGCGCCGACGCGAGAAATTCATGCGGCCACGCAACGACGATGCGGTCGGCGTTCGGAAAGCGTTCTTTCGTTACGAACGGTGCGCGAGCGTCGCAGAGCGTCACCACATAGCCGAGCAGGTGCGCGACCTCGATCGTCGCGGCGGCAAAATCGAGCGCGCCGAAGAGATAGAGGTGAGGAGCGACGCGTTTTGGAGCGAGAAAGACGTTCGCACCTTCGATCTCGAGGCAACGCGCTTCGCTACCCTTCTCTTCGCGCACGCGCCTTGCAACCGCGCGGTCGAGCGCGGGATCGCCGAGCGTCCCAAGAACGCCCTCCGCCGCGAACGCCGCGCGCGCGCCGATCGCGTCGCCATCGATCCGCAGAGCGTGGGCGAGGAACTCGTCGCGGCCGAGTTCGAGCTCCGCACAATAGCGCGGGTCGGGGCGATCGAGCACGATCGTGAGCTCGCCGCCGCAACGAATCCCGAGCGCGGCGCCTTCGCGATCCGACAATCCATAGGAACGCACGCGCGCTCTCCCACCACCGAAGATCTCGCGCGCCTCATCGACGAGCGCCGCTTCCACGCATCCACCACCGATCGAACCGACGAGTTCGCTCCGGTCGCTGACGGCGAACGCCGCGCCGGGATCCCGTGCCGACGAGCCGCGCACCTCGACGAGCGTTGCGAGTACGATCTCGCGGCCTTCGTTCTGCAAAGTGACGATACGCGAAAGAATATCAAGCATATTTTTGGTTTACGCTTTTCGACATTTTATTGTAAGGAACGGCTAACATAATTTCGATTACTTCATCAAAGGAGTTGCTCGGTATCGATGGCAACCCTTCTTCGTATCTTCACGACGCGCAGATTCTGCGCGGTGCAATCCGCGCAAGAGGTGAGTAACGACCGTGTCGCCCCCTCCGTCGAAAATGTTAGCGACCCTCAACGTCAACGGGCGCGACGTCACCTTGGCGTTCCCCCCGCACGCGACGCTCTTGGAAGTTCTTCGCGAAGACTTGCGGTTGACCGGCACCAAGCACGGCTGCGAACTCGGCCAGTGTGGTGCCTGTACCGTGCTCGTCGACGGAACCCCGGTGCTCTCGTGTCTGACGCTCGCCGCCGAAACGATCGACCGCCCCATCGCCAGCGTCGAAGGTGTCGCCGTCGCCGACGCGTTGCACCCCGTCCAGCGCGCATTTCTCGAACTCGGCGCCGCGCAATGCGGCTATTGTACTCCCGGGTTCATTATCGCGGCGATCCATCTCTTAGAACGCACGACCTCACCGAGCGAGGCGGAGATTCGCGAGGCGCTCGCCGGGCATCTCTGCCGGTGCACCGGATACACGAAGATCGTCGAAGCGGTCGCGCTCGCGGGGCGACGCATGCGCGCGACGGCACATGGGTAACGACGGCGCGCGTATCGGCGAAGGGCGCGTCGTCGGCACGGCGCTGCCCCGCGTCGATGGATACGCAAAGGTAACCGGAGCCGCGCTCTTCGCCGACGATATGGCGTTTCCGCGCATGCTCTTCGGACGGCTGCTTCGCAGCCCGCACGCGCACGCGCGCATTCTTTCCATCGACTACGAAAAGGCGCTCCGCCTTCCCGGCGTCGTCGCGATCGCAACCGGGCACGATCTCCCGGTGCGCTACGGCATTCTGCCCTCGACGCAGGACGAAACGGTCTTTGCAATCGAGAAGGTCCGCTACGTCGGCGAACCGGTCGCCGGAATCGTCGCCGAAGACGAGCGCACCGCACAACGGGCCGCCGCGCTTATCGAGGTTCGTTACGAAGCGCTTCCTTCGGTGATGTCGATCGACGATGCCCTGCGCGATATCGCCGAGGCCGGCGAGAAGATTCATCCCGAGTCGCGCAAGAGCAATAACGTCCACAAGGACGTTCACCTCACCTTCGGCGATATCGAAGCCGGATTCGCCGATGCCGATCGCGTTTTCGACGATGAGTATTTTTTCGAAGGCAACACGCACGCGGCGTTGGAGGAGCATTCGGCGGTCGCGATATGCGGCGCCGATGGAAAATTGACGCTCTGGTCCTCGACGCAGACCCCGCATTACTTGCACCGCGTCGCCGCCGCGGTGCTCGAAATGCCGGCGAGCCGGATTCGCATCGTCGCGCCGCCGATCGGCGGTGGTTTCGGCGGAAAAACCGAGCCGGTCGCCCACGAACTCGCCGCCGCATATTTCGCGCGCGCGACGGGGCGCCCGGTGAAGTTTACGCTCACGCGCGAAGAGGTGTTTTACACCCATCGCGGGCGCCATCCGGTGCGCATCCACCTGCAAACCGGCGTGAAGAACGACGGCACGATTACCGCCTGCCGCCTGCAGACCTGGCTCGACGGCGGAGCCTTCGGCTCCTACGGCGTGGCGACCACCTACTACACCGGCGCGCTCCTCCCGGTGACGTACAAGATGGGAGCGTACGCATTCGACGGCTGTCGTGCGTACACCAATAAGCCGCCCTGCGGACCGAAACGCGGGCACGGAACGACGCAGCCGCGTTACGCCTTCGAATCGCAACTCGACGATATCGCGAACGCGCTCGGCCTCGATGCGGGAGTCTATCGCGCGGCGATCGCCGTCGATCCCTATTCGCGCACGATCAATCATCTGCGCGTAACGAGTTGCGGCATTCGCGAGGCTTTGAGTGCCGTCTCCGAACGGACCGATTACGGTGCGAAGCATGGGAAACTCGCGCCGGGGCGCGGGATCGGCCTCGCCGCGAGCGCGTATCTCTGCGGCGCGGGGCTGCCGATCTATTGGAACCCGATGCCGCACTCCGGCGCGGTCGTGAAGGTCGATCGCGGCGGCGGTGTCACGGTCTTCTGCGGTACGAGCGACTGCGGGCAAGGTTCGCAAAATATGCTCGCGGCGATCGTCGCCGAAACGCTCGGCGTCGAGATTCTCGACGTGAGCGTCTGCGCCGGCGATACCGATCTCACGCCGGTCGATCTCGGCTCCTATTCCAGCCGCGTCACCTTTATGGCCGGAAATGCGGCGCGCAGCGCCGCACTCGAGGTTCGCGAACGGATCGCCGCAGCGGCGAGCGAAGAACTCGGGATCGCTCCGGAGCGCTGCGCGTTTGCGAGCGGTCGCATCTTCGACCGCGAAGAACCCGATCGCGCGCTCGCATTCGTCGATGCGGCGCGCGCCGCCGAGGCGCGCTGCGGAACGCTCGTCGGCGTCGGTTCGTACACGCCGCCCGCCGATCTTCATGGCGATTTCAAAGGCTCGGGGGTCGGCCCGTCGCCGGCGTATTCGTATAGCGCGTGCGTCGCCGAAGTGGAGGTCGATTTCGAGACCGGTGAAGTTCGCGTCGACCGCATCGTCTTAGCGCACGACTGCGGGCGCGCGCTCAATCCTTCGATCGTCGAAGGGCAGATCGAAGGGAGCGCCTATATGGGGATGGGCGAAGCGCTCATGGAAGAATCGGCGTTCCGCGACGATCTCCACCGCATTCCCAATCTTCTCGATTACAAGACGCCGACAATGCTCGATACGCCGCGCATCGAAGCGATCGTCATCGAGACCGAAGAACTCGAAGGCCCGTACGGTGCGAAAGAGGCCGGCGAAGGCCCGCTCAATCCGGTCATTCCCGCGATCGCCAACGCGGTTGCCGATGCGATCGGCGCGCGCATTTTCGCCACGCCGATCGTGCCCGAGCGCGTGCTGCAGGCGCTCGACGGCACGACCGGGCCGCTCCGCCTGCGCGCTCCCGTCGCGGCGAAAACGGCGTAAGGAGAGCTCCGCATGCTGCGCTTACCCGCATTTGAATTCCGGCCCGCGCGCTCGGTGGAAGATGCCGCCGCGCTACTCTCGGAGTATGGGAACGACGCGCTTCCCGTCGCCGGCGGAACCGATCTCTACGCCAACATGAAACTCGGGCTCTTCACGCCGCGCGTCGTGGTCGGGCTCCGTTCGATCGCCGAGTTGCGCCGCATCCACTTCGATCCCGCGCATGGCCTGCGCCTCGGCGCGCTCTGCTCGCTCGATAGCATCGCGCGCGATCCAGCAGTCTCGCTGCATTACCCCGCACTCGCAACCGCCGCCGCCCTGGTCGGAACGCCGGAGATTCGGAACATGGGCACCATCGGCGGAAACCTCTGCCTGGAGACACGTTGCACCTACTACAACCAAAGCGCCGAGTGGCGCAAGGCGCTCGGGTATTGCCTGAAACGCGACGGCGATATCTGCCGCGTCGCGCTGCATAGCCCCACCTGTAAAGCGATCAACGCATCGGATACCGCAGCGGTCATGCAGGCCTACGACGCGCGCATCTCGCTCGTCGGCCCGCACGGCGCCCGCAGCGTCGCCGCGCGCGATTTCTTCCAGAACGACGGCGCGCGTGCGACCGTTCGCCGAAGCGATGAAATTCTTACTGAGATCCAGCTGCCGCCGCCGGGGCGCGGCGCGCGCAGCAGTTACCGCAAACTCCGGCTCCGCAACGCGTTCGACTTTCCGCTGCTCGGCGTCGCGGTCGCGGTGGCGACCGACGAGGCGGGCACCTGCACGCAGGCACGCATCCTCCTCAATGCCGTCGGCTCCGCGCCGATCGAGGTCGAGGCGGCGGGGGCGCTGCTGCTCGGCAGCCGCTTTGCCGCGGAGACGCTCGCCGATGCCGCCGAGGAGGTCTTCCGGGCCGGAAAACCGCTCGAGAATGCCAACGCGAGCCTTCTCTACCGCAAACGGATGCTTCGGGTCCTCGCCCAGCGCGCTCTGGAGGATGTCGCCGCCCCCTTGCGCTGAATGAATCGACGGTGTTACACTGCTTGGGCCGAATAATGTTCGGCAAACCAAGCATATGACCGTATCTCTTTCAATCGCCCAGAGCGAACTCGACGAGCTCGACGCCCGTCTCCTCGACGCCCTCCAGGGCAACGCCCGCTCGACCTATGCCGAGCTGGGTGCACTGGTGGGTTTGAGTGCGCCCGCAGCGCACGAGCGCGTGAAGCGCTTGGAGGCGCGCGGCTTCGTGCGCCGCTACGCCGCGCAGCTCGATGCGAAGCGCATCGGCCTCGGTTTGATCGCCTTCATCAGCTGCTACACCACGCAAGATTGCGATTACGCGGCGTTCACCGAGGCGCTCGGCGCGATTCCGGAGATCGTGGAAGTGCATAGCGTTGCGGGCGAAGAGTCGTTTCTTTGCAAAGTGATGACGCGCTCGACCGACCATCTCGACGATCTGCTGACGCGTTTGAAAACCATGCGCGGCATGGCACGCACGCGCACGACGATCGTGCTCTCAACCCCATTCGAACGCGGAGGCATCTCGCTCTTACCATGACGACAACCGTCGAAACATCGCTCCATCCCCTCGGCACGCATCGCGTGCTCGAACCCGCCGGCGCCATGCCGCAGAGCGCGCTGCGTCTCGATAATACGCCGGTCGCCCGCGCGAACGAAATTCTCTGCGAGGTGGAAGTCCTCAATATCGATTCGGCATCGTTCAAACAGATCGCCGACGCCGAAGGGGGCGACGAAGCGCGCATCGGCGCGCACGTTGCGAATATCGTCGCGACGCGCGGCAAACAGCACAACCCCGTCACCGGGAGCGGGGGCATGTTCATCGGGCGCGTCGCCGCGATCGGCGAGCGGCTCCGCGACCGCATTGCATTGAAGGTCGGCGACCGAATCGCATCGCTCGTCTCGCTCACGCTCACCCCGCTGCACGTTCGCCGCATCACGCGCGTCTGCACGAAGACGGGGCGCATCTGGATCGAAGGTAGCGCGATTCTGTTCGAGCGAAGCCTATGGTCGAAGCTTCCCGAGGATATCGATGAGAACGTCGCCCTCGCGGTGCTCGACGTCGCGGGCGCGCCGGCGCAAGTCGCCCGGCTCTGCAAACCGGGGCAGAACGTCGTCGTCATCGGTGCCGACGGCAAGAGCGGCATGCTTTCGTGCGCGCACGCCAAACGCGCAGTCGGAGCGAACGGGTGCGTGATCGGCATCGCACCGAGTGCGGAGACCGAAGCGGCGCAGCTGCTGCGGCGCGAGGGATACGTCGATGCGTTCATCGTCGCCGACGCACGCGATACGCTCGGCGTGAGCGAACGGGTGGAAGCGCTGCTTCCCGAACTCGCCGACGTCGTGATCAATTGCGTGAACGTTCCCGGCACCGAGCTCGCGTCGATCCTCTCGACGAAGGACGACGGGACCCTCTATTTCTTCTCGATGTCGACATCGTTCACCGCGGCGGCGCTCGGCGCCGAAGGTGCGGCGAAAGATATCACAATGATCGTCGGCAACGGGTACGCCCGGAACCACGCCGAGATCGCGTTGCAGACGCTTCGCGATTTTCCGGCGATCCATTCCTACTTCAACGCGAAATACGCGCGTTCGTAAATCCACCCATCTATCGGAGGCAGCGACCATGAGCGAGATCGTCCATAAAAAGCCGGCGGCGGCAGAATCGCAATTTGCGTATAAAAATCTCAAGCAAGGCGAATTTTGGCGCCACGTGCCCGCGTATCGCGAGGTCGACGAAGCGACCTTCCTCGACCATCTCTGGCAACAGAAACATTCGATCAAAACGCCCGAAGAGTTGGTCGGAACCATTCGCGACCTGGCGCCACCGGAGTTCGTCGCCGATATCGAAGCGGGCTTCGCCCACGCGCCGATGGCCGTGCGCGTCTCGCCCTACGCGCTCTCGCTCATCGATTGGAACGACCCGCACAACGATCCGATCCGTCGGCAATTCATTCCGATGGCGAGTTCGTTGCTTCCCGATCACCCGCGCCTGACGCTCGATTCGCTGCACGAACAAGACGATTCTCCGGTGCCGGGGCTCGTGCACCGCTACACCGATAAGGCGCTCTTCCTGCCGCTCAACGTCTGCCCGGTCTATTGCCGATTCTGCACGCGCAGCTACGCGATCGGCCCCGATACCGAGGAAGTGGATAAAGTCTCGCTCGCCAAGACGCCCGCGCAGTGGCAGCAAGCCTTTCAATACATCAGCGAGCGCCCGGAGCTCGAGGATATCGTGATCTCCGGCGGCGACACCTATCAATTGCCGCCGAAGAACATCGAACTCATCGGCAACGCACTGCTCGATATCCCGCACGTGCGCCGCATGCGCTTCGCCACCAAAGGCCCGGCGATCATGCCGATGAAGATCATCACGCATACCGAGTGGCTCGATGCGATCACCGCCATCGTCGAACGCGGCCGCAAGCTCGGCAAAGACGTCGTCTTGCACACGCACTTCAACGCACCCGAAGAGATTACGTGGATCACGCAAAAGGCGATGGGCATGCTCTTCGAACGCGGGATCTTCACCCGCAACCAGTCGGTGCTGATCCGCGGCGTCAACGATACCCCCGAACGTATGGCGATGCTCGTCAAGCGGCTCGGACACGTCAACGTGCATCCGTATTACGTCTACATGCACGATATGGTGAAGGGCGTCGAAGAGCTTCGCACGACCATTCAGACGGCGACCGAGACCGAGAAGTTCGTGCGCGGCAGCACCGCCGGCTTCAATACGCCGACCTTCGTTTGCGACGCACCGGGCGGCGGCGGGAAACGCGACGTTCATTCCTACGAGTATTACGATCGCGAGAACGGGATCGCCGTCTATGCGGCTCCGAGCGTCAAGCCGGGCAAGGCGTTTCTCTACTTCGATCCGATCGACAAACTCTCGCCCGACGCGCAAGCGCGATGGATCGTACCGGAGCTCCAGGAGCAGATGATCGCCGAAGCGCTCCGAAAGGCCGGCGCCGCAAGCGAACAGCTCGTCCTTGCGTAAAAGCGATCGCACGGAGGCGCGACACTTGTCGGTGACACGCCTCCGTGTTACAATCGCGCAACGATGGCGGATACCCTTACGATCAGGCTCGCCCCCAAGGACCGGGAGACACTCCAGGAGCTCGCCCGCGCTCGTGGCCTCGGTGTCAGCGCGCTCGTGCGCGATCTTGCAGAGGCCGAGGCACGCCGCGTGCGTCGGTCGGCAATACGAGCGGAGGGCGAGCGAATCGTCGCATACCTCGCCGAGCACCCCGAAGCACGTGAGGAAATTGAGTCCTACGGCATTCCCGCGGGAGAACCGCGCTGAACCCCCCTGCCGGTTCGATCGTCTTGGTCGACTGGCGAAGCGGTGCTCTCGCGCGCGAGCCTACTAAACTTCGTCCGGCCGTCGTCGTTGGCGATTCCGAACTCTTTCCGGAGAGCTACCCAAATCTGCTGGTCGTTCCGCTTACCACCGACCAGAATCTCGCTCACCCCACCTTCTCTCAGCGCATCGACCCGACGCCGGATAATGGCGCGTCGCGTGTATCGTGGACGCTCGCGCACCACATCACCAGTGTCGCAAAGCAACGCGTGACGCTTACGTTATCGCGAGTCGAAGAGATACAATTGCGTGGTATTCGAGAGCAGGTCGCCTTTGCAATTGGCTTTAGCGTTTCCTGACCCACATCGCGACGGGACCTTTCGGGCGTAACGTCACGAGCGGCACCGTCTCCAGCACGCCCTCCTCGCACAACGCGAATCGAAACGCGCGCGCGAGTCTCGCGAGCACGAGCACGCCCTCGGTCCACGCAAATTCCTCGCCGATGCATCGACGAGCACCGCCGCCGAAGGGTACGTAGGCAAATGGCGGCACTTCGGTACGGAGCCATCGGTCGGGATCGAAGCGCTCCGGCTGCGGGAAAAGATCGGGGCGGCGATGCAGCACGAGCGGCGATATCAGGACGGTCGTCCCGGCCTCCACATCGTAGCCGCCGACGAGCGTTACGCGTTCGCGCGCCTCGCGCCCGAAGATCCACGCCGGCGGATAGAGGCGCATCGATTCGCGAAAGACGCGCCGCGCGAACTCGAGGCTCGCCGCGAGCTCGATCGGATCGCGCGAAAAATCGGCGCCATCGACTTCTTCGTGCAAGCGCCGTGCCACTTCGGGGTGGCGCGCGAGGAGATACCACGTCCAGACGAGCGCGTTGGCGGTGGTTTCGTGCCCGGCGAGAAAGAGCGTCAGCGCTTCGTCACGGACCTGACGATCGGTTGGGCGATAGCCATCCTCCGCGTCTTCGGCAGCGATCAGAAGCGAGAGTGCGTCGCCGCCCCGTTCGGCGCTCGCTCGTCGTTGCGCGATGAGCCCATAGACGATCGCATCGAGTCGCGAACGCGCTTCGTTAAAGCGTCGCGTCGCAGGCAAAAACCCTAGCCGCGAACGAAGCTGCCCGAGCGGACCGATTCCGGAGGGATAGCTCTCCATCGTTGCCCGCAGTGCGGCGCGCACCTCACTCGCGCGCTCGCCCGCATCGACGCCGAAGAGCGTCTCGCTTGCGATACGGAGCGTCAACTCGCTCATTGCGGGGTGCATCTCGACCCGCTCCTCCGCGCTTCGCTCCTCGCACCAACGCGTCGCATGCGCGAGCATCGCGCGAGCGTACGCCGCGATGCGTTCGCGATGGAATGCCGGTTGCACGACCCGACGCATCTGCCGGTGCTCCGGCTCCTCGCTCGTCAGCAGTCCGTTTCCAAGCAGGCGACGCAGGGCGCGCCCTCCCTCGGATTTCACAAACGCATGCTGCTGCGTCACGAGCACGTCTTTGATCTGTTGCGGATCGTTGAGAAAGAGAAAGCGTCGAAACGGAATTTGAAACGTTGCGATCGGGCCGTACCGTTCGGCAATCTCGGCTAAAAACGTCGGCAACCGAAGGAACGGCTGCATGCCGAGCCGGGCGAACGTTTCAC
The DNA here is from genome assembly GCA_021784715.1 of bacterium. The sequence goes on from JAJYHP010000046.1 coordinate 14,428, forward strand.
TTCGGCTCGGCCCCGGTATCTTCGCAACCATGTTCGGGTCTTTCGACCGCTACGTTCCCTTTTCAGCCCCGGCGTAGAAAATCCACTTGAAGAAGACCGCCGGCGTGGTGGTGAGCGCGTTGGGATCGCCGTAGACGAGATAGAACTCGTTATGGCCGTGGAGGTAGTGGAATGCCGCACTGAGGTTATCGGCGAAGACCGGGGTAAAGCTCGGCGCGAAATAAGAATTCGGCAAGCTGATTCCATTGATGCGCCGAGCGCCGAGCGAAAACGAAGCCGTGCGTGAGAATTGCCAATTGATGCTCGCTGAATTCAGCCATTGCCGGAAGGATGGTTCGGCGGCCAGGTGCGACGCGTAGATGTTCTCGTTCACATTGAGCGAGAGGCTTAGATTGCGTCGAACGGGAAGCGTGTCGAAAAACTGCCAATTCGCCGCATGCCCGTGATAGTAGGAACCATTCCCAAAAGCTATCCCAATCGGAAAATTCGAATTTAGCTTGTATCCGAGCAGCCCACCGTTACCGACATTAAACGGCAACAACTCTCCGTCCGACGATCTAACGAACATCGAGCCATCGGAGGCGTCGATCGTCCAGAGATTTCTAAAATCAAAATTCAACTGCACCACGCTTTGCGTCTGCGCCATCTGTGAGGCGTCGTTCCAAAACCGTGTATCGACGGTGGTTGCCTGAATATCGAGCAATTTTGATCTCGGCGACATATGAAAAACGTGATGCGCAAATGCGTCGTATCCCGCAGTGTTATTTTGCTGTAGGTAGGCATCGACGGGCGAAAATTGCGCGCCGATGAATTGACGCGCCAGGCCGGCATAGGTATTGGCGGTTTGGTAAAACGCCCCAACTTCTCCATAGTGCGCTTGAGATGGATCGGTAACAAATGTTCCATTCTCGCGTGCATAGTTTGCAAAAACCCCTACATGTTTCTTATTATCGATAAAACCGCCGCTGATCAACGCCGTCGAATCGACGAATGTCGGCGTTGCGGCGGTTACGGAATTTGCATTTATTCCGTAGCTTTCGCGAGCGTTTTGCACGGAAAAGTCTAACGCTTCGGCGAGATCGGTCCGGTTCGCCCCAACGGCGTCGAACCCGGAGAACGAAAATGGTCCCTGGGTTCCCTCTATCCCGTACCCTTGGCGAAAGGTTGGAATCGCGGGCGTATAGAGTATCGATGGGCACGACACGTTGCACGCAAAGTTTCCAAAGGCATTTGCGACCTGCGTAAAAAAGGGACGTACTTCTTGATACATGCGCGGAAATGCCGTCGGCGAGATCGACTGTTGGTCGATCTCGACGTTGGAGTAGTCGGGATGGAACGATCCCACGAACGAAGCCGTCGGCGTGATCGGCACCGCCATATCGAGCCCGACCTGCGAGGTCGAGCCGCCGGCGGCGCCGGAGCGCGCGACTCCCAGAAGATAGGGTTGGAAGCGCGCCTTCGGGCGCGTCGATTTCGCCTTCTTGCCCGCCCCGACCGCAACGCCGGTAAGCGTGCCCGAATAGAGAGCGAGGGTCGGCGATGTCGCTTCGGCGTCGTAGCTCCAGACTTGAAGGATGTTTGCTTTGTTATTGAAGCGCGCGAACTGCGCTTTCCACGAATGCGATCCGCCGGAGCGAATGATCTGAAATGGAACGTGCATCGTTACCGTGTAGCCGCGCTTGGTAATTCTTCCGCGTGAGAGCCAATGCGGCGTGTAGGCGCTGTTTTCGGTGGAAGTTTGGTAGTGCGCCCCACGCGGGTTCGCGGAAAATTGATAGGCGAAGCCCCGTACCCCCTGTGGCTCGAGCGAGACCTGGATGCTATCGTCGCCGAAGATCGCCGGGCCGTCACTCACCGTCGAAGCGGTGACTCGGGAGCGCTCGCGGACGCGAAATGCAAAATCGAGCCCTTGCGGATCCTGTGCGACGTACACGACGGTGGGGTGCGAGACGCGACGGCGGTTGGTGAAATCGTATCTCAAGACGATTCGAGCAGCCCCGGCCCAGCTCGCATCGATCCGGGCGTGCATCGACGGTTCCTTGGCGAGCATCGGGACCCGTACGTTCGGTAACGTTGCGGCAGAAATAACGAGCGATGTGCAGAGAGTACCGGCAACGAAAAGCGCGCCGGCGAGTGAAAAGCGTCGCATGCGCCGAATTTTCAAATCCACACCTCAGGTTCCTTTTTCGGCCCCGGCGTAGAAGATCCACTTGAAGAAGACCGCCGGCGTGGTGGTGAGTGCGTTGGGATCGCCGTAGACGAGATAGAACTCGTTATGGCCGTGGAGGTAGTGGAATGCCGCGCTGAGGTTATCGGCAAAGACCGGAGTGAAAGTCGGCGCGAAATACGATGTGGGCAGATCGATCCCGTTGATGCGCCGAGCGCCGAGCGAGAGCGAGGCGTCGCGCGAGAATTGCCAATTGAAGCTCGCCGAATTCAGCCATTCCTGAAACGACGGTTCCGCGGCGCGATGCGAGTGATAGATATTTTCGTTCAGAGTTAGCGAGAAGCTCAAACGACGCCGGATCGGCATCGTATCGAAGAACTGCCAATTCGCGGCTTGTCCGTGATAGTACGGCCCTTCGCCGTACGCCAGTCCCTTACCGTAGTTCGAATTGAGATTGTAGCCGACGAAGGCGCCGTTCCCGACGCTAAACGGGAGGTACTCTCCGTCCGACGCCAATACGAACGTACTTTGCTGAAAGACGTGTACCGACCAAAGGTTCTTGAAGTCGATGTTGATTTGGTCGCCGGCGTTGCTCTGCGCGGGCTGCGAGAGGTGATTCCAAAACTTTCCGTCGTCCAGCGACACCGAAACGTCAAGCAGCTTCGATGTCGGTGAAAAATGGAACGTTTGCTGCGCGAACGAGAGGTATCCACCGATATCGTTTTGCATCTCGTAGCCATCGACCGGATTGAATTGCGACCCGACGAATTGGTGCGCCAGCACGAATACGGTGTTTGCCGTTTTCACTCCCGCGCCAACCTCGCCGTAATGGGCTTGGCTGGGGTCGGTGACGAGCGTGCCGTCCTCGCGAGCGTAGTTTCCATAGACGAACCAGTGTCCGCGCGTGCTAAAATATCCGCCGTTGAGCGAACTCGAATTATCGAGGAGCGCGGGAGTATTTACGGTGACTCGTTGCAGATCGACCTGTTCGGTGCCGCCGCTCGATGAGTGCGAGAAATCCAGCGCGTCGGCGAGATCGGTTCGTTGATTGCCGACGGCATCGAACCCGGCAAAGGTGAGCGGGCCCTGCGTTCCTTCGACGCCGTACCCTTGGCGAAAGGTCGGAATTGCGGGCGTGTAGAGCGTCTGCGGGCAATTTTGGCAGCCGAGCGTGTAATTGAACGCGTTTCCCACCTGAGTAAAGAACGGCCGGACTTCTTGATATTGCCGGGGGAACGCCGTCGGTGAGATCGTTTGCTGATCGGTCTCGACGTTCGAGTAATCGGGGTGGAACGAGCCGACGAACGATGCCGTCGGCGTAATCGGCACCGCCATATCGAAACCGATCTGCGAGGTCGATCCACCCGCCGCGCCGGAGCGCGCGACGCCGAGGAGATAGGGTTGAAAGCGCGGGGCCGGCCGGCTCGAAACGGCTCCGTGGGTTCCCGTCGGGTTCACGCCATCGAGCGTCCCTACGTACAGCGTATCGAACGGATTGGTCGCGTTCGGACTGTAACTCCAAATATCGCTGACGTTACTGTGCACCGCGAAGCGTTGAAACTGCACTCTCCACACGTGCGATCCTCCCGAACGCACGACCGCAAACGGAACGTGCATGGTGACGACGTAGCCCGTCTTCGTTCGACGGCTCGCCGCCTTCCAGTGCGGAGAGTACGCGCTGTTCTCCGATGAGGTTTGAAAGCGCGCCCCGCGCGCGTTGGCGATAAACTGATAGGAAAAGCCTTGCACGCCTTGCGGGTTGAGCGAGATTTGGACGTTGTCGTCACCGAAGACGCCGGGGCCGTCGCTCAGCATCGATGCGATGACCGGCGAATGTTGGATGACGACGAACGCGACATCGAGACCCTGAGGATCCTGGGCCACATAGACTACGGGCGGGTGCGCGGCTCGTCGCCGATTGGTGAAATCATAACGGAGCCGAATTCGCGCCGCTCCGTGCCAACTCGCGTCGAGGCGCCCGGCGATCGTCGGCTCGTGCGCGAGCATCGGTACGTGAAGCACCGGCGGCGCGGCGGCGACTGCGGCGGCAGAGCCGAGGGCGATTAAGAGTGTCGTAACGACGGCAATGCGTGCCGACTTCGAGAATGGCATGCCGCTTATACGACGAGCACGTCGGTGGTGTTTCAGTCGGCGATCTTCGCGGCTACCCGCCGGCGAGCTTTGCGTTTGTCCCGCGCGCGGCGAACCATGCGAGGATGCGCTCCCGGTGATCGCCCTGAATCTCGATCGTGCCGTTCTTCACCGTGCCGCCGCAGCCACAGTGTTGCTTGAGCGCCTTCGCCGTGGAGGCGAGTTCGCGTTCGGGGACGCCATAGATGATGCTCGCCGTACCCGCGCGGCGCCGTTCGCGGGCGATGCGAACCACGCCGTCGTCGGGCGGAAGTGGGTGGCCATGCTTCGCACTCCCCGGACGCGCCTTCGCCTGGGGCTCGATCGCCCCACCCTCGCTCGAATAGACGAGCCTGCGGTTCTCTTCGTTCACCGAGCGAAAGATTCAAAAATGCGGGGACGCTCTCCCCCGAAACGGCAGGCCGAGCGGCCGAGCGGTCACTTTTAGACAGTTTTCTCTCCGCAGCGGTGCTACGCTCGATATTCGGAGGATTTCCCTATTATGAATTTTATCGCTCGTTTCGCCTTTGTTGGCGCCCTACTCGTCGGATCGCTCGCCCTCGTGCCCGCGTCCGCCCAAAATGTTACCGTGGTGGTGAATGGCCAGGTGATGTCCTTCGACCAGGCCCCGGTCGTGGTGAACAACCGCGTCTTCGTGCCGATGCGCGCGATATTCGAACGCCTCGGATCGACCGTCTCGTACGCGAATGGGAACATCAACGCCCAAGGAAACGGGAGGTCGGTGCATCTCGCAA
>JAJYHP010000181.1 GCA_021784715.1 bacterium
ATGACTTTGAGTTTGGTGAGCGGCAACTGCAGGATCTTGCGCAGATCGACCATCGCGACCCCGCTCTCTTGCGTGCCGAAGACTTCGATCGTGCCGAAGACGCGCTGGACGTCCTCGATATCGGGATACTTTCCCGTGAGGAAGTACGTTTGCACGCGGGTATCGCTCATGCGATAGATGAGAATGCAGCGCGAGGGCAGCCCGTCGCGCCCGGCGCGCCCCGCTTCTTGCGTGTACGCTTCGATCGAACCGGGCAGATCGTAGTGGATGACGAACCGAATATTCGGCTTGTCGATACCGAGCCCGAAAGCGTTCGTCGCGACGACCGCGCGAATTTTTTCGCCCATGAAGAGTTCGTGGACGCGCGTGCGATCTTCTTTGTGCAGCTTCGAATGGTAGACTTCGGCGGGCATTCCGAGCCGCTGCGTTAGAAACTCGCAGACCGCGAGCGCGTTTTTGATCGTCGCGGTGTAGATGATGCCGGTGCCTTCGATCGCATCTTCGCCGGTGAAGAGCCGCTCGATGGTTTTGAGCTTATCGGGCTCTTTCTCGGCTTTCCGGGTTTCGTATATCAAATTCGGGCGGTCGAAGCCGCGCACGATCGGCTGCACGTTTTCGATGCCGAGCTGATGCAGAATGTCTTCGCGCACTGCAGGAGTCGCGGTGGCGGTGAGCGCCAAAATCGGCGGGCGCCCGAGCTTGCGAACGACCGAACCGAGCGCGAGATACGCCGGGCGAAAATCGTGCCCCCATTGGCTGATGCAGTGCGCTTCGTCGACGACGAATAACGGAACGCGCACCGACTGAAGAATTCCAACGAAGCGCTCGTCTTCGAGCTTTTCGGGGGTGGTGTAGACGATTTTAATTTCGTTCGCTGCGATGCGCCGCATCGCGCGCGCTTCTTGTTCTTCGGAGAGCGTCGAGTTAATCGCGACGACGGCGGTGATCCCGCGCGTCTTGAGCATATCGAGCTGATCTTTCATCAACGCGATGAGCGGGCTCACGACGACGGTGGTGCCTTCGAGCATCAATGCGGGGAGTTGATAGGTGAGACTTTTGCCGCCGCCGGTCGCAAGAATCGCCAACGTATCGTTGCCGTCGAGGACGCGACGAACGACTTCTTCTTGGCCTTGGAAGAAGTTTTCAAAACCGAACCATTTGTGCAGGGCTCCCTGCAAATTCACGCGGCGGGTTCCTCTCGCTATTAAACAGAGACGCAACCCTCGTCGCTTAGCGACGTGGGCCGGAAGCGGCCCTTATCGCTCCCTTGATCCCGGTGGGCGCGGCACGCTTCCTCCGTAGTATACCCCATGCAGGCGAGAAGATACAGGGTCGCTAAGCCAAGTTTAATGTCCCTCTATCGTACCTGGCGACCGAAGAGCTTTACAGAACTCGTAGGCCAGGATTCCGTGGTCCGTACCCTCCGCAGCGCGATCGAGGGAGGAAAGGTGGCGCACGCCTACCTGTTCTCGGGACCGCGCGGCAGCGGGAAGACCTCGGCCGCGAAAATATTCGCCCGCTGCATGAACTGCGAGCGCGGCCCGACCGCGGAGCCCGACAACACCTGTGCGGCTTGCGTCGCGATGCTCGAAGGGACCGCGCTCGACGTGCTGGAGATCGACGCGGCGAGCAATCGCGGCATCGACGAAATACGCTCGCTGCGCGATGCGGTGAAGTTTCCGCCGTCGGTGATGCGCAAGAAAATTTACATCATCGATGAAGCGCACATGCTCACCAAAGAGGGTGCGAACGCATTTTTAAAAACGCTTGAGGAGCCGCCGGAGCACGCGCTCTTCATTCTCGCGACCACCGAGCCCGAGCGCTTGCCGATCACGATTCTCTCGCGTTGCCAGCGCTACGCGTTCCGACGCATCGCGATACCGGTGATGATCGAACGGATGCGCGAGATTGCGGCGGCGGAAAACATCGCCGTCGAAGAGAGCGCGCTCGCCGCGATCGCCTACCGCGCCGACGGCGGGTTGCGCGATGCGCTCACGATGCTCGAACAGGCTGCAGCGTATGGCGACGGGCGCGTCGATGCGGCTGCGATCGAATCGGCATTCGGCTCGAACGGGCGCGAGATGGCGCTGCGGCTGCGCGACGACGTGCTGCGCCGCGACGCCGGCGCGATGCTGCGCACCATCGAGGAAGCGAGCGATGCCGGGATCGAGCCGGCGACGTTATTGCGCGCGCTCCTGGGAGCGATGCGCAACCTGCTCGTGGCGCGCATCGATCCGGATTTGCTCGCGCGCGACAGCGCGCCGGAGGATGCCGCCGAAGCGACCGCGCGCGCACAAGAGATCGAGAGCACGACCGTGCTGCCGCTGTTGCGCGTACTTACCGATGCGGCGACGCTCGCACGCGGCGGCGACGCGCGCTTGGAATTGGAGGCGGCGCTGCTGCGATTCGTACTCGCCGGTGAGGCGGCGAACGGCTCGGCGGCGCGCCCGCCTGCTGCACCCGCACGCACGGCTGTACCGCCGCCGCGCCCCGCACCGGCGCGCGCGAGCGCTCCGCGAGCGGCGGCACCGCGTGCCGCGGAACCGCGCGACGTGGAACGGCGCGCCGAACCGCCCGCGATCTCGGCGGCACCGCCGGAGCCCCCGCCGAAGCGGAGCGGCCCGCTCACCCTCAAGGCGATCGAGGCGGCCTGGCCCGCGATTCGCGGCCGGCTCGTCGCTGCGGAGCGCCCGCTGCAGGCGGCGCTCGACGATTCGCGCGTGCTCGCCTTCGACGGCACGACGCTGGTGATCGCGGTGGCGGGGCAGACCGCGCTCGCCCGCTTCAACGAGCGCGCCTCGGCGAAGGTGAAGGCCGCGGTTGCGGAGTTTCTGGAGGCCGACCTGAACGTTCGCGCCGAGATCGCCGCGCTACCGGACGAAGCCGAGCCGATGACGAATGACGACGCCGATTCCCTGCTCGACTACGCGATAGAGAGAACGAGAGAACCGTGAACCAAGCGCAATTGATGGCCCAAGTAAAAAAAATGCAGAGCGAGATGCTCAAGGCGCAAGAAGAACTTGCGACGACGAGCGTTACCGGCGTCGCCGCTGGCGGCGCGGTGAGCGTGGAGATGACCTGCGACCAACGTGTGACGCGCGTGCGTATCGGCAAGGAGGCCGTCGATCCCGACGATATCGAGACGCTCGAAGATCTCGTCACCGTTGCCGTGAACGACGCGTTGGGCAAAGCGAATGAAACCTCGCAGAAGCGTATGTCCGCGTTTACCGGAGGCATGCGCATTCCGGGCCTGATGTGACGCGCTCCGAGCCGCCGGCCGAGCCGGTCGTCGCGCTCATCAACGAGTTCACGAAGTTACCGACGATCGGCCCCAAGACCGCAGCGCGGTTGGTCTTTCACATTTTGAATCGCCCGCGCAACGAAGCGCAGTCGCTCTCCGAAGCGATTTTAGCGGTGAAAGATCGCGTGGGTTTTTGCTCGGTCTGCGCTTCGATTACCGAGAGCGATCCGTGCGCGTTCTGCCGCGACGAACGGCGCGACGCGACGGTGCTCTGCGTCGTCGCCGACGCGAAGGATCTCTACGCGATCGAACGTTCGGGGGCGTTTCACGGGCGTTACCACGTGCTCGGCGGCGTGATCTCGCCGATGGAGGGCATCGGGCCGGGGCAGCTACGCGTGCGCGAGCTCGTCGAGCGCGTCGGCAGCGAGGGGACGCACGAAGTGATTATCGCAACGAACCCGAACGCCGAAGGCGAAGCGACCGCGCTCTATCTCTCGCGCTTGCTCGCACCGTTGGTGACGACGGTATCGCGGCTCGCGTACGGGCTGCCGATCGGCAGCGACCTCGATTACGCCGACGAAGCGACGCTCGCGCGCGCGCTCGAAGGCCGGAGATTGATGTGAGCACCGACCCGATCTGCGAGTGCCCGCCGGGGTATTGACTCGTCACCTGTCCGCTCTGTAGAGCGGATTCGAACGACGAACGCGAGGATGAGGACGCGAGCGATGACGACGACACGAGCGACGACGCTCCCTGTCACCCCGCGTAGATGGCGAAGCAATCCTCTGTCACCCCGAGTAGCCCCGAAGGGGCGTATCGAGATTCCGTGATGAACGTCAAGTCATTTTGGGGTCGAACGGGCGTTGGGACTTAAGGACCCCATAGGCGATGACCAACAGCTTATGCATGACCGCAACGACGATCTGCA
>JAJYHP010000060.1 GCA_021784715.1 bacterium
CTTCGATAACCTCCGCCACGAGTTTTGCGTCTTGCACGAGCCGTTCGTTCGAACGTGCGCGCATCGCCGGGGCATCGTCGCGCAGCACGAAACGGTCGAGCATGATGACGCCGCTGCTATCGCCGACGCCTCCAGGGTTGTTCGGCGAGCTGACGCCGAGCGCGCCGGCCGCTTTCCCGCCGCGCGAAACTTCACCGTCCTGTTTCACGCTCCAGGTTTTATCCGGGGGATCGCTCTGCGCCATCGGAGCGACCGAGAACGTTCCCGCGCGCATCGCGGCGATCATATCGTCGATCGCCTGCGGCGTGAGATCGTAGATGAATTCGAGATTGACTTGCATGCAGGTCGCGCGGTCGCACGAAGCGAGACACTCGACCTCTTCGTAGGAGAACAGCCCGTCCTCGGTCGTCTGAAGGTGGCCGATGCCGAGCTTCTCGCGGAAATACGCCATGACGTTCTCGGCCCCGTTGATCGTGCACGAGAGGCCGCGGCAGACCTGCAGCATGTATTTGCCGACCGGCTTGCGGAAGAACAGCGTGTAGAACGAAACGGTGCTCTCGACGACCGCCGGGGTGAGGCCCAGCAGATCGGCGGTGAAGCGCATCGCTTCACGGCTGGCGTAGCCTTCGTGCTCTTGGAAGAGATGGACGATCGGCAGGAGCGCCGAGCGCGGCTCTTCGTAGCGCGCGACGATCGCTTCGCACTGCGGGCGCAGCCGCTCCGCCAACGCGGGAAAATCGAGCTCTCGCTGCGTCATCGATCGACCTCTCCGAAGACCGGGTCGAGCGAACCGATCATCACGACGAGATCGGCGATCAGATTTCCCGGTGCGATGTGTTTGAGCACTTGCAGGTTATAGAGCGAGGGCGGACGCGTCCGAATACGATACGGCCGGTTGCCCCCGTCGCTGACGATGTAATATCCGAGTTCGCCGCGCGGCGATTCCACCGATGCGTACGCATCGCCGGGCGGAACGCGGAAGCCTTCGCTGACGATTTTGAAGTGATGGATCAAGGCTTCCATCGAAAGCGCGATCGTCTCTTTCGGCGGAGCGGCGATCTTGGGATCGTCGATCATCACGGCGCCGGGAGTGTCGAGGCGCTTCCGCACCTGCTTGAGAATCTTGTACGATTCTTCCATTTCGTCGAGCCGAACCAGGAAGCGCGCGTACGCGTCCCCTTCGGTCCGCGTCGGCACATCGAATTCGTAGGTTTCGAAACCGCAATACGGAAACGCGCGCCGGACGTCGTAGGCGATCCCAGAGGCGCGCAGCGCCGGCCCGGTCACGTTCCAGCGCACCGCTTCTTCGGGCGTCAACGTCCCGACATCGATGGTGCGATCCTGGAAGATCGGGTTCGCTTGCAGTAAGCCGCGCAGATCGCGCATGCGCCCCGGGAACTTTTCGAGCAGCGCATCGAAGCGGTCGAGAAAGCCCTGCGGCAGGTCGCCGTTGACGCCGCCGATGCGCATGTAGTTTGGGTGCATGCGCGCCCCGCCCGCCGCTTCTTGGAGGTCGAGCAAATTTTCGCGCAGGTCGAAGCAATAGAAGAACACGGTGATCGCACCGATATCGATGCCGTGCGTTCCCAGCCAGACGCAGTGCGACGCCATACGCGTCAACTCTGAAAAAAGCACGCGTATCGTCTGCGCGCGCTCGGGGATCTTCCCTTCGATGCCGAGCAATCGTTCGGCGGCGAGCGCGTAACAGAGCGCGTTACTTTCGGGCGCGAGATAATCCATCCGTTCGATGACGGTCTGCGCCTGCGTCCAGAAAAGATTCTCGGCAGATTTTTCGATGCCGGTATGGAGGTATCCAATCTCGGGCTCGGCCTTCACGACCGTCTCGCCTTCGATCTCGAGCATGATTTGGAGAACGCCGTGCGTCGAAGGATGCTGCGGCCCCATCGAGAGCACCATCGAATTGCCTTCGCGGCTGACGATCTCGGGGGTCATCGGTTCGGGCGGCGTCGTCGGCCGTTCCGTCGTACTCACGATTCGCTCTCCCGCGCGGCGCGCTCGCGCGCGGCTTTCACTTGCGCCTGCAACGCTTCGAGCGTGCGCCCCGAGGGCGGCGCTCCGGCGACGACGTTACTCTTGAGCGCGAATGCGGGGCGCGGGGCGCGTTCGCGCGCCGGCCCGCGCAACGGATAATCTTTCCGCAGCGGGTGCCCTTCCCAATCGTAGGGCATCTGAATGCGACGGAGATCGTCGTGCCCGGTGAACGTAATGCCGAAGAGATCGAAAACCTCGCGTTCGGCCCAGTCGGCGCTCGGCCAAATATCCATGACGCTCGGACAGACCGGTTTCGCGCCGTCGATCGCGCAGAGAACGCGCAAGCGTTTCGGCGTTCCGACCTCGGCGAGCGCACTCGCCTTCACCGGCATCGCGAGCAGGTGATAGACGACGTCGAAGCGCGGGGCGCGTTCGGGATAATCGACGGCGCCGAGATCGAGCAACATCGAATAACCACTCGCGTGCAGTTCTTCCATCGTGGCGCGCAATGCGACGAGCTCGACGCGGCGAACCTCGGCGTCACCGACGTCGGTGCGAAGGCTCGTTGGATCGGTTGCCAGTCCGGTAATCGAAGGCGTTTGTGTGCTCGGCATTCGGGCCTTTCTTCTTGCGCTCGAACGTGTGCTAACCGCGTGCGAGGACGCCGCCGCGCCCGCCTTCGCGAATCTGCTGCTGGATGAGATTGACGGCGTAGAGAAGGCCGTCGGGGGTCGGCGGGCAACCCGGAACGTAGACGTCGACGGGAACGATCGTGTCGACGCCCTGCACGATGGCGTAGTTATCGAAGACGCCGCCCGAACTCGCGCACGCGCCCATCGAGATCACCCATTTGGGATCGGCCATCTGGTCGTGAAGGCGCTTGACCACCGGCGCCATTTTTTGCGCGACGCGCCCCGAAACGATCATCAGATCGGCCTGGCGCGGCGAGCTGCGGAAAACCTCGGAACCCAAGCGCGCGATGTCGTACTCGGGCGCGGTGACCGTCATCATCTCGATCGCGCAGCAGGCGAGCCCCATCGTTAGGGGCCACACGCTCGAGCTCTGCGCCCAACGCGCGACGTCGTCGAGCTTTGCTAAAAGAAAGTGACCCGGGCCTACTTCCACGCTAAACCTCCGCGCTTCCAAACATACGCGTATCCGATGCCGAGGACGACGATAAAAACCACCATCTCGAGGAGCCCGAAGAGTTTGAGGGCATGCAACTCGACGGCCCAGGGATAGAACGATGCGGCTTCGACATCGAAGACGACGAAGAGCATCGCAATTAAGTAGAAGCGAACGGGGAAGCGCCCCGATACCGAAGATGTCGGTTCGACGCCACATTCGTACGCTTCGAGTTTGAGCGGGTTCGGCTTTCGTTGCGCGAGCAGCCCGGGAAGCACGGTAAAGAGCAAGGCTGCAGCGAGCGCGACTGCCAGAAAGATCGCGACCGGTAGGTACGGATTCATTGCAAACCGATGTTTTTGGCGAGCCCCCCGGGGAACCCTGGCGAATGGCGGCGTATCGTCGTAAATATGCAGCGCACGCTCGTCATCGCCTTACTCGTTCTCACCGCGATCGGCAGCAGTTGCTCGCCGCCGCCAAATGTCGTAGGCGTCCAGTCGTACGGAACCGTCGTCGGCCGCGTGCTCGATGCGACAACCAATCGACCGATCCCCGAGGCGCTCGTCTCGGTCGGCTCGCTCTACACCGCGACCGCCGATAAAGCGGGAGCCTTCGTGCTCGCCGGCGTGCCGATCGGCAACCAAGTGGTGCAGGTGCACGCGCCGGGCTATACCTACGTATCGAAGCGCGTCTTCGTCGTCCAGAACAAGACGGCGAACGCTCGCTATCTTCGGCTGGTCCCGGCGGCGCTCCCGGCCGGTGAGGCGACCCTGCCGCCGCCTGGAACGCCGAGCCCGAGCCCGGAACCCTCTGCGAGCCCATCTCCCGCCGCCTCCGCGAGCCCATCCCCCGCGGTTTCGGCAAGACCTTCCCCGTAAGGGCCGGGGCCCTTGTCGTTTGCATGCGAATGCGTGATAGGGTGGGTGAAAGGAGCTCTGCATGAGCGTTCAACCGTGGGAACCTCCGATCGCGCGGCTCACCGGAGCCCTGGAACAGATCGCCGGTCGACTTGAGGGGCTCGACCGCCGC
>JAJYHP010000187.1 GCA_021784715.1 bacterium
CGATCGCCGCCGTCTCGCAGGCCTACTTCGGCGTCCTTACCGCCGAGCGGATGAATAGCGTCGCTCGACGCGCCGTCGAGGTTGCGCGGCAGCACGAACAGCAGGCGGAGCTTTTCCTGAAGAGCGGGACGATACCGCGTGCCGACCTGCTGCGGGCGCAAGCCGAGCTGGCAAACGAAAACGTACGTGCGATCGGCACCGCCGGAGCGGTCAAACTCGCCGAGAACCAACTCGATATGGTGCTCGGCGTGCCGCTAACCAATCGGTACGTCCTGACCGACCCGCTCGGGCTCGCGCCGCCGGCGTTCCATCTCTCGAATCTCCTAACGACGGCGCTCGCTCGGCGCGGCGATCTTGAAGCAGCGCGAGCGGCAGTGCGAGCGGCCCGCAAAGGCATCGCCGCAGCGAAAGCATCGCGCGCACCGCAGGTCAACGCCGTCATCTCCGACGGCAATACGCAGCCCGCAGTCGTCGGCGGCTACCACAATCAATTCTCCATCGGTCTCACCGCGGTCTGGACGCTCTTCGATAACGGCTACTCTAAAAATGGAATCGCGCTCGCCGAGGACGGGCTCAAGCAAGCACAACTCGGCGTTGCGCAGTTGCAAGACGGCGTCGAACTGCAAGTTCGCCAAGCATTTCTGCGCGAAGAGATCGCCGCATCGCAGGTGGAGGCGGCGCGAAAGCTCGTCGCCGTTAGCGATGAGACGTTGCGGCTCGCTGAAGTGCGCTACCGCGGCGGCGTTGGAACCGAACTCGAACTCGAGGACGCAGATTTAGGCGACCGGGCCGCGCGAGAGACGCTCGCTCGAGCGGAAGGCGACCTGCGGGTCGCGATCGTCGAGCTCCGCTTCAACGCCGGACTCCTCTAGCGTGCCGCGCCGTAAGGCGCGCGATACCTAGAAATCGCTTGACATCGCAGCGATAGCGTGCGACATAAGAAGGCGATGTTCGACGAACGGATCGCCTTCGAGATCGACGTGCGGATGGAGCCGACCTGGCGACGGCACGCACGGATCGTCGCATCGTTCGATGCCCTCGCGATCGGCGAGGCCATGCGGATCGTCAGCGACCACGAACCGCGGCCGCTCAAGGGCGATTTCGAGCGCCTGCGGCCCGGTCAATTCGTGTGGTTGCAAAGCATGCTCGGTAGCGATACCTGGGAGGTCTTGCTGCGTCGTGTCGGCGAGATGCCGGTCGAGACGCTCGCTCATCTCCTCGCGCGCAGCGCACTCTTCTCGGCAGCGAACGAGCAGACGCTCGAGGCGTTAGAACGCAGTGCAACACAACGCGAGATCGCGCGGAATGCTTCGCTTTGCGAACAAGGAGTGCAGTGGCCGCATCTCGGGCTCGTGCTGCGCGGCGCTCTGCGCGCCATCGTCACCTCACCGCTGGGACGCGAACACGCGCTCTACGACGTCCTCGCCGGCGAGGCATTCGGCATACTCGATACGATCGACGGAGGGGTCGCCTCGGCGCGACTCGTCGGAATCAGCGACAGCACGCACGTTGCGATCTTTCCACGCAACGTCGTTCGAGCGATCTTGCAGGACGATCTGCGCGTCGCTCGCGCCGTGAACGCACAACTCGCGCAGCGCCTTCGTATGGTGATCGATCGCTTCACCACGCAAACGTCGCTTCCGACGATCGGACGCGTCGCGACGGCGCTGCTTCCCTATGCGTCGCCGGCCTCGGGGCTCTCGAAAGCGCTACCGAGCCTCGATGGAATCACCCAAGGAGATCTCGCCGTCGCCGCCGGCACCGTCAAAGAAGTGGTCAATCGTACCCTCGCGGAGCTCGAATCGAGCGGAGCGATAGAGCGCGCGGCGGGGCGAATCGTCCGACTCAACCGCGAAGCGCTCACGCAAATCGCCGCGAATGCGTTTCCGAATAATTCCTAGGACCCGTTGCCGAAGGTCATGCCGAAGCCGCGTGCCGCTGCAACGGCCATAAAGATCATCGCGCCGCCGACGATCCAGCCCAGCCCAGCGGCGTAGCGTTCGGCAGCGGTCGTCGCGAGAACAGCAAGGGCGATGAGTACGAGGTGTTCGAGAACGTGCCCCGACGGGTGCGCTTCGAAATAACTGTACGCCGACGGCCACATCGCAAACATCGCCAACATCGGCGCGAGCAATGCCGGGAGCAGCCAGAAAGCGCTTCCGCCCGACGTATCGCGGGGCCGCGCCGAGATCAATATTCCCGCGAGTGCGCCGCCCGCCATCAGTCCGGCATGGAGCAGGTGGTGTTGCCAGATCGGTAGCTCGGCGTGCCGATCGACGAGCGGCACGAGGGCAGCGAGCGCGGCAAGCGCAAGAACCGCGACGCCGATACCGCGTCTGCTCATTCGACTGCTTTCATTGCCGGCATGCGCGCGAGGCGTATCCCCTCGATGAGCGCAGCGAGAACGCCGACCAGGACGAAGAGCGCGCCGACGGTTGCGACTCCCGCCCAAAAGGGTCCGGGAGCGGGCTCGGTAGCATAGCGGCGCGGAACCCCGGCCGCGCCGGCAACGTAAAACGGGATCAGGAAGAGCGCACCGCCGCCGTAGATTCCGAGGCCGACGACCCAACGAACGAAGGCATTCGATGCGCTATCGGCACGTTGCTCGAGCGATACGAAGACCCATCCCAGAATAAAGAGCAACACGCCTTCCAAAAGATAGGTGTGAAAGTGTGCCGGTACCCAGAGCGTGTTATGCAGATCGACGTTGAACGGAATCGTTGCATCGAGGATGGCGGCGCTCCCGCCGACGATCCAGCCGACCATTCCGGCGAAAAAGAAGGTCGATCCCAGGGTCCATTTCATGCCGGAGCGATGGATCAACATCAAGCCGCCGAAGACCGTTACGACGACCACCGGAACAGCTGCGAGATAGGAACTGATCTCGCCGATATATTGCACCGCCGGCCATTGCACGAAATCCATGTAGAGATGGTGGAAGTAGGCGATGATGACGAACACCAACGTCCCCCACCAAGCCACCGCCAGCGGCACCGAGGTGTGGTAGCTGCGCTTCGCGCAGATTGGGAGCGCGACGTAGATTCCGGCAACCGCCATATACATGGTGAGGTTGGCAAACGTATGCCCGAATTGATACGTGAGGTTCTTCGCCCACAGAGGATCGATCGCGACATGCGGATCGAGCCAATGCGCGATCATCGCGATGCCGACGAGAAGCCCCGACGCGCCGCCGATCAGGCCGTCGATCGAGACGACGGTTGCGGCGAGCATCTGTGGACTCGGCGGGTGTTTGCCGGCGGCCTCGAAAGCCTTGCGTCTGAAGACGTAATCGATGGCCAGCGCCGAACCCAAGCCACCGTAGTGTCGCAGGATCGCACCGAGAAGTTGCGCGCAGATCAACATGAATCCCAGCATCACCGCAGCGACGCCGAGTAACCAAACTCCCGTTGCCCACGAAGGCCACGTCGTCCCCACGAACGGAAGCGGATAGAGCATCGTCCAAAGCGCACCGTAATGTCCGACGAGCACGCTGACGATCACGGCGAGCACGCCGAGCGCAAAAAAGAGAAACGCGAGCATTGCAACCCGCGGGTCTAAATGAATCTCACGATCGACGAGATACCATAGTAGGCCGAGCCCCGCGATCGCCATCGCCGTAATCATGCCGACGCCGTGGAGGCTTAAGAGCGAATAGAACGTCCCCGGATCGATCGGCAGCCAACCGGCCTGAGAGGCGCGAAGGCCGATTCCTACCAAAAGCATCAGCCCAAAAATCGTGAGCCCCGCCACGATATAGGTCCACATAATTTTCATCGTACGTCGAAACCTCCGTGCATGTATGCATGCCCGATCCCACAGAATTCCAGGCACCTTACGACGTAATGCCCTCGCTTATGAAACTCGATCGGGAGATGATTGATGTAATCGGGCATCGCCTGAACTTGCGCGAAGAGCGTGCCGTCGGGGGCATAGATGCCGAAGCCGTGGTTGACGTCCTGTGAGGTAACGTCGAAGACGATCGGTACATCCGCGGGGACGACGGCCGGCATCACAAAAGCGTATTGTGCCGCCGTTATTGCGAAGTGTCGCGCACCCGGCGATGCTTTCGCCCACGGATATGGGAAGAACGGCAGCGTGAGGACGAATGCCGCTGCTGCAACCACCAA
>JAJYHP010000184.1 GCA_021784715.1 bacterium
CCGCGAGACCGCCACCGATGACGACGACGTCGTGCTTGATCACGTTGACCTTTCCGGGGAGAGGCGTTTGCCTCTTTGTATACCTCCGCGCGCCGCGCGAGCCCCACGACCTTGGTCGGGAGGAGCGGATCGCCTAGGGCGCCGTCTCGGCCGCGGCGGGAACCTCGCCGTCGGGCGCCTTCTTGCGCTCGTAGAATACGAAGCAGTTTTTGCCGCGCTGCTTCGCCTTGTAGAGCGCCTCGTCGGCGGCGTGAAAGAGGGTCTGTCCCTCGACGCCGTCGGTGGGAAACATCGAGACGCCGATCGAGGTGGAGAGCCCGCTCCGGCGCATCGCGGCGAGCATACGCTGGACGCCCTGCTGGGCGTGTTCGCGGTCGCTCTGTGCCATGACCAGCACGAACTCGTCGCCGGCGTATCGTGCGATGATATCGCCCTTTCGGGCGTTCTTTTTCAGCACTTGGGCGAAGCGTTTGAGCGCTAGGTCGCCAAGGCCGTGCCCACCGGTGTCGTTGATTTTCTTAAGATCGTCGAGGTCGAGAATTACGAAGGCGAAGGGGGTGTCGTACCGCTCGGAGGTGTGGAGCTCGCGGTCGAGCATCTCGTTGAGCGCGCGCCGGTTGGGAATGCCGGTTAGGCTGTCGGTGAGCGCGAGTCGCTGCGATTCTTCAAGCAAGCGGCGGGTCTCTTCATGCAGCCGCGCATTCTCCACGGCGACCGCGGCCTGCGAGGCAAAATCGAGCATCATGCGGAGCTGGTTCTCGGTGACTTCCTCGCCCGGCGGTGAGTCGGCGTAGAGGATGCCGCGCACGACTTCGCGAGCGATTAGCGGCACGGCGCAGTATGGGCCGCGTCCGTCCTCCAAGGGACGGTCGGCGTCGTCCTCGCTGCCGAAGGCGAGTTCGACGCTGCGCGAGACGAGATCGTCCATCGTCGACGGGGTGCGGTACGCACGAGGATCGGCGGCGTGTAGAACCGTGCCGGAGCTGTCGCATTCGAGTCGGCGGATGAGGCTGCCGCCGTCGATCGCGTCGAAAAGAATGACGCGCTTAAAGTGGAGCGCCTCGCTGACGCCGCGCATCACCGTCGAAAGAATATCGTTGATCTCGAGCGTGGAATTTAAGGTCGTGAAAACTTGTTGGAGTACGAAGAGTTCCGCGTTCTGTGCGGCGTATTCATCTCTCTCTGCTTCGACCATGGCGAGCCGGGAACGCAACCGAGCAACCTCCTCGGCTAGGGCCTCGGGGTCGGAGGATGGCAAACCGGTCCCAGCCTCGCCGGGGGAGAGGCTACTCTCCATCTCTTAAGGTTACGTCAGGCATTTGTAGAAGTTTAGGTAGCGTGTGTTAAGGGTTTGTACAGGTTGAGTCCATTCGTCCATCTCCACGTCCACTCGGAGTATTCCCTGCTTGACGGCGCCTGCCGGGTCGACGATCTCTGTCGACGGAGCGCCGAGGATGGAGCCCCTGCCGTTGCGCTCACCGACCACGGCGTGATGTATGGCGCGATGGAGTTCTACTATGCGGCTCGCGAACATCGCCTGACGCCGATTTTGGGCTGCGAGGCGTATATCGCCCCGCGAGGACGGTTCGATAAGAAAGTCCGCGACGAAGCGCACGTCACCCTTCTCGCCGCCGATCCCACCGGATACCGAAACCTCAGCACCCTCGTTTCCAAAGGCTTTCTCGAAGGTTTTTATTACAAGCCGCGTATCGATATGGATCTGCTCGAACGGTACAACGATGGGCTGATCGTGCTCTCGGGCTGTATGTCCGGGATGGTCGCGGCGCCCTTGCTCGCCGACGATCGTCCGCGCGCGATTGCAAACGCCCGCCAATTCTACGAAATTTTCGGCGACCGGTTTTACATCGAGGTCATGCGCCACGGGATGCCGGAGGAGGAGAAGATCAACACGGGCCTCGTCAGCGTCGCGCGCGAACTGGGGCTACCGATCGTCGCGACCAACGACTCGCACTATCTCGCCCAACGCGACGCTCCGGCACACGACGTCTTGCTCTGCATACAGACCGGAAAGACCGTCGCCGATACGACGCGGATGAAATTTCACGGCGATCAATTCTACGTGAAGTCTGCGGAGGAGATGGCCGAACTCTGGCACGACCTTCCCGAGGCGGTCGAAAATACGGTGAAGATCGCCGAACGCATCGACATGCGGATTCCCGAGCGGGTCTTTCACCTGCCGCAGTATCCGGTTCCCGACGATGCTGTCGTGCCGCGCGACGATGCCGCCTATCTACGCGAGCTCTGCGAACGAGGGCTCGTCGAGCGATATGGAGAGCGACGCATTGCCGAAGATGCCGCCCTGCGCGAGCGGCTCGATTATGAGTTGTCGATTATAACGAAGATGGGCTTCGCGTCCTATTTCCTCATCGTCTGGGACTTTATAAAATTCGCGCGCGACCGGGATATCCCGGTGGGTCCGGGGCGCGGCTCGGCGGTCGGCTCGATCGTTGCGTATTCGCTGCGCATTACCGATTTGGACCCGTTGCGCTTCAACCTAATTTTCGAGCGGTTTCTCAATCCGGATCGTATCTCAATGCCCGATATCGATACGGATTTTTGCGTGGAGCGACGCGACGAAGTCATCGCCTACGTACGCGAAAAATATGGTGAAGATCGCGTCGCTCAGATCGTGACCTTCGGAAAGATGTTGGCGAGAGCGGCGGTTCGCGATGCGGGGCGAGCTTTAGGCGTGCCGCTTCCCGATGTCGATAAGGTTGCGAAGCTCATTCCCTCGGGGCCGGGCGGAATGACGATCGGCGAAGCGCTCGAGCAAATTCCCGAATTGAAAATGCTCAACGACCAGCGCCCGGAGATTCGCGAACTCTTAAAAACTGCGCGCGCGATCGAGGGGCTCGCGCGCAGCGCCGGTACGCACGCCGCGGGCGTCGTCATCGGAGCCGAGCCGCTCGTCGAACACGCTCCTTTGGTGCGATTGAACGAGGGGGGAGTGAACACCCAGTACGATATGACGTGGATCGAAAAAATCGGTCTGCTGAAAATGGATTTTCTCGGGTTGCGCAACCTCACGGTCATGCACGCCGCCGTGCGAGAGATTCGCAGGACCGGCGATCCCTCATTCTCGCTCGAAGGGATCCCGCTCGACGATCGCGCGACCTTCGAGATGCTCTCGCGCGGCGATACCGCCGGCGTCTTTCAACTCGAGAGCGAAGGAATGAAACGCGTCTGTACCGAGCTTCGTCCATCCCGCTTCGAAGATATCATCGCGTTGGTCGCGCTCTATCGCCCCGGACCGATGGATTGGATTCCGCAGTATATCGCGATCAAACATGGACGGCAGAGACCGACCTACCTCCATCCCGTCCTCGAACCGATCCTCTCCGAAACCTATTCGATCGCTTGTTATCAAGAGCAGGTCATGCAGATCGCTCGCGATTTTGCCGGCTTTACCATGGGGCAGGCCGACGAACTCCGCAAGGTCATGGGCAAAAAGCAAAAGGAGAAGATTCCGGTCTTCCGACAGAAATTCGTCGAAGGCGCGGTCGCGCGCGTCGGCGTTAGCGTCGCCCTCGCGGAGCAAGTGTTTACCTTCATCGAGCCGTTCGCCGGTTACGGGTTTAATAAATCGCACGCCGCCGCCTACGCGCTGATCTCCTATCAAACCGCGTATCTCAAGGCGAATTATCCGCTTCCCTATTTAGCGGCGCTCATGGGCTCCGTGCGCGATAAGACGGAGAAACTCGTCGAATATATCGATGTCGCTCGTCGTCTGGGAATCGAGGTGCTGCCGCCCGACGTGAATGAGTCGATCAGCGATTTCGGCGTCGTCGGAACGAGTATTCGCTTTGGTTTGGGCGCGGTTAAAGGTGTCGGTGAGGGCGCGGTGGCCTCGATCGTCGAAGCGCGCGAACGTGGCGGACGTTTTCGCGATCTCTTCGATTTCGTCGAGCGGATCGACGGCAAACAAGCGAATAAGCGCGTCCTCGAAGCGTTGGTAAAGTGCGGAGCGCTCGATGCGCTACCGGGAAATCGAGCCGAGAAATTAGAGGGAATCGATCGCGCGGTCGCGCTCTCTGCGACGCGCGCGAGAGAGAGCGCACTCGGGCAGACCTCGCTTTTCGGCGACCTTTCGAGCGAGATCGGCGTCGCTCCGGCGCTCGAGCGTAAGCAGGCTCCGACGCAGCGGCAAATCCTCAAATGGGAGCGAGAGACGTTGGGAATCTTCGTTTCCGGGCATCCGCTCGCCGAACACGAAGAGCGCTTCGCTCGCATGGGCATTTTGCCGATTCGCGATCTCGGAACCCGTCAGGACGACGCCGAGGTGAAGATCGCCGGACTCGTCGCCTCCGTGCGGCGAACGATGACGCGGAGCGGAGCGCAGATGCTCATCGCGCAGATCGAGGATACGACGGGCACCTGCGAAGCGATCGTCTTTGCAAAGTTATACGCTACGGCATCCTCGCTTTTCGTCGCCGACGACATTCTCGTGCTGCGTGGGCGCGTGCGCGTACGCGAGCGGCCCGGAGAGAGCGAGGATGCCGTCCCGGTCGTCTCGCTCTCCGTCGATGAAGCGACGCCCTTTAACGCACCTGCCGCCGACGCGCTCCCTCCGGTACGAGGGTGGCTGCTCGATCTGCGGTCGCGCGATCAGATCGATCGGCTGACGGTCCTGCTGGAACGGTGCCCGGGCGACGCGCGCGTCACCCTTCGAGCGAAGGATCGCCAGCGAGAATTGCCTCGACGTCTCGGCGGAGAGCGACGCGTGCGCGCAGAACTCGTCGCGATCTTCGGTGACGACGGCGTTCACCTTCAGACCGAGTAACGAGGAGAGGCATGAGGCTTCCACCCGGAGTTCGCGATTGGCTTCCGCAAGAGTTTGCTTTCAAGCAGAGCGTTGAAGACCGGATAGCGGTCGTTTTCGATCACTGGTCGTACGCGCGCATACTCACCCCGACCTTCGAAAGCTACGAATCGCTCGAGCGCGGATTGGGGGAGAAGCTCATGCGGCAAACTTTTCGGTTCAGCGATCCGCTCGGTGAGGAACTGGCGTTGCGCACCGAAATGACGACCCCGATCGCTCGCGTGGTCTCGACGCGATTGCGCAACGCGAGCCTACCGATTCGGCTTTCGTATATCGCTCCAGCCTATCGCTACGAAGAGCCGCAGCTCGGGCGCATGCGCGAATTCACGCAAGCCGGCGCCGAATTGATCGGAGCGCCCGGTGCCGACGCCGATGCCGAAGCGCTCTTCATGGCGATCGAGACGCTCGATGCCGTTGGGCTCGCCGACGCGCAATTCGATATCAACGACTCGGCGATCGTCGACGGAGCGCTCGTCTCGCTCGGGCTCTCCGGCTCGGCGGTGCGTTCGTGGAAAGCGGCGATCGCGGCGCGCAACCTCGTCGATCTCGATGGCTTTGCATCGCGCGACGGCGTGCGCTCCGAGCGCTATGCGCTCTTGCGTCGTTTGGTCGTCACGCGCGGAACCGAGGACGTGCTCGCGATGGCGCGCGAGCTCGCAATGAATCCGGAGGCGCAGGCGGCGATCTATCGCCTCGAACGGATTTTGGCGCGCGCCGCCGCGCTCGGCTTCGGGGCGCGCATCGCCATCGATCCGGCACTCTTACGCGATCTTGAATACTATACCGGCTTCGTTTTCGAAGGCTTTCTCGGCGATCTCGGGTTCTCTCTCTGCGGCGGCGGGCGCTACGACGGGCTGTTGCCGCGTTTTGGTTACGACGTGCCCGCCGTCGGGTGGATGGTCGGCGTCGAAAGAATTCTCCTCGCGCTCGAGCGGCGCCGCATCGGTGAGCGCCGTAGCCGAGAGGTCGATGTCTTCGTCGTTGGCTCGGATCGCGCGGCGATGTCGGAGCGCGCACGCGGCCGTCGCGTTCGTGTCGACGTTCGCGGGCTCGACCGGAGCGCGGCGATCGCTTACGCGCGACATAAGGCGATCCCGCGGGTCCTCATCGCGTGCGGCGAGGAGGTCGAAGAGATCCTCCTCGAAGCCGACGAGCGAGCGCTATGAGTTCGTTGACGATCGCGCTGCCGAAGGGGAGCCTCTACGACGAGAGCTCCGCGCTGCTCGGAGCGATCGGGATCGAGATTCCCGGCGATCCCGGGCGACGGCTGACGATGAAGAGCAACGACGGCTCCGCGGAGTTGCTATTGCTGCGCCCGACCGACGTCCCCGCATACGTGGAGTTCGGAGCCGCAGATTGCGGCATCGTCGGGAAAGACACGCTCTGGGAGAGCGAGCGCTCCGTCAGCGAGGCGGTCGACCTTCGCTTCGGGGCCTGTCGTCTCGTGGTTGCGGCGCGTCGTTCCGACGGCTATCACGAAGGTGCGCGCTATCCGACGTTTTTGCGGGTCGCCACGAAATTCAAGCGTATGGCAACGCAATATTTTTCGGAACGCGATATCCCTTGTGAAATTATCGCGTTACACGGTTCGGTCGAACTCGCACCGATCGTCGGTCTCGCCGACGTTATCGTCGATTTGGTCGCGACGGGAAGTACGTTGCGCGAGCACGATATGGTCGTCGTCGATGAGATCGCGGCATCTTCGGCGCGCTTCGTGCTCAATCCGGTCGCGTATCGCAGCAAATACGCTCGCCTCTCCGCGCTTTGCGAGCGCCTGCAACGGATGGTCGCATCGTGAAGTTCGTTCGTGCCGACGATCCGGTGGGGATGGCTGCGGTCCTGCGGCGCGGTTGGAGGCCCGATCCGGACCTGGTCGCTCGCGTCGCGGCGATTCTCGCCGACGTAGAGACGCGGGGGGATCGAGCGATTCTCGAGTATTCGCAGCGTTTCGACGCACCCGAGTACCGGCTGACGCATTTGCGCGTTCCGATTCCCATGCCCTCGGTCGCGCGCGTCGCATTACAAGAGGAGGTCGCTGCGGCGATCGAGCGCGCTCGCGAGCGCATCGTCGATTTCCATCGTCGACAGCGCTGCGAGGACATCGCCTATCGTTGCGATGACGGAACGGAGTACGCGTTTCGACGCGAACCGCTCGGAGCGGTCGCGGTCTATGCCCCCGGCGGGAGCGCCGCGCTTCCCTCCTCGGTGCTGATGGGCGCCCTGCCCGCGAAGATTGCCGGCGTACGGCGCACCATCGTTCTGACGCCGCCGCAACGGGACGGGCGCGTGCATCCCGCGGTCCTTTTTGCTGCGAGTCTCTGCGAAGTGGACGAGTTGTACGCCGTCGGCGGAGCGCAAGCGATTGCCGCAGCGGCGTTCGGCACGCAGAGCATCGTACCGGTCGATAAGATCGTCGGTCCGGGCAACTCCTACGTGACCGAAGCGAAGCGTCAGGTCTTCGGTCTCGTCGGGATCGACGGGCTCGCCGGGCCGTCGGAAGTATTGGTGGTTGCCGATGCGGCCGCTTCGTCGGAACTGGTGGTCGCCGAACTGCTCGCGCAGGCCGAACACGACGCGGAGGCCCGCGTCGCCGCGATTAGCGACTCGTACGAGCTTCTCGAGAGTTGCGCGCAACTACTCGGGGCGCTCGACGTTTCGCGCCTACCGAGGGGGGCGACGATCGCGGCCGCGCTCGATCGCCACGGCTTCTTTATCGAGGCGCGCTCGAAAGGCGAGATCGCCGCGACGATCGCCGCATTCGCGCCCGAGCACTTGAGCCTGCAAGTCGCCGACCCGGAATTTTACCTCACGCACCTGCGCAGCGTCGGCGCGGTATTCGTCGGCAGCGCGACCCCCGTCGCGTGCGGCGATTATCTCGCCGGCACGAACCACGTCCTTCCCACCTCGGGCTCGGCCCGCTTCGCATCGGGGCTCGCACTCGCCGATTTCGTACGGTCGTACAGCGTGGTACGCAATTCCGAGTTGCGTATGAGCGGTGATGCGGCCGCCATCGCGGCATTCGCCGCCTTCGAAGGGCTCGACGCGCACGCGCAGAGCGCACGTTTGAGGATGAAACCGTGAACGTCGATTTCGTTGCGCTCGACCTCGATGGAACCTTAATTGGGCGCGACACGCGTCTCTCTCCGCGCATTCGTACCTGCGTGGCGGCGGTACTCTCGCAAGGAACGGCTATCTGCATCGTTACCGGACGGATGTTTCGGGCCGCCGCTCCGTTCGTTCGCGAACTCGGATTACGCGCGCCGACCATTTGCTACCAAGGCGCGTGGGTAGTCGAGGGCGAGAGCGGGCGGCGCATCCTCGACCGACCGATCGCCGCGCCTCTCGTCGAAGAGATCCTCGACGAATTTAACTCCGAGGATTTGCACCTCCAACTTTATGCGGACGACCGCTATTACTGCGAACGGAACAATCGTTTCGCCGAACTCTACGCGTCGTTAGCCGGCGTCGCGCCGATCGTCGCTCCAATGCGGGAAAGGTTTGCGGGGCGGAGCGCGACCAAGGCCGTGGTGGTGAGCGATCCCGATATCGCAGCGGAGGTCGAGCTCCGGGCGCGGCGACGCTTCGGCGAGCGGCTCTACATTACGCGCAGCTATCCCGAGTTCGTCGAAATGCTCGATCCTACGGTCGATAAGGGAAGCGCGTTAGCGTTCGTTGCCGAACGCTCGGGGATTCCGATGGAACGGGTGCTCGCGATCGGCGACTCCTGGAACGATCTTCCGATGATCGAACGAGCGGGCATCGGTGTAGCCATGGGAAACGCGCCGGTCGAAGTACGCGAACGCGCCGATGCCGTCGTTGGGCGCGTCGACGAAGACGGCGTCTGCGATGCGCTGGAGCGCTTCGTCCTACGATGAATAATCATCGGCGTGCGAGGCGACGCCGCCGCGGGAGTTCGCGAATTCGGCCGTTCGCGCTGGTGGCGCTTCTTGGGGTGCTGCTTTTGGGAGCGGGCTTCGCCTGGGCCGCTTCTTGGCCCGGTTTCCGCCCGGGAATCATCGGCGTTTATGGAAACGCTCGAGTTTCGTCGTCGCGGATCCTCGCCGCAGCGGCCGTCGACCCGCGAATGAATATTTGGCTTCAGTCCTCGAACGGAATCGCATCGCGCGTGCTTCGTATTCGGGCGATCGCGCAGGTCGCCGTGCATCGGTATCTTCCGAATCATCTTTCGATCGTCATCCGCGAACGGAGACCCGTCGCGCGGCTCGTCGCCAAGGATGGGAGCTGCGCGGTCGATCGCCGGGGATACGTTTTCCCGAACGAGGCGCGGGATCGATCCCTTCCGGCCCTGCTGAGCGGTCGGAGGCTCTGTGCGGTACGTCGGCTGCCCGGGAGGGCGAGGGCGATGCGTTTGCTATCGCTCCTTCGGCGATCCGAAGCCGCCGGGGTGCGCCTGGCGATACTCTCGCACGACCGCTACGGTGGGGATCTCGGAGTTCTCGCCGACGGAACGTTGCTCTATATCGGCGACGGGACGCACCTCGAGCGAAAATTCGAGGAGATCCGTGCCCTGAAAGAACGTTTGCGAGGGAGCTGGAAAAAAATAAAAGCCCTCGACCTTCGAGCTCCGTCGACGCCGATTGTCGTCGATGGAAAAAAGATCGAGGGCGGGGGGCTTCTATCGATTAATGCGACGAAAGGTCGAGATAGACCAGAACTTCACCGTTCGCCAACGAAAATTTCATCGAATCGTTCGCGTGCAGTTTCGAAAAATCGACCGTCGGGCGCCCTGCAGCGAGCGTTGTCTCCAACCCATTCTGCATCGTCACCGTAACGTGTTTCGCATCCACGACCTTAATGACTTTCGCGGTATAAGTGCCGTCGGGAATCATCGTGGCACTGACGACGTTGGCGGCGATTGCCGTTGCGCCGAGCGCGAGCGTGGCGAGCACGGTGGTAATAAACGTACGTATCTTCAAAGTTGGTACCTTATCTTCAGGGGACGGGGGGAGGCAGTAGTCTAGGATTCTAGCGCAAGTGCCGCCCGCTCATCAAGCCCCGCGTTCTTCCGCGCCTCGCCGGCGGCCCCATGCGCCTCGTCGATGGCGAACTGGTCGACCAGCTCTTCGAGCCCTCCCGACTGCTCCTGGAGCAACATCGCCTCCTCGGCGAGCCGGGTGGCCGCGTCGGCGTTCTGGGAGCCCAGGGTGCTCGACCGCTCGATCCGGGTGCCGAGCGCCTCGATCGCCGACTGTTGCTCGGTCGAGGCACGCGCCACGTCGGCGGTGCGCTGTTCGATCTCCGAGACGCTCTCGAGTATCTGGTTCGCGGTGATGGTTTGCT
The DNA here is from genome assembly GCA_021784715.1 of bacterium. The sequence goes on from JAJYHP010000184.1 coordinate 10,142, forward strand.
CACGCATCGTCGCCGCCGCCTCGTGGGTCATCGCGCCCATCTGTTCGCTCGCCTTCGCAAGCTCCTCGGAGGCACGAGCCTGCTCGTTGGTGGCGAGGCTGATCTCGCTCATGAGCGTTGCGACCTCGGAGACGCGCTTGGAGACGTCGGACATCATGGCGTTCACCGATTGCGCGAGGGTGGCGCTCTCCTTGACCTGGACGTTGGCGCGCCCGGTCCGTTCGAGCACCGCCGAGGTACGGCGCTGGATATCGGCGACGAGCGAGGCGATCTGTTTCACCGAGCTGGCGGAGTTCTCGGCGAGTTTGCGGACCTCGTCGGCGACGACGGCGAAGCCGCGCCCGTGCTCGCCGGCACGTGCCGCTTCGATTGCGGCGTTGAGCGCGAGCAGGTTCGTTTGGTCGGCGATCTCTTCGATGAGGCCGAGAATTTCGCCGATCTGTCGCGAGGCACCGTCGAGGCTCTCCATCTCGACGACGACCGAACTGACCAGCGAGGTCATTTGGTCGATCCCCGTGGAGAGGCGTGAGATTTCATTCTGTCCGGTGCGAACGTGCTGGTCGGTCTCCGTCGATTCGACGCCTACGCGTTTGGCGTTTCCCGCGACCTGGACGATCGAAGCCGACATCTCCTGAGTATTGGCGACGGCCTGTTCGACGACGGTCGCAAGGTTAAGGAGGTTCTGATCCATCTCTTGGATCGAGGCCGTCATCTCGGCGATCGAACTCGAAATATCGGAGACGCGACGGGCGACCGCCTCGGCATTATCGGCGACCGTGCCGGAGCCGCGAGCGACGTCGGCGGAGTAGCGGAGTGCATCTCCGAGCGTTGCGAGTTCGTCCTGAACGCGACGGTCGACATCGCGCGAGACCTCGGTGCTCGTCGCGCTCGCGGCCTTTACCGAGCGCGTCGCGATTTGGATGCGCCCGACGAGCGCGCTGAGCCGATCTCCCAATTCGTCGATCGATTGACCGAGACGGCCGAGGACGTCGTTTCCGCTCCAACCGGTGCGCGCGGTGAGATCGCCGCGCCCCATCGCTTCGAAGATCGTCACGCAGCGAGTGATGTTGCGGAGCAATCGAATGCGTAACAGCGAGAATGCGATGACGACGACGATTAGCGCGAAGACCGCACCGGCGACGAGGACTACCAAGGCGAGATTTTTTGCTTGAATCAGCGCGGCGTAACGAATATCGGCAGCCCGATTGAGAGCATCGAGTACCGCCCGACCGTCGATGTTTTGTCGGGTGTACGCATCTGCGAGCGTACTCTGCAATTGCACTAAGGCTTCCGCCTTTTTCCCCTGCTGCAGCAGCCCGATCGTCGCCAAGGATTCAAAATCGTACGCGCCGGCGCTCTTGGTAAAAGCGGCGACTTGTTTGCTGGTGCTCGAATCTTTTCCGGTCAATGCGGCGAGCGTGCGTTCGTCCTTCGGAAATTTACTTACGAGCGTGATGGCCGATTTCAACGACGCCGCAGCGCGGGCTGGATCGGCGTTCGTCGCCGCCTCGAGCGATGCGGCGCGCAATCCGTTCGCATCGTCGGCGACGCGCGCGTATGCGAGCTCGCCTTTCACGATTTTGTCGTGCAATGTTGCAGCTTGCGTTGCAATCAAATTGGTAACGAAGAATGCCGCCGGAATAACCGCCAAAACGACGATAAAGACGATGACGGCGGAGATCACGAGGCCGCGCTCGATAGAGGTTCGCTTTTGGCTCATCGCAGGCAGGCTTCGTCCTATGCCGGGCGTTCTCCTCAAGAGGAGCTGCGCGAGGAGGCGCCAAGATGCTCTGGATAGCCATTTTGGGCAGGGATAGTAGGGGTTCTTACCCGATAGCCCAATATATGGTGGATATCGCCGTTGATGTTTAGGATGTGAATGAAACAAGGCACCCTGTGCGGTCTCGACATCGGCACCACGAAGACGTGCGTCGTCGTCGCTGCCGAAGGGCCGAACGGCCTCGAGATTCTCGGCTTCGGCGAGGCACCATCCTTGGGGATGCGGCGCGGCGTGGTGGTCGATCTCGAGCAGACGGTGAAATCGATCGAAGCGGCGACCGAGAAGGCCGAGCGGATGTCCGGAGTCCACATCGAGGAGGCGATCGTCGGCATCACCGGGGAGCACGTTCGCAGCGTCAATAACCGCGGCGTCGTTTCGGTTGCGAATGACGACCGGGAGGTCGAAGCCTCCGATGTCGAGCGCGTCGTCGATGCCAGCAAGATCATCAACGTTCCTAGCGATCGGCAGATCGTCCACGCTCTCCCGCGTTTTTTTACGGTCGACGGCCAAGATGGCATCGTCGATCCGGTCGGCATGGCCGGTGGCCGCCTTGAGGTGGACACGCATATCGTCACCGCGGCGAGCAGTTTTCTCTCCAACGTCCTCAAGTGCGTTCATCGCGCCGGCATCGAATCCGCCGGGATCGTCTTCGAACCCCTGGCGAGCGCCGCAGCCGTCCTGCTCCCCGAGGAGGAACACGTCGGCGTGTTGCTGCTCGATATTGGCGGCGGCACCACCGATATCGCCGTCTACTCCGGGGGGAGCGCGATCTACACCGCGACGATTCCGGTCGGCGGGCAGATCCTCACCAACGATATCTCGCTCGGCCTCAAGACCTCGCTCGCCCAAGCGCAGGAGGTCAAACATCGCTTCGGAGTTGGCGACGAACAGAGTGGGGCGGCTCGGAGCTTTCCAGTGCAATCGCTCGATGGCCGGGCGCAGCGCGAAGCGACGACGCACGAGCTCAACGCGATCGTCGTTCCGCGTGTCCTCGAGACGCTGCGCATGGCCCGCGCGAAAGTCTTCGAAAACGTACCGCGCGATCTCGTCATCGGTGAGGTCGTCCTCACCGGAGGCGGCGCTCAGTTGCCGGGGCTCGAGGCGATCGCCGAGAAGATCTTCGAAGCCCCGGTGCGTATCGGCATTCCGGCGCATCTCGGCGGATCGATCGACGCCTTGGCCTTTCCGCAATATGCGACGGCGATCGGACTCGTGCTCTTTGCGCGCAAGAGCGAACTGACGGGTGTCGAATCGGCGCGAAACGGCTCGATCTTTGCTCGGCTTCGCGGGTGGCTCGCGGCGCTGTGGAATTAAATCTCTTTCATACGGAGGAAACGATGGCTGAAGCTAAACGCTATGTTCCCGAACATGCCGCGACGATTCGCGTTATCGGCGTCGGCGGGGGCGGCTGCAACGCGATCAATCGCATGATCGAAGCGGGGTTGACGGGCGTAGATTTCTTCGCCGTGAACTCCGACGTTCAGGCCTTGCGCAATTCGCTCACGGAAAACACCGTGCAGATCGGAACCGGGATGTCTCGCGGTCTGGGAGCGGGCGCGAACCCGACCCTCGGCCGGGACGCCGCCGAAGAATCGCGCGAAGATCTCGCGATGATCGTCGACGGAGCCGATCTGGTCTTCATCGCCGCAGGAATGGGCGGCGGAACGGGAACGGGAGCGGCGCCGGTGCTCGCCGAGCTCGCGCGCGAATCCGGAGCGTTGACGATCGCGGTCGTCACCAAACCGTTCGCGTTCGAAGGGCGCAAACGGATGGAGGCCGCCGAACGCGGGATCGCTCAGCTCGAGGCGAAAGTCGATACCCTGATCACGATTCCCAACGAACGTATCTTTCAGGTGATCGAGAAGAAGACCCCGTTAAACGAAGCATTCAGTTTCGCCGACGACGTGCTCCGTCAAGGGATCGCCGGCATTAGCGACCTCATCACGCAACCGGGGCTCATTAACCTCGATTTCGCCGACGTGAAAGCGGTGATGACCGATGCGGGTACGGCGATGATGGGGATCGGCGAAGGATCGGGAGAGCATCGGGCAGCCGATGCCGCGCAGAAGGCGATCGCTTCGCCGCTTCTCGACACGACCATCGACGGCGCGCGCGGCGTCATCTTGAATATTACCGGCGGAAGCGATCTCTCGATGTATGAGGTCAACGAGGCAGCCGAAATGATCAGCCGCAGCGTCGACCCCGACGCGCAGATTATTTTTGGCGCGAGCCTCGATCCGAATCTGCAGGGTCGGGTGCGCGTCACGGTGCTCGCTGCGGGCTTCGGCCCGATCCGCCGGACGGAAGCGAACGGTTTTGCTTTCGAAAAGACGCGTATCGAGACCGTCACGCCGGTCAATATGGACGATATCGAAGTCCCGGCGTTTCTCCGCTATCGCGGGGGCTAATCCATTGGCGGGGTACGGCGCGAAGATACTGCTCGACTCGGTCGCACCGACGGGGGAACGCTTGACCACCATGGAGGTCTGCTTTCCCCGCTTCGTGTTGGCCGAGTTTAATACGCATCGACAATTTTCGCGCAATAGTGCGAGTTCGCGCGCGATTCCGACATCGAAGCTCATCGAACGGGTTCTCAGCGAGCCCGTTCTCCCGCTGGAGTGGGGGCGCAACCAACCCGGTATGGCGGCTTCGTCGCTCCTCGATATCGAAGCCGTGCGCATCGCCGAGCGCGCATGGTTACGCGCTCGCGATGAAGCCGTCGAATCGGTACGCGAGCTGCAGACGCTGCAGGTCCACAAACAGGTCCTTAACCGGCTCCTCGAGCCGTTTTTGTGGCACACCGTTATCGTGACCGCTACCGAATGGGCGAATTTTTTTGCGTTACGGTGTACGCCGCAAGCGCAACCTGAGATTCGCGAAGTTGCCATGAAAATGCGGGCGGCGTACGAGCGCCATCAACCGACGCCGTTGATGGAGGGAGAGTGGCACACGCCGTTACTCCAGGAAGACGAGTTCGGGCTCGATATCGATTTACGCAAGCGCGTAAGCGCCGCGCGTTGCGCGCGCGTTTCGTACCTCACTCATGACGGGGCGCGAGATCGCTCGAAGGATCTCGACCTCTGCGACCGTCTCATGGAGCAGCATCACCTTAGCCCCTTCGAACACGTGGCGACTCCCGCATCGGGAGCGAACGCAAATTTTCGCGGGTGGCGCCAAATGCGCGCCGAGGTGGAGGAGCGCTCGTGGCTTACGCGCTCAGCGAGCGCATGACGCCGAGATGCGGGTCGAAGGCCGCGGCAAAATCGGTTGCCGGAAGGGCGCGTCCGTAGAGAAACCCTTGAGCGAGTTCGCAACCGCAGTCGCGTAAGAAATCCGCCTGCGCTTTCGTCTCGACGCCTTCCGCCTGAACCTGTAAACCGAGTGCATGCCCCATCGCAATGATCGCCGTGACGATGGCAAGGTCGTTCGCATCGTTCGGAATATCCTGAACGAAACTTTTGTCGATTTTGATCTTATCGATAGGGAAGCGTTTGAGGTAGGAGAGGGAGGAGTACCCCGTTCCAAAATCGTCGAGAGCGAGGGAGATACCGAGATGTTTGAGCTGGCGCATAATGCCGATCGAATCCTCGGCATTATGCATCGCCACCGATTCGGTAATCTCAAATTCGAGACGTTCCGGAGCGAGCGAGGCCTTGCAGAGGGCATCTTCGATCGCAGCGACGAGTTGGAGATGAAGAAACTGACGGCTACTGAGATTGACTGCAAGATCGAGCCGAATCCCATATTGCGACTCCCAACGATGGATTTGCTCCGTCGCCGTGCGAAAGACCCACTCTCCCAGTGCGATGATGACTCCCGAGGCCTCTGCTTGCGGTATGAATGCGTCGGGCAGGCCGACGACATTCCCCGATTGGGGCCACCGGCAGAGCGCTTCCACACCGACGATCCGATCGTTCCGTAAGTCGACGACCGGCTGATAATGGAGGCAAAATTCACCAAAATCCAGCGCTCGCGCGAGGCGCTGCCCCGGAGAATATCGGCGTGGGTTCATGCGTCGGCTTAGAAGATCGCGCGATACGGCGGCATGCAGAGTGCTTCATCCTCCTGGCACGACTCACCTTGCCGGAAAGAATCGGCCGACGTCGTGCCGATCGCAATGCGGGCACTCTCTTCGGCGAGGTCGGTCAAAATAAACGCGCGTTCCATCGTTGCGGCGAGAACGGAGAGCCCGTGCCGTTCCATCAGAATGGTATCGACGCCGCGCGCGAAGATCTCGGCACCCGATTCGGCGAGCTCGGCGCTCCCGGCGGCGGCGTATGGGACCCATCCCACCGCTCCTAACGTCTCCATCGCACCGACGGTATCGCGCGCGAAGAGCCGGCCGAATTTGCTCCAAATCACGCACGCGGTCGGATGGGTGTGCACGAGAACCACGGCGTCGGGACGAACCCGGTACGCCGCGAGGTGGAGCGGTAATTCACTGCTCGGACGAGCGGCCGTATTGCGCGGCGTTCCCGTTCGATCGACGCGTACGATATCGTGCTCGTTCAGGCGCTCGAGCGAACGCCCCGAGGGCGTCACGAGGATATCGCCGTCCTCCATGCGCGCGCTGATGTTGCCGCTGCTCCCGGTGACGAGGCCGCGACGCCAGAGGCGGGCCGCGCAATCGACGATCTCCGCGCGTAACTTCGCTTCGGCCATAGGTAGGTCCATCGCGGCAATCAGAATCCGACCGGATGCCAGATCGTTTTGATCTCGCAGAAATCGGCGATCGCATCGAGCGATTGCGCGCGCTCCTCAAGGTACTCTTCCGCACGTCGGACGGGGAACGAGCGTATGCGTTTGATCGAGGCGGCCGATTCTCGTTCGATCTCGTTCCATCGTTCGAGGTCTTCGCGGGGGGCGGCGATCGCTTCGATGCCGTCGTGTTTGGCCATAGCCGGTGCGATCTCGTTGCGGTACCCGGTGAGTACGTTCGCGACGCCGGGGGGAATATCGGAGAGTGCGATCGCTTCGGCGAGCGCGATTGCGGGGCGGGGATCGCGTTCCGATGCGAGCAGAATCACCGCATTGCCGGCGACGAGGGGCGGAAGGAGGACCGAGAGGGCGCCGAGGAAGAGCGGCGTTTGCGGCGCCAGAATCCCAACGACTCCCATCGGCTCGGGCGTCGAACAATTAAAGTGCGGCCCGGCGACGGGGTTTTTCGAGGAGAGGAGCGCCGAAAATTTGTCGCACCATCCCGCATACCACACGACCCGATCGATGGCGGTGTCGACCTCATTGCAAGCGCTCCGCACATCGGCCTCGGAACTCGCCACGATCGCGTCGATGTACTCCAAACGACGTGCCTCGAGCATCTCCCCGAGTCGGTAGATCGTAAGTCCGCGCAATTGCGGATCCATCGTCCACCAGCGCGTTTGCGCCGCGCGCGCTGCAGTGACGGCATTACGAAGATCTTTGCGCGATGCTTGGGCGATATTCGCTTGAAACTCCTTGCCGTTCCAGAGCGGCGTGCTACGCCCCGATTCCGAGCGCACGAATGCGCCGTCGATGAAGAGTTTGTACGTCTTGCGAATGCCGATGCGCTCCTCGCGCTTCGCGCTCGTTCCGTCGCCCATGCCGGTGCGCTTTCGACGTGCAGGAAGGGCAATGCTGCAGCGAGCATGAGGGGAGACCGTGGAACTCTTGCTGATCAGGCATGGCCTCACCGCCTGGAACAGTTCCGGGCGCTTTCAGGGCCGCAGCGACGTTCCGCTCTCCTCCGATGGATTGGCCCAGGCGCGCGCGCTCGCCGACGCACTCGCCGACGAACGGATCGATGCGGCGTTCTCGAGCGATCTTCAGCGGGCGGTAACGACCGCGGAGACGATCCTTCTGGGACGCTCGCTCCCGCTCGTGCGCGACGTTCGTCTCCGCGAATTCGATTTTGGTGCGTGGGAAGGGAAGACGTGGTTGGAGATCACCGCAGCCTTTCCGAGCGCGGGGGGGACGTCGTTGACCTCCGCGCGCGATTACCAGCCTGAGGGCGGCGAGACGTTTGCCGACGTCCGATCGCGCGTTCGAGCGTGGTGGAAAGAGCGATTCTCTGACGACGTGCGGCGTATGCTCGTGGTCGCGCATGCCGGGACGCTTCACGCGCTGCTCGCGGAGCTGCTTGGGGAGCGCTTCGACGCGATGAAGGTGCGTTTTTCGCATGCGTCGATCACGCGCGTGGAATGGGTTGACGGCGCGGCGCGTCTGCTTACGCTCGACGATACCGCCCATCTTCGAGCGCCGCAAGCGCCTCGAACAACCGCTCCGTCCCTTCGACCAAACGCACGCCGGGACGATTGAAGTACGCGTTGCCATCGAGAACGATCGTGCGCCCATCGCGAACCGCGCGCAGGCCGCGCCAGGTTTCGTTCGCTTGAAGGTCGGTGAGCGCACGACGAGCCATCGCGAGATCGAAGCCGCAGGGCGCGAGGACGATGCAATCGGGATCGCTTGAGGCGATCTGCTCCCACGTGACCGCGCGAGCGGGTGCGCGCGGAAATTCGATCGTCGAGTGAATGCCGAGCAATGCGAGAAGGTCGGGGGTCCAGTGACCCGGAGCGAACGGCGGGTCGCTCCATTCGAGAAAAAGCAGGCTCGGCGGATCGGGCATATCGCGTCGCGCGCGCGTGCGTAGCCGTTCCGCGCTGCGGCGGAGATCCTCGGCGACGCGCTCACCTTCGCTCGCGCGTCCGACGAGCGAGCCGAGCGTTCGGATCGTTTCGAGGACGCCGTCGAAGGAACTCGGCTCGAGCGCGACCACGCGAGGGTCGCCGTGCAATCGTCGAACGGCGGAGCTCACCCGGTCGTAGGAAACGGCGCAGACATCGCAGAGTTCCTGCGTCACGATGAGGTCGGGCTCGAGGCGTTCCAATAAATCGGCATCGAGGTGATAGATGCTCGAACCCTCATGGATCCCACGTCGCACGTGACGATCGATTTCTGCTGCATCTGCCGACGTGGGTAACGCCGAAGATGTCAGCGCCGGAAGCGCGCGCGCCTCCGGCGGATAATCACACTCGTGCGTGACGCCGACGAGTTCGTCGCCTGCCCCGATGGCATAGAGAATCTCGGTCGCGCTCGGGAGCAGGCTGACGATCCGAATGTTACTGCCCCTGGGCGAGCGAGTACCCGCGCTCTCCGTCGAAGGTATAGAGCCCTTCGGTCTTTATGACGTCGAAGCCGGCGTCGTGCATTGCCGCGATGATCTCCGCAACGCGTTTGCCGTCAAA
>JAJYHP010000148.1 GCA_021784715.1 bacterium
TCGATTGCTACGCCTCGCGCAAAGGATGGCTCGACCTAATCTGCGGGATTAAATATTTTAATATTTTCGGGCCAAACGAAGACCACAAAGGCGAGATGCGCAGCGTCGTTGCGAAAGCCTGCGAGCAAATACGCGAAAACGGCAGCATTCGGCTTTTTAAGAGCGATCGCCCGGAGTACGCCGATGGCGAGCAACGCCGCGATTTTCTCTACGTGAAAGACGCCGTCGAGATGACGCTGCACCTCGCCGGGAGCCTCCGCAACGGGCTCTTCAACGTCGGTGCCGGGAAGGCGCAGACCTGGCTCGATCTCGTGCGCCCGATTTTCAGCGCGCTCGGCGTCCCCGAACGAATCGAATTCGTACCGATGCCCGAGCATCTGCGCGCGAAGTACCAATATTTCACCTGCGCGCGCATCGAGCGGTTGCGTTCGACGGGCTACGCCGCAGAGATCCCGCCGCTCGCCGACGCGGTCGCCGACTACGTGCGGAACTACATTCTCCCAGGGCGCGTTCTCGAACCGAACGACGCGCCCTACGCTCGTTCCGCGACGACGATCGCATAACCCCACCCATCACTCCCAAGTAAAGAAACGAGGATTTCACTGTGAGCCAGCAAAGCCGCGCGCAACGCCGCCGTGACGAACGTGGGGGCTCCCACGGCCCGCCACCACGCGACCCGATGCGTCCGATCTATCTCGGCTTCGCGGTCGTCGTCGTCCTCGTCTTTCTCGGCTTTGGCATCTTCCGCTGGCACGAAACGCAACGGATCGCTGCAATCTATGCCACTCCGACGCCAGCGGCATCGCTCGCCCCCGGCGCGAAACCGCAACCGACGCCGATCCAGCTCGCCGATGGCGGAACGCTCGGAGAGAATCTCTTTCCCAAGGGGGATAGCTCGATCGGTGGACGCGGGCTCCCCGTCGACGGCATCAAGTGCGACAGCGCACCCGAACCCGTCGTCCTCCACGTTCACCAACACCTCGCGCTCATCGTCAACGGCAAACAGATTGCGATTCCGCAGTACGTTGGCTTCGTTCCGAACCCCAACAATCCCCAAGCGGGCTGCCTCTATTGGATTCACACCCATGACGCCGAAGGGATCATTCACGTCGAATCCCCGCACGTGCGCCTCTTCCACCTCGGCGACTTCTTCGCCATCTGGGGGCAACCGCTCCGTGCGAACGACGTGGCAGGCTTCAAAGGCCCGGTAAGCATCTGGCTCAACGGCAATCGCTACATGGGCAATGCGAAGCAGATCCCGCTCGTCGCCCACCAGCAGATCGTCATCGAAGTCGGGAAAGCGGTCCCGCCGCCGCTCTACACTTTCCCGCCGGGAGACTAACGCGACGGAGCGTTCGAAAACGCGATCGGAGAGACATTAGGCGCAGGACGGCCATGTTTGTTAGGTTAACCTAAATCACATGGCTTCGCTCGGGGCTCGGCGCTCGCTCTCTGATTCTCCACGAACTACCTGGAAGACGTGGCTGCTTCGCCTGCTCGCCGTCGCCGGGCCGGGCATCGTGGTCACCTTCGCCGATACCGAGGCCGGCAGCATCACGACCGCCGCGACCTCCGGGGCTCAGTACGGCTTCTCGCTCGTCCTGCTCCAACTGCTCCTGATCGTTCCACTCTTCGTCGTTCAGGAGATGACGGTGCGTCTGGGGACCACCACCGGGAAGGGGCACGCGCGCCTCATTCGCGAGCACTACGGCATCGGCTGGGCGTGGGTCTCGTTGGGAACGATGCTCGTCACGAACATCGCCGCGCTGGTGACCGAGTTCGCCGGCATCGCCGGCGCGGCGGCGATCTTCGGCCTTCCACCCGCGCCGTTCATCGTTATTGCGGCGGTCGCACTGACGGTCGTCATTCTGACCGCAACGTACAAACGCGCCGAATATTTCGCGCTCGCGCTCTGCGCGATGGAATTGTTATTCATACCGGCGGCCTTTGCGGCGAAGCCGAACCTGCACTCGGTCATCTTCCACGGAATTCTCGGCGCACAACCGTTGGGAGACCAACATTATCTGCTCCTGATCGCCTCGAATATCGGCGCGGTGATCATGCCCTGGATGATTTTTTACCAACAAAGCGCGACGGTCGATAAAGGCTTAGCTCCCCGCGATCTGCCCTTCGCCCGCATCGACACCGCGATCGGCTCGGTCGCGACGCAGCTCATTATGATCGCGGTCATCGTGATGACCGCCGCGACGCTCTTCGTCCATCACATTCCGGTCAGCGACGCCGCACACGCCGCGCTCTCGCTCGAACCGCTCGTCGGGAAGTTCGCCGGCGTCACCTTCGGCGCGGCATTGATCGGCGCGTCGATGCTCGGCGCATTCGTCGTCTCGCTCGCGACGGCGTGGGCCTTCGGCGAAGCGTTCGAATGGCGCTGTTCCCTCAACGATAGTTGTTTGAAAGCGAAGCGCTTCTACGCGCTCTACATCGGCAGCGTCGCACTCGCCGCGGGCATCGTCCTCATTCCAAATCTCCCGCTCGTGAATATGACCAACGATATCGAGGCATTCAACGGCTTCGTGCTGCCGATCGTTCTCGGATTTCTCCTCGTTCTCGTCAACGATAAGCGCGTCATCGGCGAGCGAAGGAACGGCTTGCTCGGTAACGTTATTGCGATCGCGCTCTCCGCAGTCATCGTCGCCCTCGGCGTCTGGATGGCGATAGCGACCTTCCTCCACCCCGGAGGGGCCTAAAAGCAGTATCGTGGAGTGATGTATCCGCTCCTCTTGGCGCTCTCGCTACTCCCCATACACGCAACGGTGCTCGCCGTCGCGCCGCAGCATACCGTCATAGCAAGAACGCATGGAGCGACGCTCCAACTCGATGCCGGAACCTATCGTTTGCGCGTTCCGCGATTGTCGAGCGCGCGCCCCGGCCTCGGTATCGACGGCCTGCTCGACCGTTCGACGCATCCGTGGACGCTGCGCGATGCCGTACCGGCGCGCCCCTTCATCGCGGGGCTCCCCGCGCGCGGCAAAGTCATTCCGATCGATTTGGGAAGCTATCTGCCCGACGCCACGCTCGTCGATGCCGCCGGACATCCGTTTAACCTTTCGACGGCATTTCGCGGGAAAACGTTACTGCTCAGTTTTATCTATACGCGTTGCCCACCCGGCGATCTCTGCCCGTTGACGAGCGCGAAATTTGCGCGCCTGCAATCGCAGATCGATCCAAAACATTTGCATTTGCTGGAAATTTCGATCGATCCGAGCTACGATTCTCCCGCCGTGTTAAAAAACTACGGCATCCGTTTCGGCGCGGATCCCTCGCGTTGGACGCTCGCGACGGGAACCGGCTCGACGGTGCAATCGCTCCTCGATCGCTTCGTGATTTCGTCGATCGAAGACACCACCGGACACTACGTCCATAACGACGAGCTCTTCATCGTCGGCCCCAACGGGCGCGTCGCGTTTATTGCCCGCAGCGCCGCCTGGGTCGCCGGCGGCGCGCTCGCGGAGGCCCGATCGATCGACGGCGAAACGAGCAATCCGTTCGAGCTCTTCGAGCTCTCGCTGGTCGCCAGCATCGTCGCGGCGTGCGGCGGCAGCGAGTACGCGGGCATCGTGATCCTCGACATCACCCTGATCTCGCTCATCGCCTTGGCGGTAACGTGGATCCTCTGGCGGCTCGCCCGCCGACTCATGCGCGAGCGCTAGCGAGGAGCGCCTCGGCAGGCATCTCGCATGCCTGATGAGGAACCCCAACGCCCGTGGGAGCACCGCGAAAGGCCATCGAAGCGCCGAGCGCCGAACAGGCGGCTTTTTTAGAACGAGCGATCGAACAGTACGGTTCGACCGCCTATTCCTACGCCTATCGCCTCACGCGCAACGAACCCGACGCCCGCGACCTCGTTCAGGAGGCCTTCATCCGCGTCTACCGGGCGTGGCGCAGCTTCACGCCGGGAACCTCGTTTCAGGCCTGGCTCTATCGAATTATCACAAACTTGCATCGCGACGAACTTCGGCGACGAAAAGGACGTTATTACGATGAGATCCCAGAGGATAACGCACCGCAGGAATGGGGAGGCGAGC
>JAJYHP010000133.1 GCA_021784715.1 bacterium
ATAGCGAGGCCCGCAAGCACGACCAAAAGGCCGAGAAGTAGGACCGGCATCCAACCGCCTCCCTCGGGAGGCTGTTCGCGACGGCGACGGTTTGAAAGATCGTTCATGACGCTGTGTTGCGGAAGTACGCGCTACGGGCAGGCTGATCCTCGATTTGACGGCGAAGTATTCCCGCGTGATCCACGTGAGGGTTCCGCTCGATCTCCATGCCATTGCCGACGGCGATGCGAGCGCGTTCGCTCTGGTGACGCCGCTCTCGCTCGTGCAGATCCTCGCACTCGCCGTGCGACAGAGCATCGGCGAACGCGCCCCGCGCGATCTCTTCGAACGAAATTTCGAGCGCACGCTTGCCGCACTCGACTCGGGGGAGATTACCGTCACCGTCGACGGCCGTGAGTGCCGACGGCTCGACGAGGTCGTCGCCTGCGGAACCAATGCCTCGGTCAGATTTTTCCTCAGCCGCGCGCGCCTCTCGTCGATCGCTGCGATGTTCCGTTAACGTCGCGTGCATCAACAACGCATCGCGCTCTCGGCGCTTCTGCGAGAGGCTTTCGACCGGTTGCGCGAGCGCTGGCGCGGCACCGTCGCCGCGACCGCGATCGCCTGCGCGCTCGGCCTGGCAATATCGCATGCGCCGATGCGCTCGCTCGTCGCCCAGAGCGCGGCGCAACTCATCGCTCTGCCGCTCGTCGCGAGCTTCATCTATCTCTGGGTCACCGATCTCCCCGACGGATCGCCGCGCCCCTTGAAGGATGCGCTCGAGCGCTTGCTCGATCGCTCGTGGGGCGTTTTGGTGATCGATCTCGTCCTCTCACTTCTTCAGGCGTTAACGACCGCGCCGAGTATGCTCCTCTGGGACCTTCTCCTCGTTCCGCTACTCGCCGCGACGATCTACGCCGACGTAGCCGCAACGCTCGACGATGAGATTCCGGCCCTCGCCCTCCTTCCGCATGCCGTAGCGCGCACGTTCTCGCTCGCAATGCAGCCGCGAAACTTCGGGCGGATGTGTCTGTTACTCGCAGCGCAATTCGGTCTCCAAGCAATCCTTTTAGAGCTCGCCCTACTGCTGCCGCACGGCACGCGCGCCGATGGAACCTTAGTGCTCGCCATCGTCGCGCAGGTCGCGCTCGCGGCAGTGACCGCACGCACGTTCGTCGAAGCATCTGCCTCGCATCCATGAAACGAATCGTCGCCGCGCTTTTCTCGGTTCTGTTGCTCGGCGCAAACGCGAGCACGCAATGCTCGTCGCCGCTCTCGCGCTTCCACGGTGAGGACGCCTACACGATCGACGGGCGCAACGTGATGACGGTGCTCTACGACGGTACGCAGAGCCTGCGCGTCAGCCCCGACGGGGGCGACCTCCGCTTCGAAAACGTCATCCATTACACGAAGCAGCTCGGCTCGCACGTCCACAAAAAAACCGCGCGCGTCGTTCGCTTGCTCACCCCCGATCTTCGCGAGATTCGCACCTCGCTCAACCAAGACGAGGACTCGCTCTCACTCCTCGACCAGCCCTTCGCGGCGCGTATCGACGCGAAAACCCTCGCAGCACTCGCCGGGCTCCAACAAGCGATTCCGTTTACGGCATCCTCACCGCTGGGCGGAGCACCGCTTCACGGCACACTACGCAGCGCCGGCATGCCAAAACGGGCTCCCGCCGGCGGCGTTCGCGTTGCATTTACCGCGTCCGGGCCGATGCGTGGGCCGCTGCCGGAGCTACCGACCGCGAGCATCGATGGCCGGATCTCGCTGGTGGGAACCGCCGAATACGACGCAACCGGCGCCCTCGTTCGCCTGCGTAGCCGCCTGCAGATTCACGGCGTCCTCGCCGCTTCGGGGCAGAGCGGCCCGATCGAGATTCTTTTCGTGCGACGTTTCGCGCCCGATTGTTCGCCGGCCGCAACGCCCGCCGCATCGCCGGTTCCGACGCCCTCGCCGTAAACGGCTTCGCCTGACGAGGAGCGAGGCACCCCGTTCGGTCTCGGCCGGTGCTGTAACTCGGGGAGTGCCTTTTGCACCGCCTCCTGCGGGCGCGGCGCGTTCGCCGCGGCGTGACACTATGCGCTATCGGATTTCGTGCCCGCGATTATCACCATACCGTTGCGCCCACAAACGGGAGTTTGAGGAGATTGGTGCTCTCCTAACGGTCGTGCCAGGAAGAGCTAAGCGCTCGTATCGATTCCGGTCAGCGAGCCGCGGGCACTTGAAGAACGCGGCTCCCAACGTTGCAGCTCGCGCGCCGCAGAACGACGGTTGATCTCGATACTCCGAAATGAGACTAATTCGGACTTGTTGCGTAACCATTTTGTAGCAAACGAGGCGATCGAAGCAACCGTCGCAGTCTCAAGCGGTTGCAAAACGGTCGCCTCTCCAACCGGTGGTTCGATGGTGAATGAGTGCGGCCGATCAGTTTCCGTGCGGGTATAAACACGGAAGGATTGGAACGGAGAACTGGGGATAAAGACGATTTCTTCGCTCGACCTGCTACGCTGCCGAGCGAAGAAATCCCACCCAGCGGTCAGAACGGCCGCTTCAACGAGAAATTGCCCAAGAAATGCGATGGTTTGTTGCGTGAGTAACTCATGAGCACCCTCTACCGCTTCGTTGCGCCATATAACATCCGTGGTAGGGCGATCGCGCGCGAGGACGCGTAACGCAAGCATCGCGCCGACGCGGGCGATTACAATGTCTCCCTCGTCGGAGCGCAGTTGTAATCGAATCGAGGAAATCCACGGCAAGAGCGTACTTTTCACGTCAGAAGCTAACCGGCATATTCCCTGTGTGAACGCGATCTATGAAACCCCATGCAACGCCGATTGACGCAAGGACAACGACGGTGATGACGAATGGGATGGGACGTCTCAAAGTTGTCATAAGCCCAAAAATTCCTTCGAGAAGCGTGCTGACGAGAATAACGGGTAGCAGATAAACTGCTATAGGAACGATGGCCATGAGCAGGAGGGCAACCGGGCCGATTAAGAGATCCCGGATGACCGCCCAAATTCCTGAATCTACGGGAATTAGCTCGTTAAGGCGCCAACCCGATCTTACAAACGGCTCGATCCAATAAAACGCTGCATTGTAAGACCAGAACAGAAAAACCGTGAACAACGCAGCAAATAGGTTCCCCTTCAGGTAGTTCCTCATAAGTGAAGGTCGCTTTTGCAGCATTGTAATGGCATCACGACCCTACCCGTTGGGTCCGTACTGCAAAGAATTAAATGGCTGGTTCGCCCCTGGAAGTGACACAAGCGGCCCAATGGGGCCCTGGTTGTAGGAGTTCATAGTAGTAAGCGCTGACGAGGCGCCAGCCCAATTTAGAAGGCCAGACATGAATGAGTTACTGTTACTCGTCGCGCCCCCATATATATCTGAATTGTTCATATCGAAGTAGTTGGCACCTGTTATCAACTGGTTAGCGAACTGCGCGAATGCCTCACCTGATGGCACGGACACGTTCACAATTCCCTCGCCAGTATTGGTGCCGTTGTCGCCCGTGTAATTTTGCAGCACGACGGCCGATCCTACACCGGATCCAAAAGCCTCCGATGGGTCAGAAGGTCCGGCTTCGATGGTGATCGACTGCCCAGAATTGGTTGAGATAACGAGGTAGAGATGGTCTGCGGTTACGGTTTTCGCCGGTCCGTTGTCAACAGTCCGCTCGTAAAGGGTGACCTTGCCTGTGGCATTAGCGGCGACTTTTTGATGGATTAAATGCGACGCGCGCATCTCACGATTCACCACGAGGCCAATGGGGCCGCCGGGGCCTTTATGGATATTGAGCGGCCCGCTATCGGTGGCTATGTTCATCCCGTCGATGCCACTACCGGACATTCCGTTGTTGATTGGTGGGTTCGACGGAAACGTTCCGATCGGGCATATGGGCTGGCCCGTGGGATCGCCTGGCGTGGAGGAGCAGGCGCCTATAGCTGACATTTTCCTGTGATTCCTTTCAAGAAAACGTTGTGTCGTTTTGTGTACCTCCGGGCCTGATCCATCAGGCCAGGGGCGTGCGCTGTCCGCTGCGCCGCGCAGCACGCGGCGATAAGCGGCCCGGCATTCAACGACGCCCCGGCACTCTTACCAGAGATTTACACAGCGTGCGCCGACGTTTGTCGGCCACCCGGCGAAAGCGCACAAACGCCAATTTGTGGCATTTCACAGGCAACCAAGGGTAAGAACGTCCGTTCGGTTCGCGATGCTTTGTCGCGAACGACGCGTGACGCTGCGCGTACGGGGTGGAGTTTCGTGTTGCTCGCGGGGATTGCGCAAGGCGCCCGGCCGGGTCACGGCCAGCGCGGGCACAGGGCCCACAAGAGATCGACGTTCACGGCGTCTTGGTCGCGCAAAAGGATTAAACCGCAAGCCACCTTCGTGGTTCGTGGGTGGCGCCGATTCCCTCAGCATCGCGCTCGAAAACTCGAAACGAGGGAAACCTACCCGCTCGCCGTGAAACCGTCCTTCGGGCCGCGGCGGTTGGGAGGATCATATGATTGCCTACGCGCCGCCGATGAGGGAGATTCCGTTGCTACCTGCGGTCGGGAGGGCGCGAGTTTCGGGCGATGGCTCGCCTGCGACTGCCTCGGCATTCATCCCGAGCACCTCGACCTTCGATCGCATCGTCGGCGATTACCAGCGGCGCCTCTACGGCTTCGCCCTGCGCATGACGGGCAATCGCGAAGATGCCGAGGAGATCGTCCAGGATGCGTTCGTGCGCGCATTTCGCGCGCTCGGGAAAATGGGCGAGGAGCAGCGGCGCGACCTGCGTTTGCAGCCGTGGCTCTATACCATCGCCCTCAACGTCACGCGCAATCGTCTCCGGAGCAAGAAACCCCCGAGCGTCGCCATCGACGCACTCGCCGATCCCGACGCGCTCCTCCGCGATGCCGGCGATAAGCCGGTGCAGCCCGAGACCGTCGTCGAACGGAACGATGAGGTCGCGATGGTCGAGCGGGCGCTGCTCTCGCTTCCGACCCATTTACGTGCGGCTGCAACGCTGCGCTTTATCGACGGGCGCAGCCATCCCGAGATCGCCGAGATTCTCGGCCAGCCGATCGGAACGGTGAAATCGCACGTCCACCGCGCGGTGCGCATTCTCCGCCGGATCCTCGGCCCGCAGTTGGGCCGTTTCGTTAAAGAGACCGATGAGGAGTTGACCGATGCGTTGTCGTGATGTGGACGCGATGTGGGACGAAGTCCGCGGCGAGGGGACGGCGACGCTGAACGAGGCGGTCCACACGCACGTGGATGCCTGCCCGACCTGCAACGAGGCCTACCGCCAATACGAGGCGCTCGCGCACACGCTTCAATCGCTTCCCGATCCCGAACCGACCTGCGACCTCGCCCGAAAAGTCGTCGAGCATATCGCACAGCTCCAGCGCCGCGAGCGCCTCGACCCGGTGCACCTCGCACACGTCGATTCGCCGATCGGGCGCCTCTACGTCGGGCACCGCGAATCGCGGATCGCCTATATCGGCATCGATCTCGGGGAGGCGTTCGAGGAGGTCGCCGCTCGCGTCGAACGGCGCCTGCGTCGCCCCGCCGACCGCGCCGAACTCCCGCCGAGCCTGCGCGCGACGATCGAGAAGTTCTTCATTACCTGGCAGGTCGATACGTCGCAGGTCGATGTCAGCGACCTGACGCCCTTCGAACAAGCGACGCTTCGCGCGACCGTCGAGATCCCGCCGGGGGAGGTCCGCTCCTACGGCTGGCTCGCCAAACAGATCGGCCGCCCCAGCGCGGCGCGCGCGGTCGGACGCGTCATGGCGCGCAACCCCATCCCCATCCTGGTTCCGTGCCATCGCGTGGTCGATGCGACCGGCGCGTTGCATCGCTACGGGTACGGCGTGGAATTCAAAGCCCGCCTGCTCGCGATGGAAGGCTACCACCCGGCGCACTGAGAGCGCCGCACGCGTAAAAACCAGGGAACGGCGCGCCCGGCGCTAACCTACAATGCCGTGAGCAATCGCGTGCTCGTCACGGGCTTCGAGCCCTTTGGCGGTGAAAAAGTCAATCCGAGCGAGTTGGTCGCTCGCAGCCTGGACGGCCGCCTCATCGCGGGGCGTCCGCTCTCCGTTGCGATTCTTCCCGTAGAGACCCGGTCGCTGCGCGATCGTCTCGAACTTCTTCGCCTCGAAGAAGAGCCCGAGATCATCATCGTGTTAGGTCAGGCCGGCGGTCGTAGCGCCCTGGCGCTCGAACGCGTCGCGGTCAACGTTCTCGACTTCGAGCTTCCCGATAACGTCGGCGTCCTTCGCAAGAACGAACCGATCGCACGCGGCGGCCCCGATGCCCGGCTCTCCAATCTTCCATTCGAGAAGATCGTTGCTGCCTGGGCGGAGATCGGCGTTCCCGGGTACGTCTCGAATTCGGCCGGAACGTATATCTGCAATCAGGCGCTCTACGAATTGCTCTCGCTCACCGAAACGGCGACGCCCCCGGTTCTCGTGGGGCTCGTTCACCTTCCCTACCTGCCGGCGCAAGCGATTACGGCGGGGCCGGAGACGCACCCCTCGATGTCTTTCGAACTCATGAAAAAAGGCGTCGAACAGATCATTGAAACCATCGTGCCGTGGGTCGAAAACCGCGGCGCGGAGAGCGCCGCGCAGCCACGCGAGCGCACGTCGCGCATGTGGATCCCTCGCGGAGTGAAGGAAGCAGAACGCTGAAAGACACAGAGACGCAGCTTGCCATCGCTGCCATTCCCGACGTACACGGGCACGCGAAGGGCGAACATCGAGCGTTTTCCGAAGAGCGTCCGTTGCCGTATAGCGCGCGCATGCTTTTCCTTTGGTTCTATCACGCGTGTCGGCGCGGATCCCCACGCTTCCTTATGGTGAGCGACCACGTCAATTTCTTGACGTTCGAAGACCCCGGTGCGATCAACACCGTTCGCCGCGCGCTGAAACTCGCGCTCGCCGGCGACGTATACGGCGCCGCTGAGACCGCCGTCGTCGACGTCGCGCACGCGACGATCGTCTCGGATGCATTGCGGCGCGGCATGCGCTTCTCCATCGGCGCGGAGGTCGATAACGATCCGCGCTCGCGCCCCGACGTCGCCAATATTATCGATGCGATGCGCCCCGACGGGATCATCCGTTCCGTGCACTTCGTGCCGATCGAGCATCCAGAAAAGGGTGCCGACTGGCTCTGGCCGTTCGATAATCCGGAATTCGCCCATCTGCTCGACGGCGTCGGCGCGGAGCGACTCTGGGAGCTCTACACCCACCGGCTCTTCGAAGATATCTCGACCTTGCCGACGCACATTGTCGGACACTTCTACGTCGCCGCAACCTTCGGCGCGTGGCCCGATCCGCAGAAACTCGAGGGCTACGAAGACCGCCTCCTCGAGATCTGCAAAGAGCGCGGCATCGCCGTCGAGATCAACGTTCGTTTTCTTTACCGCGAAGGCGTCGCACCCGAACAACGCGAGGCGATGCTTGCGGCATATACCCGTCTCATGCGAAAGGCCTCGGCCGCAGGGGTCGCCCTCGCCATCGGCTCCGACGCCCACAGCCCGAAGGATCAAGGAAACGGATTCGACCGTATCATCGAGATCTTACGCGAACTCGAGATCAACGAGGTCGTCTTCCCAATCGGCGGACGTTTAGCGAAGGTCGCGCTGCGTGCGAGCCGCGAGCACATCGAGCGCGCGAAACGCGTCGATCTGCCGCAGCCGGGCACCAGCATCGCCGGATTCAGCCGGGCCGAGCTCGGCCTCCCCGAGATCGACGAGGAGGAGGAACGGAGGCTCGCCGAGCTGCGGGCGCGCACCGTTCGCGATGTTGGTTCGAAACGACGCGCCGGCTCGCCGGAGCGTGCGACGAAGTCGCCGAGTGCGGGCTCGCCCGAGACCGCGCGTGGGGCGCGGAGTTCGCCGAAGCGCACCGCCCCTGCGAAGCCCGCGAAGGAATCACCGAAAGAAAAGCCCGCAGCGGTCGCCACCCCGGAGCCGAAAACTCCGTCGGCAAAGCCGGTGGTCAAGAAGCTCGCCGCGCCCCCGAAGCCGGCGGCGAAACCCGCGGCAAAATCGGCTGCGAAACCCGCGGCAAAATCGGCTGCGAAACCCGCTGCGAAAGCGGCGGCGAAACCCGCTGCAAAATCGGCGACGAAGCCCACCGCGAAAGCGGCGACGAAGCCCGCCGCGAAAGCGGCGACGAAGCCCACCGCGAAAGCGGCGGCGAAACCTGCCGCAAAATCGGCGGCAAAACCGGCCGCGAAGTCGAGCGCGAAGAAATCGGCGCCCGCGCCCAAAAAGAGCGCGGTCGCGAAACCGGCGGCGAAAAAACCCGCTGCGAAGAAAGCGGCGGCTCCGGCAAAGCCCCCCGCAAAGAAAGCCGCTCCGGTAAAAAAGACCGCCGCGAAGAAAGCTGCTCCGGTAAATAAAAAAACCGCCGCGCGCCCAGCAGTAAAAGCAACCCCAAAGAAAACCGTTGGAAAGAAAACCGCCTCGGCGAAAAAGTCAAAACGCCGATAGAAGCGGCGCTAGGAGGGCTCCTATGTCCGAAGATCTCCGTATTCGGAACGTCGCATTCGTCGGCCCTCACCACTCGGGCAAGACGACCTTGCTCGAAGCGTTGCTGTTTTCATCGGGCGCGATCGCTCGCCGGGGCTCGGTAACCGATGGCTCCACCACCACCGATTGCGAGCCCGAAGATATCGCCCACGCTCAATCCACCTGCGTCGGCTTCGCTCGCGCGACGCACGATGCTATCGAGATCAATATCATCGATACGCCGGGCTTCATCGACTTCTTCGAAGAGACTCGCGCGGCGCTACGCGGCGTCGATGCAGCCGTCGTCGTCGTCGAGGCCGACCCGTCTCGCATCGCCCTGACGCACGCGCTGATGGAGGAGATCGAGCGGCTTCGATTGCCCCACATCGTCGTCGTCAACAAGCTCGATCGCCCCGGCGCGGAGTTTGACGCGACCCTCGCCGAGCTGCAACGCCTCTACGGGCGCCACGTCGTCGCCGAACAGCTTCCGATACGCCGCGACGACGCACTCGTCGGCTACATCGACCTCGCGACGAAGCAGGGCGCGCGGTACGGCGCCGACGGCGATCGCCTCGAAGCGATCGAGCCGGCGTTCGAACTTCCGGCGCAGCAGGGGCACCGAGCGCTGCTCGAAGCGATGGCCGATTTCGACGACGCGATGATGCAAGAGTTACTCGACGACGTCGAGCCGCCGAGCGACGAAATCGACCGCGATCTCTGCGAAGAGTGCTCGCACGACCAAATCGTTCCAGTCCTCGTTGCCGCCGGTCTGCACGGTTTCGGCATCCCCGCGCTGCTACGCGCGATCGAGCGCTGGTTCCCCGCACCGGTCGGCGACGAACGCGCGCCCCTTCGCGCGCAGGTGATTAAAACGATCGTGCACCCCCAGTCCGGAAAGCTCTCGGTCGCGCGCATACACGACGGTACGCTGACCGGCGATGCGACGGTCATCGATCTCCGCACCGGCGAGCGGCTGCGCGTCGGCGGGCTCTATCGGCTCTTCGGGAAAAAGAGCGAAGCGATTGCGAGTGCCGGCCCGGGCAGCATCGTCGCGATCGCCCGCCTCGAAGGCGTGCTCACGGGATCGACGCTCGCCGGAGCGCCCTCGGTGAAGCCGCTTCCGGCGATCGATTTCTCCGCCCCGGTCTTTGCCGTCGCGATCAAGCCCAAAGAGCGGATCGACGAGGCGAAAATCTCGCAGATGCTCGCCCGCATTATCGAGGAAGACCCCTCGCTGCAACTCGCGCGAGCACAATTCACCTCCGAGCAGCTGCTCTTAGGCTGCGGCGAACAACACGTCGGCATCGCGATCGAACGCCTCGCGCGCAAACATCGCGTGGAGATCGAAGTGGCGGCGCCCGCCATTCCTTACCTCGAAACGATCTCGGCGGGCACCGAGGTGCATTCGCGCTATAAACATCAGACCGGCGGACACGGGCAGTTTGCCGACGTCCACATTCGCTTTCGCCCCCGCCCTCGCGGGAGCGGGCTACTCTTCGACGACGAGATCGTCGGCGGCGTCGTACCGAAGCAATTTATTCCCGCCGTCGAAAAAGGCGTCCGCGAGGCGCTCGCGCGCGGAACGAGCGGCTACCCGGTTACCGATCTCCACGTCACGCTCTTCGACGGGCAATACCACGACGTCGATTCCAGCGAACAATCCTTCCGCACCGCCGCGAGCATGGCGGTACGCGACGCGCTTCCGAAATGCAAGCCGGTTATTCTGGAGCCGATCGCACGGGTTGAAGTGATGATTCCCGCGAACTTTACCGCGACGGTGATCGGGCAGCTCACAGCGAAGCGCGGGCAGATTCTCGGCATGAAACCAAGCGACCGAGAAGCGCGAGAGATCGTCGAAGCCGACGTGCCGCAGGTCGAACTCGCGCGGTATATCACCGAACTCCGCACCGCAACCCAAGGATTGGGAACCTATCGGTGGAGCCACGAACGTTACGACCCGGCACCGCCCGGCCGCGTTCCCGCAGCCGCCGCGTCATAGACCATCGCACCTAGAACTATGTTGCCCTATACTCGGAGGATCCGTCGTTGTTGAAACGCCTGCTCTCGGGAGCGCTGCTCCTTACGCTCGTCGTCGCCTGCTCGAAAGCGGGAAACCAGGGTACCCCGGGTGCCGGAGTCGAGCCCGGACATCTCCGCATCGCCGTCCAAAGCGACGTGAAGAATCTCAATCCGCTGCTCAATTCCAATACTACCGACGTGTTGGTCGACGCGCTGATGTTCGAGCCGCTTATCGTTCCCGATTCCCAGGGGAAAATGCAGCCGATGCTCGCCACGGCGGTGCCGACACTGCATAACGGCGGCATCACCGACCACGGCTTAACGATTACCTATCACCTTCGGACCGACGCCAAATGGACCGACGGAAAGCCCGTGACCGCCGCCGACGTTATTTTCTCGTGGAAGGCGATCATGAATCCGAACAACGACGTGATCTCGCGCCACGGATATACCGATATCGCATCGATCGAGGCCCCGAACCCCTATACCGTCGTCGTCCATCTGAAAAAGCCGTTCGCGCCCTTCGTCGACACCTTCTTTACCAATAGCGATCAACCGTATTTCATCGCACCGGCGCACGTCCTCGCGAAGTATCCAAACATCAATACGGTTCCGTTTAACAGCGAGCCGCTCGTCAGCGACGGCCCCTTCCGCTTTGGCGACTGGGTGCACGGCGATCACATTACGCTCTTGCGCAACGACAATTTTTTCCTTGGAAAGCCAAAATTAAAAACGATCACCATTCGCATCATTCCCGATGAAAACACGACGATCAACTTACTCCGCACGCACGATATCGATTGGATGTTCCAAGCGTCGATCAGCAACTATCCGGTTATCAAGAATATTCCCGGGATCGATATCCGTTGGATGAGCGCAAACGGCTTCTCCGGTATCTATGTGAACACGCAGCGCCCCTTCTTAAAAAGCCTTCGCGTCCGCCAAGCCGTCGCCGCCGCGATCGACAAGCAGCGAATCATCGATACCTTGACCTTCGGCCAAGAGAAAAAGGCGCTCGCCGACACGCCGCCCTTTATGTGGTCCTACGATCCCAACGTGAAAGCGATCGGGTACGACCCGGCGAAGGCGCGCGCGCTGCTCGATGCGGCGGGTTGGAAAGTCGGCCCCGGGGGAATTCGCGTCAAGAACGGCCGACAGCTCGAATTGGTCTTAGTTACCGATAACTCGAACGCCACGCGCGTGAAAAAGAGCGTCATCATCCAGGCGATGTTACGCAAAGTCGGCATTAAGGTTCAGGTGAAATATTTTGCCGGCGACGTTCTCTTCGCACCGGCGAGCGTCGGCGGTATCCTCCAAGGCGGAAAATTCGACCTCGCTTTAGCCGGATGGTTCGCCGGTATCGACCCCGACGATTCGACGCAGACCACCTGCGCCAACGTCGCGCCGGGCGGATACAACTATTCACGATACTGCAATCCGCAGATGGAATCGCTGCAAAAGATCGCCCTTACCTCCTACGCCCGTGCGACGCGCAAAAAAGCGTATGCGAAGATCCAACAGCTCCTAGCAACCGACGTTCCGATCATCTATCTCTACTACGAACGCCAAATGGAACCGATCAGCACCTCGTTCAAGGGCTTCGCTCCCAATCACGTCGTCGAGAGTTGGAACGCATGGCAATGGAGCATTTAGGTCACCCGGGCGAATCGATCGTGCCTCCGGGCGATATCGCTTGGCTTCGCAAAACCATCGTCGAGCGCGCGCTGACCCGAGGGGATTACCAACTCTCGGGCGGCGTGCGCAGCGACTATTACATCGATAAGTTTCGTCTTTTCAGCGATCCCGTGGTGTTGCGCCGGATCGCGCGCTTCTTCACTCCGGTGATCGCACACCTACGCCCCGACGTCATCGGCGGAACCGAGCTCGGCGGCGTCATTATCGCGACGGCGGTCTCGCAGCTCACCGGTCTCCCGATGCTCGCGGTTCGCAAACAGCCCAAGGGTTACGGCGCTTTCCCCGACGAGTACGTCGAAGGTGCGTACGCGCCCGGGCAGCACGTGTTGTTACTGGAGGATGTCATCACCAATGCGAGCGAGTTGATCACCGCAAAGGCGCGCCTGGAGGCGCTCGGGCTGCAAGTGACGCCGTACGCCGTGGTCAGCCGAGGGCTCGCGCCGATCAACGCGCTCATTTCTTTCTCGCTTCCGCGCGGAGACGCGAAGACCGAAAACTAGCGCTCCGCCCGGGGACGCGCCCTCAAATCTGAAATTCGTTACCGTCGTCGGCGATCGTCACGCGGCCGCCAAAGACGCGAGCCGCGGCATCGTGCATATCGTCGGGGTTGACCTTGCTTCCGTAATGCGTGAGCAAGAGGTGCCGCGCGCCGGCGCGTTCGGCCATCTCGGCTGCCTCGGGCGCCGTCGCGTGCCCGCGCATACCCTTCTCCGGCGTCAGCCCGAGAGTTGCCTCGCAGATAAAGAGATCGCAGTCTTCGGCGTGTTTGATCACCCGATCGCAGGGCGCGGTGTCGGCCGAGTACGTCAGCACCCGATCGTCGTATTCGATCCGCATGGCATAGCAATCGATGTAATGGATGGTCTTGGTGAAGGTGACGCACATGTCGTTAATGTGCAGCGGCTTCTCCGGATCGTATTCTTGTACGTCGAATACATCGTCGAGAAAATCGCCCGGCCCCTCCGAGGCGAACGCCCCGCAGAGCGCGCGAAGCATCTCGGTGCCGTTGGGCGGCAGCCAGAGCGGGAGGCGTTCTTCGCGAAACTCCGGGCCGTATTTCAGGCCGTAACGCAAGGGAATGAGATCGACGAAGTGATCTGCGTGCATGTGCGAGATCAGCATCGCGTCGAGCTTCGGATACGAGATGGCGCCGCGCAGACGCGGCAGCGCGCCAGTCCCGAAATCCATGATAATCGAGGTTTCGCGGCTCTGCAGCAAATAGCAGCTACACGCGCGCCACGCCCGGGGAACCGAGTCGCTCGACCCGAGGATGCGCAAACGCAAACGGTCGTCGCTCATGGTATTGCCGCAAGCACCTCTTCAGCGTGTCCGTCCACCGTGACCTTCGGCCAAAGCGCGACGACCTTCCCGGCCGCATCGAAAAGAAACGTCGCACGCGCGACGCCGATGCGTTTTTTCCCATACATATTTTTTTCGACGAGTACGCCGCACGCATTGCAGAGCTCTGACTCCGTGTCCGAAAGCAGCGCGAATGGAATTTTATACTTCGCCTTAAATTTCTGATGCGAGAGCACGGGGTCACGCGAGACGCCGACGATTTTGGCGCCCTTGCGTTCGAAGGAACGATAGATATCGCGGAACTGCGAAGCCTCGCTCGTGCAGCCGGGCGTATCGTCCTTCGGATAAAAATAGAGAACGAGGGGTGCGCCAAGGAAGCTGGAGGTATCAACCATCCGGCCTTCATCGTCGAGGAGCGTCACTTTCGGTAAGGTGTCGCCGACTCCGATCATGCACTGTCCTTTCCTGCCCCTACGACAAACTGATCGAGGGGTACCATGAAGAGGAGCCGGTCCCCCGGTTCGACCTCTCCGCGAAAGTTGTGGATGGAGAGCGCCATTCCCTTGCCCCGGGCGGACTCTCTCCAGACAAAAAGCGGGATCCAGCGAACCGATTCGCCCCGAGCGGTGAGGTCGGGCGGAGAGGGCGGCGGGAGGTTCTCTTCGCCCTGGAGCCGTTCGGCGAGTTGATAGGTCGCCACGCCATCGCCGTTCGAGCGCGGCACCTGAAATCGCCCGCGTGTCGATTCGAACCGGGCGAGCCCGGCGATCGTCGCGGCGGTTAATTCGCTCGTCGAAAAGGACGTAATGCCGAAGTGGCGTTGGATCGATTCTCCGAATGCCCGGTCGTCGACGCGCAGCACCACATGAAGCGGCGACTCGGCGGGCGCGCGCGAACGCGCGCCCAACGCTGCTTCGAGATTTCCGGTATCGCTGTTGGTAACGCCGACGAGCGCCTTCGCGCGTTCGGGAGAGCTGAAGGCGATGGTTTCGTCGTTGGTCACGTCGCCGGTCAACAAATCGACTTTGTGATCGCGCGCCAACTCGACGAGCATCGTGTCGGGGTTCTTCTCGATCACCACCACCTCTTCGCCGAGTTCGCGCAGGTAGTCGATCACCAACGATCCGACGTTGCCCGAGCCGCAGACGATAACGTGCCCCGAGCGATGGATCTGCCGCAATCCGCGCAACCTCCGTATCTGCGCTGCATTGAGCGTCGAGGTAATCGTTGCGGTGAAGACCGCGAACACGAAGATCCCGGTCAGCATGGCGAACATTGCAACGAAGAGGGCAGCGACCGCCGGCGCGGCCAACGGGCCCGAGGCGCAATTCGCACACGGCGTGATATCGCCGTATCCGACGGTCGTCATCGTCGTGACGACGTAATAGACCGCGACGAGCGGATTGAGTTTGAGAACCACGCTAAAAAAAATCGAAAAGCACACGAACAATCCGAAGCTTACGATCGTAACGGTACGCAATATCGGCTCGGTACGTCGAATTCCAGTCGCAATATCGCCGAGGGCCGCCTGCAATCGCTCGCTCAGGCGCCAGGGGCGACGTTCGCGAAATTCGGCGGTGCTGCGCTTGAGCGCGCGCATAGCGCCGAATACGACGAGTCGATCCTCGGCTTGAATTTTTCGCGCGATCAGGTCGGGATCGGCGGCCGACGCATCGCCCGTGCAGAGATAGGGATATTCGCCGTTCACGGAAACGATGCGCGCGTTGATGCGGCGTTCTGCCTGATCGACGTTGAGCCCGACGACGCCGAACTCCGCGCCGGTTCGCTCGGAGAATCCGAAGAGCCCCGAGGTGCGCATTTCGCCGACTTCGTCGCCTTCGTCCGCGTTGCTACGCGGGCGCGAACGCCGCTCGGCGAGCGTCTCGAGCGTCGGGAACGGCATCGCATAGCGGCAGGCCGGGTCGATGGCGGCTGCGGCGTAAGTAGCGGCCGCGTGGGCCGCAGGCGAGATTGCGGTACAGTTCTGCCGCAAGCCCTCTTGGATCTTTTGCCCGAGCAGCGGATTGAACTGCCGGATCGTTACGCGCACCGTATCGTTGATATCGCGCGCCGCGAGCGCGATGCGAAGATTGAGACGATCGCTCGGCGAAACCGCTACGAGCGCAAAAAATCGATGCTCGAGATTCGGATCGTCTTTCTCTTTGAGCCCGGCCTGACGCAAAGCATCGCCGTCGGTGGCATCGGCGCGAACGAACCGGAAGCTCTCGCCGTACTGCTCGGCTAAACGTTCGGCCAACTGAGTGAACCGCCGATCGGCGCGATCGTCATCGTGCTTCCAGACGAGCGCAACCTGATGTCCGCGCGTTTTCAAAATCTCCGCACAGACTTCATATGCGAGGTCATCACCGCCTACAACGATAATGAGCGCTTCGGAAAGCATGAGCGACTCTTCCCTAAATCTCGCCGACATCTTGCGCGCCGCCCACCCGCTCGCGCGCGAGCTCGTCGCGCGGCTCCCTCGCGGCGCCCGCGTACTCGAGATCGGGCATGGCAGCGGGCGCAACCACCGCGCGCTCGAGGCCGCCGGATTTGAGGTTGTCCACTTCGATCCCGAGGCTGCCGATATGCCCCCCGCTATGGCGGCGATCTCAACCCACGCGCTCCTTCACGGCAGCCCCGAAGCGATCTCGGAGCTGATGGGCGATATCGCACGGGCCCTGAGCCCCGGCGCGCCGCTCGCAGCGACCTTCGGCTCGATGTTAGATGCCCGCTTCGGCACGGGCACTCGGCTCGGTCCGATCACCTTCGCGCCGAGCGAAGGGGACGAGCGCGGTGTCGCGCACAGCTACTACGACGAGGCGGGACTCCGGAGGGCGCTCGACGAGCGCTTCAGGATCGCCGATCTGCGCGAGGTCGAGGTGGATGATATCGCCGGGGGCTGGGCGCACGAGCGCGCGCCGTTACGCGGCGCCGTGCATTGGTTCGTCCTCGCGCATCGCCGCTTCTGACACGCTGCGTCGGCGCTGCTTTTGTCACGCCGAGTAGGGCACTGCTTTTGTCACGCCGAGTAGGCGCTGCTTTTGTCACGCCGAGTAGGGCGCTGCTTTTGTCACGCCGAGTAGGGCGCTGCTCTTGTCACGCCGAGTAGGGCGCTTCGGCGCCCGTATCGAGGCGCCGATCGACGCGCGATCGCGCGCGTACGCGACCGTGCGACTGCGGCGCACCGCTTCTCGCTAGACGCTCGCGGCTCGGACAAGCAATGTCAGGGTCCTCGCCGCTCGCTTAAGCGCTCGTCGGGTGCGCCGACATCGCACGATCGCTTATCGGTTGTGTGCGAGTAGCGCCCTTTCGTCCATCCGCGCAGCGCAACGTTGTCACGCCGAGTAGGCGCTGCTTTTGTCACGCCGAGTAGGGCGCTTCAGCGCCCGTATCGAGGCGCGTTCGTTTCCCTCGATACGCCCTCTTCGAGGGCTACTTGGGATGACAACGATCTGCGTTTACTCGGGATGACAAAGTTCTGCGCCTACCCGGGCCAGCGCGGCGTTACGCGGACGGCGCGCCGATGAGTCCTTGCATCGGGCTCGATGCATTTGCGTAGAGGCGCTTCTCCATCCGCCCGGAGAGAAATGCGAGCCGTCCGGCACGCGTTGCGAGCGCCATCGCTTCGGCCATCGCAACGGGATTTTGCGCGGCAGCAATACCGGTATTCATCAGTAAAGCGTCGACACCCAACTCCATCGCCACCGCAGCATCGGAGGCCGTGCCGACGCCTGCATCGACGATCACCGGAACGCCCGCGCGTTCTTTGATGATGCGGATCGTGTACGGGTTGCAGATTCCCAATCCGCTGCCGATCGGCGCGGCGAGCGGCATTACCGCGGCGCATCCGAGCGCTTCGAGTTGCGCGCAGGCTACCGGATCGTCACCGATATACGGCAAAACCGTAAATCCATCGGAAACGAGTTGTTCGGCCGCAAGCAACGTTTCGCGCGTATCGGGGTGCAACGTCTGCGTATCGCCGATAACTTCGAGTTTGATGAGATCGGTTTCGAGCAATTCGCGCGCGAGCTGCGCGGTCGCGACCGCTTCCCGGGCATTGAAGCACCCTGCGGTGTTCGGCAGAATCGTCATCTTCGATCGATCGATGTAATCGAGCAGCGAACCACCCTTCTCACCGAGATTGACGCGCCGTATCGCGACGGTCACCATCTCCGCTCCGCTCGCGGCGTGAGCGGCCTGCATCGCCTCCATCGACGGATACTTTCCGGTCCCGACGATCAAGCGCGAATGGAACTCGTAGGCTCCGATGCGGAGCGGGCTATCCTCGAAGTTCTGCATGACCCCTCTATCTTCCATCGTCGCGTGGAGCGCGCATCCCGCTAAGGTCGTTCCTGCGCGGTTTACCCACCGGCGACCGCTCGAACGATCTCGATGCGATCTCCTTCGGCGATGCGGTGGCGGGCGTACTCGCTGCGTCGCACCACGCGGTCGTTGCACGCGATTGCCACGCCGCGTGCCTCGATCTCAAGCGCCGCCAGCACTTCGGCGAGCGTCGCCTCCGCGGCGGGCAGTTCGCGCTTCTCGCCGTTGATCTCGACCTTCACGCGCCGACCGCGGCTCCGTTCTCGGCGAATCGCGCGAGCGCGAACGCGGGATCGATCGGCGTGCCGCGTTCGATCTCGTCGGCGAGCAAGCTCGCGGTCTGCGCGCAGAGCAGCACGCCGTTGCGGTAATGACCGGTCGCCAGGAGATAGCCCTCGCGCGGCGTCCGCCCGAGAATCGGGCGTTCGTCGGGGGTGCCCGGACGCAACCCCGACCATTGTTCGACGAGCGCAAAACCTGCGAGGCTCGGCGCGCCCTGCAGAACGCGGTCGAGCAGTTGGCGCTGTCCGCCCGCGGTCACGCGGTGGTCGAAGCCGACGCGCTCGCCGGTCGCTCCGACGAGCAAGCGCCCATCGGTCCGCGGAACGACGTAACAGCCGCCCAGCCACATGGTGTGACGGATGAAATCGTGCGGCATCGCGAGTGCGAGCATCTCACCCTTCACCGGTTCGACCGGCGGACGACAGGCTTCGGGAATCCCGGCGACGTGCGGCGCCCAGGCACCGGCGGCATTGACGACGATCTCGGCGGGGCGGAATCCCCAACGCGTACGTACGCCGCAAACGCGCCGGGCATCGAACTCAACCTCGATCTCTTCACTCGTCGCCACTTGAACGTGCATGCGCGCGAGCGCCGCAAGGAGCGCACGTCCGAGCAACCGATTGTCGACGCTCCCTTCGTCATGCGTGA
>JAJYHP010000082.1 GCA_021784715.1 bacterium
GCGCTAGTAACGTTCATAAAGAGGTTCACCTGACGTTCGGCGACCTCGATGCCGGTTTTGCCGATGCCGCGCGTATTTTCGATGACGAGTATTTCTTCGAAGGGAACACGCATGCGGCGCTGGAGGAGCATTCAGCGGTTGCAAGCTGTGGAGCCGACGGCAAACTCACGCTCTGGTCGTCGACCCAAACACCGCATTATCTGCATCGCGTCGCCTCTGCGGTGCTCGAACTTCCGGCGAGCCGCATTCGTATTATCGCGCCGCCGGTCGGCGGAGGTTTTGGTGGAAAGACCGAGCCGGTCGCGCACGAACTCGCCGCGGCATATTTTTCACGGAAGACCGGGCGCCCGGTAAAATTTACGCTCTCGCGCGAAGAGGTTTTCTACACCCACCGCGGCCGCCACCCGGTTCGCATCCACCTACAGACGGGAATCAGAGCCGACGGAAGCATCTCCGCTTGCCGCGTGCAGACGTGGCTCGACGGCGGCGCCTATGGTTCGTATGGCGTTGCGACCACCTACTACACCGGCGCCCTGCTCCCCGTTACTTATAAAATGGGAGCGTATGCCTTTGACGGCTGTCGCGTTTATACCAATAAGCCGCCCTGCGGGCCCAAACGCGGCCACGGCACGACGCAACCTCGCTATGCGTTCGAATCGCAACTCGACGAAATAGCGAAGGAACTCGGTCTCGACGCCGGTGCCTACCGCGCCGCTATCGCCATCGACCCCTATTCACGAACGGTCAACCATCTGCGCGTCACGAGTTGCGGGCTGCGCGAGGCCTTAAGCGCCGTCTCCGAACGTACCGGCTTTAGCGACAAGCACGGAAAACTCGCTCCCGGCCGTGGGATCGGGCTTGCGGCGAGTGCGTATCTCTGCGGTGCCGGGTTGCCGATTTACTGGAACCCCATGCCGCACTCCGGCGCGATCGTCAAGATCGATCGCGGCGGCGGCGTCACCGTTTTCTGCGGCACCAGCGACTGCGGTCAGGGATCGCAAAATATGCTTGCCGTCATCGTTGCCGAAGCGCTCGGCGTCGATGTGCTCGACGTGAGCGTTTGCGCCGGCGATACCGATCTGACCCCGGTCGATCTCGGCTCCTATTCCAGTCGCGTAACGTTTATGGCGGGCAACGCGGCGCGAAGCGCCGCCCTCGACGTGCGCGAACGGATCGCAGTCGTCGCCGGTGCGGAGCTCGGCATCGCACCCGAACGCTGCGCCTTTGAGAACGGTCGCGTCTTCGATCGCAAAAATCCCGATCGCGCTCTCTCGTTCGTCGACGCGGCCCGCGCTACCGAGGCGTTCGTCGACGCGGCCCGCGCTACCGAGGCGCGCTTCGGAACGTTGGCGGGGATTGGTTCGTACACGCCGCCCGCCGATCTTCATGGCGACTTCAAAGGCTCGGGGGTCGGCCCGTCGCCGGCGTATTCGTACAGCGCGTGCGTTGCCGAAGTAGAGGTCGATTTTGAGACCGGTGAGGTTCGCGTCGAACGCATCGTATTAGCGCACGATTGCGGGCGCGCGCTCAATCCTCGCATCGTCGAGGGCCAGATCGAGGGCAGCGCCTACATGGGCATGGGCGAAGCCCTGATGGAGGAGTCGGCTTTTCGCAACGATCTCCACCGCATTCCCAATTTACTCGATTACAAGACTCCGACGATTCTCGATACGCCGCGCATCGACGCGATCGTGATCGAAACCCAAGAACTCGAAGGCCCGTACGGCGCGAAAGAGGCCGGCGAGGGACCGCTCAATCCCGTCATTCCCGCAATCGCCAATGCCGTTGCCGATGCAATCGGGGCGCGGATCTATTCCACGCCGATCACCCCCGAGCGCGTGTTGCAAGCGCTCGACGGCACGCCCGGACCGCTGCGCCTGCGGGCTCCCATCGCCATGAAAACGACATAAGGAACTCCGTCATGTTGCGTCTCCCTGCCTTTGAATTCCAGCCCGCTCGTTCGGTCGACGAAGCCGTAGCATTGCTCGCCGAGCACGGCGACGACGCGCTCCCCGTTGCCGGCGGGACCGATCTCTATGCAAATATGAAGCTCGGGCTTTTTGCGCCACGCGTTGTCGTCGGCCTGCGTTCGATTGCAGCGTTGCGAAGCATCCGTTTCGATCCGCAGCATGGTCTCCGCATCGGTGCGCTGTGCTCGCTCGATGCAATCGTGCGCGAGCCCGCCGTTTCGAAGCACTATCCCGCACTTGCCCAGGCTGCGGCGATGGTCGGGACGCCGGAGATTCGCAACATGGGCACCATCGGCGGCAATCTTTGCTTGGAGACGCGGTGCAATTATTTCAATCAGAGCCCCGAATGGCGTGAAGCGATGGGCTATTGTCTCAAACGCAACGGCAATCTCTGCCGCGTCGCATTGCATAGCGATATCTGCAAGGCGATCAATGCGTCGGATACGGCTCCGGTGATGCATGCATACGACGCACGCCTCTCCCTCGCCGGTCCGCTCGGGGAACGAACCGTCAACATCCGCGACTTCTATCTCAACGACGGCGCGCACGCGAACGTCAAGCGCGCCGACGAAATTCTGACGGAGATCGCTCTGCCGCTTCCGGCGAGCGGGACGCGTAGCAGCTATCGAAAACTTCGGCTGCGAAAGGCCTTCGATTTTCCGCTCTTGGGCGTTGCCGTTGCGCTCACGACCGACGCCGGGGGCTCCTGTACCCAGGCAAGGGTCGTGCTGAACGCCGTTGGCTCCGCGCCGCTCGAGGTCGAAGCAGCCGGGGCGATCTTACGCGGCACCCACCTCGGTGGAGAGGTCGCCGCCGACGCCGCCGAGGAGGTCTTCAAGGCCGGGAAGCCGCTCGAGAACACGAACGCGAGCCTCCTCTACCGCAAGCGGATGCTTCGCGTGATCGCCCAACGCGCTCTGGAGGACGTCATCGCCCCCTTGCGCTGAATGAATCGACGGTGCTATAGTGCTTAGGCCGAATAATGTTCGGCAAACCAAGCATATGACCGTATCACTTTCAATCGCCCCGGGGGAGCTCGACGAACTCGACGCCCGCCTCCTCGATGCCCTTCAGGGGAACGCCCGCTCGACCTATGCCGAGCTGGGTGCACTCGTCGGGTTAAGCGCGCCCGCAGCGCACGAGCGAGTGAAACGTTTGGAGGGGCGCGGCTTCGTGCGGCGTTATGCCGCGCAACTCGACGCCAAGCGCGTCGGCCTGGGCTTGGTCGCCTTCATCAGTTGCTACACCACGCAAGATTGCGATTACGCCGCATTCACCGAAGCGCTCGGCGCGATCCCCGAGATCGTCGAAGTGCATAGCGTCGCGGGCGAAGAGTCCTTTCTTTGCAAAGTGATGACGCGCTCGACCGATCATCTCGACGATCTTCTTACGCGCTTGAAAACCATGTCGGGAATGGCGCGCACGCGCACGACGATCGTGCTATCGACACCATTCGAACGCGGAGGCATCTCGCTCTTACCATGACGACCACCATCGATAACACGCTGCACCCCCTCGGCACGCACCGCGTCCTCGAACCCGCCGGAGCGATGCCGCAGAGCGCGCTGCGCGTCGATAACACGCCGGTGGCGCGGGCGAATGAGATTCTTTGTGAAGTTGAGGTTCTCAACATCGATTCCGCCTCGTTCAAGCAGATCTTCGACGCCGAAGGCGGCGACGAGGAACGCATCGCCGCGCACGTTGCACATATCGTCGCGACGCGCGGCAAACAGCACAACCCCGTCACCGGAAGCGGCGGCATGTTTATCGGCCGCGTCGCCGAGATCGGCGAACGGCTCCGCGATTCGATCTCGCTTCGCGTCGGCGATCGCATCGCATCGCTGGTCTCGCTGACGCTCACGCCGCTGCACATTCGCCGCATCACGCGCGTTTGCACCAAGACCGGGCGCATCTGGATCGAGGGCAGCGCCGTTCTTTTCCAGCGTAGTCTGTGGTCGAAGCTTCCCGAGGATATCGACGAAAACGTCGCGCTCGCGGTGCTCGATGTCGCCGGCGCGCCGGCGCAGGTCGCGCGGCTCTGCAAGCCGGGGCAGAACGTC
>JAJYHP010000154.1 GCA_021784715.1 bacterium
CAAGGCGAGGGTCGCGAGTTCGAATCTCGTCTTCCGCTCCATCGCGGCGCGCCGACCCCAACCAAGTGAGTAAGGATCCCGTGACGACCTCAACCCTCACCCGACTCGATGCGACGAGCGTCGAACTGGTTATCCCCGTGCTGCCCGACGCACTCGATCGCGCCCGCGAGGTCGCCTTTCGGCGTCTGAGTAAGAACGCGCGTATTCCCGGTTTCCGCAAAGGACACATCCCCCGTCGCGTCTTCGAGCAGACCTACGGCACCGCGGGCATTGAATCCGAGGCGATGGAGGATCTCGTTCCGGAGCTCTACAGCACGGCGGTGCGCGAACACGAGCTCGCGCCGGTCGCGCGCCCGAAACTCGAGATGCTTCCGAGCGCGGAGGACGAGCCGTTGCGCGTGAAGGCGCGCGTTGAGGTGCGCCCGACGGTGGAGTTAGGTACCTACACCGGGCTCTCGGTCTCGGTTCCGGAGCGTACCGTCGGCGACGACGAAGTCGCGCGCACGCTCGAGGGGCTCGCGCGCGACCGCGGCACCCTCGCCCCGGTCGAACGCCCGGCCGCGCTCGGCGATATCGTGACGATCGATTTCATCGGGAGGATCGACGGGACGCCGTTCGAGGGAGGCTCCGCCGAGGGGCAGGTCGCGGAGTTGCTCGAGGATCGCTTTATTCCCGGCTTTGCGACCGGGATCGTCGGCATGAAGGCCGGCGAACGCCGCGAGATCGAGACGCATTTTCCCGAGGGCTATCACGCTGGCGAACTCGCGGGAAAGACCGCGATCTTCGAGGTGACGCTCCACGACGTGAAGCAACTCGAAA
Organism: bacterium; assembly: GCA_021784715.1. The sequence continues at coordinate 820 of JAJYHP010000154.1, forward strand.
TGCCGACGCTCGATGACGCCTTCGCCGCCGAGGTCAGCGATTTTGCGACGATCGAAGAGTTGCGGGCGGAGGTTCGCAAGCGCTTGGAGGGGATCGCCGAGGCTCGGATGCGTCGCGAGATGGGAAATGCGATTATGGAGCAGCTCGTCGGGTCGCACGACGTTCCCGTTCCCCCGAGCCTTTTGGTTGCCGAACGCGAGCAGCTCGTCGAAGAGGCGCGCCGCATGGCCCAAGAGCAGGGGGCGAATTTTGCGGAGTATCTCGCCTCGATCGGCAAGACCGAGGAGGAGCTCCGCGAGGAACTCACCGGCGACGCCGAGCGTCGCGTGAAGGGGACGCTCCTCATCGAGGCGATCGCCGACGCGGAGGGCATCGAGGCGAGCCCCGGCGAGATTCAGGCCGAACTCGCTCTCCTCGCTCGCCGATACGGGCAACCCGTGGACCGCGTGCGCGAGGCGCTCGCGCAGAACATGCAGTCGGTCTACGACGGTATCGTCCGGAATAAAACCCTCGAATTTCTCATCGACAAGGCGCAGCGCGTCGCCGCGCCGTAGAGAACGCACACGCAGCGTCAGCACGACGGCTCCACGCCGTCGGTGAAGAAGGGATAGGTCGTTCTCGGATGGGTCACTTAGTACCGATGGTCGTCGAGCAGTCGTCGCGCGGGGAACGCGCGTACGATATCTATTCGCGGCTTCTCAAGGACCGTATCGTCTTCGTCGGCGGCCCGATCGACGATTCGATCGCGAGTTTGACGATCGCGCAGCTGCTCTTCTTGGAAAAGGAAGATCCCGACAAAGATATCGACATGTACGTCAATAGCCCGGGTGGCAGCGTGACCGCGGGCCTGGCGATCTACGATGCGATGCGCTTTATTAAGCCCGACGTGGCGACGATCTGTATGGGCATGGCGGCATCGATGGGCTCGATTCTTCTGACCGGCGGGGCGCAGGGCAAGCGCTTCGCCCTTCCTCATGCGAAGATTCTCATCCATCAGCCGTGGGTCTCCCAGCTCGGAGGGCAGGCGACCGACGTGGAGATCGCGGCGCGTGACCTGATCGCGACCCGCCTGACCGTGGCGAAAATTTATGAAGCGACCTGCAAGAAGCCCCTCGACGACGTCCTGAAGGACATCGATCGCGATTACTACATGACCGCCCAGGACGCCAAAGAGTACGGGATAATCGATAGCATCATCGAAGACCGTAGTTCGATGCCGTCTCCGGCACCGTAGCCTAGGGAGGTCGCCCGTCCGCCATGTTTCGTTTCGGGGATGAAAAGGGGCAACTCAAGTGCAGCTTCTGCGGAAAATCGCAGGAGAACGTGCGGAAATTGATCGCCGGACCGGGCGTCTACATCTGCGACGAATGTATCGAGCTCTGCAACGAAATTATCGAGGAGGAGCTCTACAAGGCTGCCGACGACGGCGCGCGACTGCGCACCCTACCGAAGCCACGCGAGATCAACCAGATTCTCGATACCTACGTCATCGGGCAAGATCGCGCCAAAAAAGCGCTCGCCGTCGCGGTGTACAACCACTACAAACGCATCAATGCCGGCCCCGCCGGCAGCGGCGCGGATGACGTCGAATTGCAGAAATCGAATATTCTTCTCGTCGGGCCGACCGGTTCGGGGAAGACCTATCTCGCGCAGACGCTGGCGAAGATTCTCGACGTTCCGCTCGCGATGGCCGACGCGACCTCGCTCACCGAGGCCGGCTACGTCGGCGAAGATGTCGAAAACATTCTGCTGAAGTTGATCCAAGCCGCCGACTACGATGTCAAGCGCGCGGAGCGCGGCATCATCTACATCGACGAGATCGATAAGATCGCGCGCAAGAGCGAGAACCCGTCGATCACGCGCGACGTCTCGGGTGAGGGAGTGCAGCAGGCGCTGCTCAAGATTCTCGAAGGCACCACGGCGAACGTACCGCCGCAGGGCGGGCGCAAGCATCCGCATCAAGAGTTCATCCAGATCGATACCACCAACGTGCTCTTCATCTGCGGTGGAGCGTTCGACGGTTTGGAACGGATCGTCGAATCGCGCGTCGCGGCGAACAACATGGGATTTCGCGCGAACCCGGAGAGCAAGCGCGTCGCTCGAGCGAGTAAGATGCTCGGTCAGCTCCTCCCCGAGGATCTGCTGAAATTCGGCCTCATCCCCGAATTTATCGGGCGTCTGCCGATCGTCGTCACGCTCGACGCGCTCGACGATCTCACGCTACGGCGCATCCTCACCGAGCCGCGGAACGCGCTCGTGAAACAGTTCCAGCGCATCCTGGCGATGGACGGCGTCGATCTGCAGTTCACCAAGGACGCGCTCGTCTCGATCGCGACCAAAGCGCAAGGCCGCAAGACCGGCGCGCGGGGGCTTCGGTCGATACTCGAAGAGATCATGCTCGACGTCATGTACGATCTTCCGTCGCTCGTCGGCGTCAAGAAGTGCGTCGTGAACAAAGATGTCGTCGAGAAGCGCGAGCAGCCGACGTTGATCTACGGCGACCGTCAGAAAGAGATGCCCGCGTAGCGCTTCGGCGCTAACGCGCGAGCAACTCCTCCACCGGCGGAAGGTCGCCGGCATGCGCGCCCCGGTAAATCCAGGCGACCCGCCCATTTTCGTCGATCCGCATCGCCCCCGGTACGCGACCGAGGTCGTCCCATCGTGCCTTCGACCAATTCTGCCGGAAGCCGGCGCGCCGATTCTCTAACGCGCGCCGTATGAGGTCGCGCGAGAAGAAGGTGAGGATCGAGGCCGGGCGCAGGCGAGCGGCGCGATGCGTGCGCCGTTCGGGGTCGGCGATGCAGGCATCCGCGACGCCGTAGCCCTCGCAGAGCGCCGCGGTCGTCGCTGCATCCGCGGCGACGACGACGTAGACGCGCTCGCCGCGCTTCGCTTTATCGGACTCGCGCAACTGCGCGAGCGGTTCGCCAAAAAACGTTCAACCGGTATGTCGCGGCCAAATAACTAGCGCTGGTAGTTGAATCGGCTGGGGGAAGAGCTCGAGTGGGGCGGCTTCGCCGACCGTAAAACGTTCTTTCATGCCCCTTGAACCGGAGCGAGCCGCAAACGGTTGAGCTCCTCGCGGTCGGTTCGGTCGATCGCGATCGGCGTGATGCTGACGTAGCCGTGAAGGACGGCGCCGATATCGCAGTCGGGGTCCTCGCTATCGCCGCGTCCGGGTAGATTCCAGACGCGGAAGTAACGCTCGTCGCGGCGCTCGTCGATGCGGGAGATCGTGTCGCCGTAGCGCTTGCGCCCCAGGCTCGTAAAGCGGCGCCCGAGCAGCCGTTCAGGGGCGAGATTCGGGACGTTGACGTTCCAGTATCGCTCCGGCGGCAATTCGGCGAAGGCCTGCGGGACGAGGAGGCGGGCTTGCTCGGCGGCGCTCTCCCAGCGGCGGGGCATCGCGCCGTCGTCGGGGTCGCTCGCGAGCGAGATGGCGAGGGCGCGGACGCCGAGGAGGACCGCCTCCACCGCGCCGGCGACGGTGCCGGAGTAGTTCACATCGTCGGCGAGGTTCGGGCCGTCGTTGATGCCGCTGACGACGAGGTCGGGGCGCTCGTCGCAGAGTTCGCCGATCCCGATCACCGCACAATCCGCGGGCGTCCCCGTGCAGGCGTAGGCGCGAACTCCCTCGATCCCGTGGTACGCCGTAATGCCGACGGAGTCGCCGGTCGTGATCGCATGGCTGACGCCGCTGCGGTTGCCGTCGGGCGCGACGACGACGATCCGGGCGATCTCCGCGAGCGCGAGCGCGAGCTCGTGCAAGCCGGGCGAAGCGATTCCATCGTCGTTGGTGAGCAAGATCGTCGGGGTACGCATCGTGGCGCGCTTCGAGCGCGCTCGCGCCCCTGCCTGCAGGCGATTCGCGCGCGCGCAGACAACAGAGCGCGCCGTGCCGTCAACTACCGCCGCGTCGTCGCCTTCTAAACCGACGTTACTCTCGCGCCTCGATGCGCTGGCATGGTCGCCGATGCACACGCGTATCGCCGTCGCGCTTGGGATCGCGTGGGTGCTCGATGGTTTCGAGACCGCGATCGTAGGCCCGGTCCTATCGAGCATCGCCTCGCACTTACATTTCAGCGCGAGCTTGGCGGCGTGGGTCAATCCCATCTACACCATCGGCATGCTCGTCGGGGCCTTGGTCTTCGGCGAGCTCGCCGATCGGCTCGGACGCAAGCGCCTCTTCATGGTGACGCTCGCGATCTATGCGGTGGCGACGATCCTCACCGGATTTTCGTGGAATTATCTCTCGCTCGCATGTTTTCGTTTTCTTACCGGCATCGGGATCGGCGGAGAATTCTCCGCGATTAATTGCGCGATCGACGAATTCGTTCCGGCGCGTTTTCGCGGCCGCACCGACGGGCTGATCAACGCCTCCTGGAATATCGGAGCGATCGCCGCCTCGAGCATCGCGCTCTACGCGCTCGGAAACGTCGGCGGCGCGACGTGGAGGCTCGTGTTTTGGTTCGGGGCGTTATTGGCGATCGGCGTGCTGATCGTCCGTCGCTTCGTTCCTGAGTCCCCTCGTTGGTTGCTCGCGCGCGGGCGCATCGCCGAGGCGCGCGAGATCGTCGCGGCCGTGGAGGCCGCGAGCGGAGCCGCGACCGTCGTCGATCCCGACCTGCCCATCGAATTCACCCCCTTGCTCCCGGCGACGGGCTATTTCGGACAGATCGCCGAGCTCTTCCGCGCGACGCCGCGGCGATTGCTCTTCGCGTTCGTCGTCAATCTCGCGCAAGTGATGCCGTATTACGGCATTCTCGCAATCGCCGGCATCGCGATCTTTCCCGCCGTCGGCATGCACGGACAAGAGATCCCGCTCCTCTATCTCTTGGGCGCGTTCTGCGGGCTGAGCGGCCAGGTGGTCTCCTCGCTGCTGATGGATCGCTGGGGGCGTCGCCCGACGATGCTGCTGGGCTTCACGCTCGCGGCGCTCGGATCGCTCGCGCTCGCGCTCGGCTTGGGGAGTGGCGGAACTTTTGTCGCATCGTTCGCCGTCTTTAGCATCTTTAGCGCCTGGGTCGGTTCGGGAGCGTACGTCATTACGAGCGAACTCTTCCCGACGCACCTGCGAGCGACCGGTATCGGGCTCTCGGTTGCGGTGGGGCGCGTCGGTGCGATTGCGGCTCCGTTGGCTTTCTACGCACTCTTCGCGCGCGCGGGCGTCGCTCCGGTCTTCGTGGCGATGGCGGCGATCTTCGCCATCGGTTCGCTCGCGCTGCTCTGGTGGCTGCGCTACGGCGTCGAAGGGCGGAATCGCTCGCTCGAAGCGATGTTGGTCGACGGCGTATTATAGAGCGAACATGACGAACGAAGAATTGCCGGCGACGTACGATCCGCAGCGCGTCGAAGCGACGCGATATGCGTGGTGGGAAGAGAAGGGGCTCTTTCACGAGGAACCCGATCCCGCTCGCCCGCCCTTCATCATCGCGATGCCGCCGCCCAACGTCACCGGTCGCGCGCACCTCGGACACGGCTCCACCTACACGCCGATGGATATTCTCACGCGATACCATCGCATGTTGGGCGATAATGCCGACTGGTTGCCCGGTACCGATCACGCGGCGATCGCCACGGAATCGGTTCTCGTGCGCGAGCTTGCGAAGGGCGGCGAGAGTCGCGAGTCGCTCGGTCGCCCGCGCTATCTCGAGCGCGCGTGGGAGTGGGCGAAGGAGTACGGCGGTACGATCGAGGGGCAGTTTCGTACGTTGGGCTTCGGCCCCGATTGGGATCGCTCGCGATTTACGATGGACGAAGGTCTCTCGGCAGCGGTCTGCAGCGCCTTCGTGCGGCTCCATCGCGAAGGGCTCATCTATCGCGGGAAGCGGTTGATTCATTGGGATCCGAAATCGCAGACGACGCTCTCCGATGCAGAGATCGATCGCGAAGAGTGCGATGCGACGATCTGGTTCGTGCGCTATCGCGGGGTCGATGGGGGAGAGGGCATCGTCGTTGCGACGACGCGCCCCGAAACGATGCTCGGCGACGTGGCGATCGCGGTCCATCCCGACGACGAGCGCTACGCCGCGCTGGTGGGAACGCAGGTCGCGATGCCGTTGACCGGACGCGCGATCCCGGTGATCGCCGACGATGCCGTCGATCCCGTTTTCGGAACCGGTGCCGTTAAGGTAACGCCGGCGCACGATGCCGTCGATTACGAGATCGGGCGCCGTCACGATTTACCGATGCCTTCGATCTTCGACCTTCAGGCGCGCGTCAGCGCTGCGGAGATCGAGGTCGGCCCCTACAGCGGGCTCGATCGTTACGTCGCGCGCGATCGTATTCTCGCCGACCTTCGCGCGTCGGGCGCGTTGTTGGAAGAACGCGCGCATCGGATGGCGATCGCTCGCAGCGAGCGCAGCGGAGAGGTCGTCGAGCCGATGCTCTCGCTACAATGGTTCGTGCGGATGGAGTCGCTCGCGAAGCCCGCGCTCGCGGCCTATCGCGAAGGGCGGCTCCGTTTCGTGCCGGAGAGATACGGGCGTACCTACGAGCAATGGCTCGAGCAGATTCGCGATTGGAACATCTCGCGACAGGTGTGGTGGGGGCACCAACTTCCGGTATGGTATACGCCCGACGGCGCGATCGTCGTCGCGCACGATGAAGGCGAGGCGCGAGCGATCGCGGAGCGCGAGCATAACGGCGCCCCCTTAACGCGGGATCCCGATACGCTCGACACCTGGTTCAGTAGCGCGCTCTGGCCGTTTTCGATTCTCGGTTGGCCGGCGTCGACACCCGAACTCGATCATTGGTATCCGACCAGCGTCTTGATCACCGGCGGCGAGATCATCTTTTTATGGGTGGCGCGAATGGTGATGATGGGCCTCCACTTGCTCGACCGTTTGCCGTTCCCGACCGTATTCGTCACGCCGTTGGTCTTCGACGCGCAGGGCCGAAAGATGAGTAAGTCGCTCGGGAATGCGATCGACCCGATGGACTTGGTTGCGAAATACGGCGCCGACGCGTTTCGCGTCGGCATCCTGCGCCAGATGCGGCTCGAAGGCCAAGAGATTCGCTTTCAAGAGTCGCGTTGCGAAGAGGCGCGCAACTTCAATAGTAAGATCTGGAATGCGTTGCGCTACGCGCGCGCCCTTCCCGAAGGGCTCCCCGGGGCGATGCAGTTGCCGTTGCCGGCGACGCGGACGCTCGCGGATCGTTGGATCGTCGCGCGTTTACGGGCGACCATCGAACGAACGAGCGCGCTCTTCGACGGCTTCGATTTCGGCAACGCCATCGAAACGCTCTGGCGCTTCGTCTGGTACGAACTTTGCGATTGGTACATCGAAGCCACGAAGATGCCCGAGGCGCGGGCGACGCGGGCCTCGGTGCTCTCCTACGCGCTCAACGCCTCGATGCGTCTCTTGCACCCGATCGCGCCCTTCATCACCGAAGAAGTCTGGCAGGCGCTCCCGCACGATGGCGAGAGTATCCTCACCGCGGCTTGGCCCGATGCCTTCGAATGTGCCGAGGACGCGCGCGCCGTCGCCGAATTCGAGGCGCTCCAGCGCTGCATCGAACGCATTCGCAACGAGCGGGTCGCCTACGGCCTCGCTCCGCGAGCGCCGATGAACCTTCGCATACCTGCGAATCTACCCGCGGAGCTTCGCGCGCTGGTGCTGCACTTCGGTGTGGCGACCGAGATCGCGAGCGAGGCGGCCGACGGCGATGCGATCGCGGCGCTCGATGCGGTGAGCGTCGAGGCTCCGCGAGAACGAATGACCGAACGCTATCGGCGCGAGATCGAGCGACTCGTCGCCGAGGTCGCTCGGTCGGAGAAGAAGTTGGCAAACGAGGCCTTTGTGGCGCGAGCGGCCGCCGAGGTCGTCGGTGCCGAGCGAGCGAAACTCGACGGATATCGTAACGATCTACGGCGCGCGCGCGAGGCGCTCGCCGCGATGGAGGCAGGCAAATGAGCGCACGCAGTCGACGGCTCGTCGGCGCCGAGGAGATCGAACGCATCATCGCGCGGCTCGCGCACGAAATTCTCGAGCCGGAGGACGCGCGGAAGGGAATCGAGTTGTTCGGGATCCGTCGTGGCGGCGAGGCGCTCGCGCAGCGGCTCGCGGCACACATCGAACGGATCAGCGGCGTCGCCCCAACGCTCGGCTATCTCAACGTCAATCTCTATCGCGACGATAACGTCGTGCACGCTCTCCCCGAGTCGCAGATTCCCGATGCGGTCGAGGGGCGGTCGATCGTGATCGTCGACGACGTGCTCTTTACCGGACGAACGGTTCGCAGCGCCCTCGACGCGCTGATCGATCTCGGCCGCCCCTCGGCGATTCGCCTCTGCGTGCTCGTCGATCGCGGTCTGCGCGAATTACCGGTCCAAGGCGATTACGTCGGTCGACGCATCCCCACGAGCCGGCGCGAACGCGTGGTCGTGACCTTGAACCCGACGCCCGCCCCGACCGACGAGGTCCTACTCGTTGACGACGACGCGTAGCCTGCTCGATATCGACGATCTCACCGATCGGGAGATCGATGCGATTTTCTCGCTCGCGAGGGAATTCGCGCAACGCCCGGCGCCCCGTTCCCTCGAGGGACGCTTCTGCGCGAACCTCTTTTTCGAACAGAGTACCAGAACGCACGTCTCCTTCCAGTGCGCGCAACTTCGCTTGGGAGCGAACGTCGTCAACCTCTCGCCGGCGCAATTGAGCCTCGCGACCAAGGGCGAGCGGCTCGACGACACGGCGGTCACGCTACGCGCGTTGGGAATCGACGTGCTGGTCGCGCGGCACCCGCTCGTCGGCGCCGTCGCCGAGATCGCCGCGGCTTTCGACGGTTGCACGGTGAACGCCGGCGATGGGACCAACGCGCACCCCACTCAGGCACTGTTGGACGCGTTTACGCTGCGCGATATTCTCGGGGATTTGAACGACCGCACGATCGCATTCGTCGGCGACATCCGGCACAGTCGCGTCGCGCATTCATCGATGCGGCTGCTTCGTCGCTACGGAGCGCGGGTGCTCGCCATCGGCCCCGAGGCCTTCCTCTTGCCGACCGACGTGCCTTCGGACGTACGGATCGCGCGGAATTTCGATGCGGCGATCGAAGCGATCGACGCGCTCGTGATGTTGCGCGTGCAGCGCGAACGATTCGAGAGCATGCCGATCGACGACGCCGCCTATGTCGCGGCATACCAACTCAACGACGCACGTCTCGAACGGCTCGGCGCGCGGACGCCGATCCTCCATCCGGGGCCGTACAATCGCGGAATGGAGATCGTCGACGCCGTAACGCTCGATCCGCGGTGGCGCTATCGCGAACAGGTTCGCAACGGCGTGTTGGTGCGGGCGGCGCTCTTGCACCATCTCGTTCACGGCTGGTAGGCGATGCTCGTTCGTGGTGGGCGCATCGTCGATCCGCGACAATCTCTCGATGCGTTGCGGGATCTTCGGACCGAGGGCGACCGCATCGTCGAGATCGGCGAGCGCCTGCGCGCGCGCGCCGGCGAGGAGACGATCGATGCGGTCGGTTGGGTCGTCGCGCCCGGATTTATCGACGCGCACGTGCATTTGCGCGAACCCGGATTCGAGGCGAAGGAGACGCTCGCTTCGGGAACTGCGGCCGCGGTGCGCGGAGGCTTTACCTCGCTCTGTGCGATGCCGAATACCGAGCCGGCGCTCGACGGCGCCGAGATCCTGGGGCGGGTTGCGTTTCCCGCTGCGAGCCGCGAACGCGGGATCCTCGCGCGCATCTTTCCCATCGGTGCGATGACGCGCGCTCGCGCGGGTCGCGAGGTTCTCGATTATCCGTCGCTCCTTGCGGCGGGCGCGGTCGCGTTCTCCGACGACGGCAGCACGGTCGCCGACGCGCGCGTGATGCGCGAGGTCCTGCGCGCGCTCGAACCGCTCGACGCTTTGGCGATCGTCCACGCCGAGGACGCCGCGCTGAAAGGAAACGGCGTGATGCACGAGGGCGCCGTATCGGCGCGGCTCGGCGTTCCGGGGAGCCCGGCTTCGGCGGAGGAGAGCATCGTCGCGCGCGACCTCATTCTCGCGTTGGAGGTCGGCGCTCGCGTACATATCGCTCACGTCTCGACCGCGCGCGGCATGGAATTGATCGCGTGGGCGCGCGAACGCCGCGGGCGCGTTACCTGCGAAGTCACGCCGCACCACCTGTTGTGCACCGACGAAGCGGTCGAAGAGTTCGGCGCGCGCGCGAAGGTGAATCCGCCGTTGCGCACCGCCGACGACGCGCGCGCGCTACGGGATGCCGTTCGCGCCGGAGCGATCGACTTTTTTGCGAGCGATCACGCCCCGCATACCGATGCCGAAAAGAGTGGCGAGCTCGCGCGCGCGGCGGTCGGTTTCACCGGGTTGGAGATCGCGGTCGGAGCCTACGCACGCGCGCTTCCCGATCTTTCGATGAGCGATTTCGTCGCGCTCTGCAGCACGCGCGCCGCCGAGGCGCTCCGCCTTCCCGGCGGGACGCTCGCGGTCGGTGCTCCCGCGGATATCACGATGTTCTCCGAGCGCCCGTGGCGCGTCGATTCCTCGCTCTTCGCATCGAAGGGGCGGGCGACGCCCTTCGATGGCTGGGAGCTGCCGCGCCGCATCGAAGCGACCGTCGTCGCCGGGCGTATCGCCTATCGAGCCGAGGGTCGCTCGAGCGAGCCTTAGTGGTGAAAGAGCGGCGTCTGTAAGAGGCCGTTGATCACGAACTGCACTGCGAGCGCGGCGAGCACGATGCCGAGTACGCGCGAGACCACGTGAATTCCAGTCGTTCCGATGCGATGCAGGAAGCGAGCGGCCCCGCGCATGCAGAGCCAGGTCACGAAAAGTGCCGCTGCGTAGGCGAGAATCGTCGAGAGGATACGCGTTGCGGAGCCCGCGGCGAGGCTGACGAGGAGGAGGACCGTCGCGAGCGTCCCCGGCCCCGCGATCATCGGGATCGCCAGAGGGAAGACCGCCGGATTCTCGGCCGCGCTCGCAGCGCGTTCCTCATCTTCGGTGCGGCGCGTACCGGTCGGCCGCGCGAAGAGCATGTCGATCGCGATGAGGAAGAGCAGCATGCCGCCCGCGATGGTAAAGGCGGGGAGCGTGATGCCGAGGTAGGCGAGCACCGCCGGGCCGACGAGCCCCATCGCCGCCATGACGATCGCGGCGACGAGCACCGCCTGGTCGACGATTCGGCCGCGTTTCTCGCGCGGTAGATGAGCGGTCGTCGCCATGGTAAACGGGATCATGCCGAGGGGATCGACGATGGTAAATGCGGTTGCGAACGCCGTCGCCGTAAAATGCCAGTCCATTACCGCCGAGGGATCGAGCTTCGGGATGCCAAACCCTCTGCCCCGATGCCTCACCCCGCCGCACTTTTTCTCGCCGACGGTTCGCGCTTCGACGGCGATGGGCTCGCGTGCACCGGACTAGCGCTCGGGGAAGCGGTCTTTTATACCGGGATGACCGGCTACGAAGAGGCGCTCACCGACCCCTCGTACGCCGGGCAGATTTTGACGTTCACCTACCCGATGATCGGCAACTACGGGATCAGCGGTGGAGCCGCCCAATACGGCCGCGCCTGCGTCGCCGGAGCGATCGTGAAGCGCATCTCCTACCATCCGTCGCACTACCTTTCGAAGGAGTCGCTGCCCGCCTGGCTCGACGAACAGCGCGTCCCGACGATGGTCGGCGCCGATACGCGAGCGATCACGATCGCCCTGCGCGAGCACGGAACGATCTGGGCCGCGCTTGCGGTCGGGGCCGAGGAGATCGCGGATGCCGAACGTCGCCTCGCCGCGTTCGTTCGGAGCGCGACGACCAAAGATTTGGTGCCCAGCGTCGCCGCGCGAAGCGCGCACGTCGAAGGGCTTCGCGGCGGCACGCGGGTGACGTTGGTCGATTGCGGCGTGAAGCGCGCGATCCTCCGCGATCTCTCGGCGCTCGGAGCCGAGATCACCGTCGTTCCCTACGATGCGACGCGCGAACAGATTCTCGCAAACGATCCCGCGATGGTGCTCGTCTCGCCGGGGCCGGGAGATCCGACCGATCTCGCCGAGACGATCGAAACGCTGCGCTCGCTGATCGGCAGCGTTCCGCTCTACGGCATCTGTCTGGGGCATCAACTCCTCGCGCTCGCATACGGAGCGCGGACCTATAAGTTGCCCTACGGCCATCGCGGTGGAAATCAGCCCGTTAAAGATCTTCGCCGCGACGAAGTGATCGTCACGGCGCACAATCACGGATATGCCGTCGATGCCGACTCGCTCCCCAGCGAACTCGAGGCGACGATGACCAACCTCAACGACGGCACGAATGAGGGCTTCGCGCACCGTACGCTCCCGATCGAAGCCGTGCAGTTTCACCCCGAGGCCTCACCGGGTCCGCGCGACGCGCGTCGGCTCTTTGCAACGTGGCTGGACCGCGCTCGCTCGTTCGCATAAATCTCGGCCTCGTTCTCGCGGCGCTCGCCTTCGTGATCGCCCCGCAGATCGGGTCCGCGCAGAGCCTTCCGCGCCTCGAGGTCGAGCGCTTTACGATGAGCGCGCGGCCGGCCTCGCCGACGATCGGTCGCGCCTTCGCGTTGACGATCCTGCTGACGGTTCGTGGCAACGTCCGCCGCATCGACAACGTGACCCTCCCGATCCTCTCGCAATTGGAATTGCGCGGCGACGAGCGTTCGATCCAACACGCGAACGGCGAGACTGTCTATCGCGAAACGTTGACGGTGCGAGCGGCACGCACCGGGGCGATTCGACTGGCGCCTGCGACGCTCGACGCCATCGACGCACGGACCGGACAGGCGGAGCAATATTCGAGTAATTCGTTGACGATCGTCGTGCGCGGAGGGGCGTTGCAACCCTTTGCGACGGTCGGGAGCGCGGTTGGGAACCTCGTGCCGATCTTGGATCGAGTCGCGTACGTTCTCGGTGCGCTCGTCGCCGTCGTCCTCTTGGCGGCGGCGATCCGATCGCTTCGCCGTCGACGGCGGAGGCCCGAGCCCGCGCTCGTGCCGGCCGCGATCGTAGAGCCGCCGGTCGTAGAACAAACGCGTGAGGAACGTTTGCGCGACGCCGCGCTCGTGCTTCGAGCGGAGCCGACCCGCGCGGTCGCGCGCTCGGTCCGAATCGCCGTTCGTTCGCTCGTCGGCGCGACGGCGAGCGAGACCCTCTCCGACGTACTCGCGCGCCTGAGCGAGCGAGATCGCGATCTCTCGCCGCTCCTGCGAGCGCTCGAGCGAGCGGCCTTTACCACCGACGACGACTTGCAAAACGCCATTCGAACGTGCGACGCTGCGTTCGCGGAGGTTCTGTCATGAACGCGACTCCACGCGATGTCGAACGAGCTCTCAAAAAGACGATCGTCGGGCAGGATGCGGCGATCGAGGGGCTGTTGTTGGCATCGATCGCCGACGGACACGCGCTTCTCGAGGGGCCGCCGGGTATCGCAAAGACGCTGGCGTGCCGGGCGCTCGCCGCCTCGCTCGACGCGACGTTCAAGCGCATTCAATTCACTCCGGATCTGCTGCCGGCCGATATCGTCGGAACGCGGATCTTCGACCAACAGAGCTCGCGCTTCGATACCGTGCTCGGACCGATCGTCGCCAATATCGTTCTCGCCGACGAGATCAATCGCGCGCCGGCGAAGGTCCAGAGCGCGCTGCTCGAAGCGATGCAGGAGCGTCAGGTGACCATCGGCCACGAGACGCATCCGCTCCCCGACCCCTTCGTCGTTCTCGCGACGATGAATCCGCTCGACAACGACGGTACTTATGCGTTGCCGCTCGCGCAGATGGATCGCTTTCTGCTGAAGATCGATCTCGGATATCCGAACGAAGAAGAAGAGCTCGAGATTCTCGAGCGGTACGCATTCGCGCGGACGCCGCTTCCGCAGCGCGTGGCGACGCTCGAAGACCTGCGTGCGTGGCGCGCGGGCGCTCGGGCGGTTCACGTCGATAACAAATTACATCGATACGTCGTCGATCTCGTGATGGCGACGCGCCGTTTCTCGCCCTACGTCGCAAATGGAGCGAGCCCGCGCGCGAGCCTCGCATTGGTCGGTTGCGCGCGCGCGCGGGCCTATCTTCAGGAGCGGGCGTACGTGGAGCCCGACGATATTCGCAGCGTCGCTCCGGCGGTGCTGCGGCATCGCATCGCATTCACGCATCGCCTCTCGCTGGAGGGAATCGCGGCGCCGTCGTGGATCGCCGAGACGATCGCCGGCGTTCGCGTGCCGTGACGCTGCGCGAAGCGCTCCTGCGCGGCCGGAATCGTCCCCGCGTGCTCGGAGGCGGATCGCCGACGACCTCGCGCGGCGACGGATATGAATTCGTACAATTGCGCGGCTATCTCGTCGGCGACGATATTCGACGCATCGACTGGGCGGCGACCGCTCGGAGCGGCGCCTTGCAAACCCGCGTGATGCTCGAAGATATCGCACTGATCTTCGGCGCGATCTGCGATCGATCTCCATCGATGGGCCTCGGGCGCCGAAGGGCGCTCGCCGATGCCGCCGACGATGCGATCGCTGCGTGGTTCGGCGCGAGCGGCGGTGAGGATCGCGCGATCGCACTGCTCTCGCGCGGCCCGGTTCCGGAGCGAGCGCGGCCGGGGCGCTCGGGTGCGGCGCTCGCGCGCGAAGCGCTGCGCGCGCAACCAGCAGAAGATTTCGATCCGAACGCGATGTTCGATATCGCGACGGCGACGTTACCGCGCGGCGCCGCGCTGCTGGTGGTGACCGATGCCGCGGGCGCCGAGCGATGCGAAGAGGCGCGGCTCGCCGAGCTCGCCGCGCGTTACGATGCAACCCTCGCGCTGGCCCGCGATCCGTGGCAGAGCGATCTCCCGCTGCACGGCCTCGCCCGCCTCGTCGATGTCGAGAGCGGCGAACCGCTCCTGCGCTGGTTCGGAAAGCGCGAACGCGATGCGTATCGACGTGCGAGCGTCGCACGCGAAGAGGAACTCGTCCGTCGCTTCGCTCGCTTCGGCTGGCGTACCGGTATTTTCGAGGAGAACGACGGAACGGCGGCACTCGCGGAGGCCTTTGGAATTCCGCGGGGGGCGCTCGATTGAGTTTCGGAGCGCCGGATTGGCTCCTCGCTGCGGCGCTGTTGGTCGCGCTCGGACTGTGGTCGTTCGAGCGCGCGCGAAGGATACGCGACGCGCGCGATCTCGCGTACTCCGATCTCGCCTTTCTGCGCCGTGCGCTCGGCGAACGCGATCGCTTCGGCGCCCTGTTGCGCGGCGCGTGGATCGCGGGGCTCGCGCTCGTCGCGCTCGCGCTCGCGCGGCCGCATGTGCTCTTGCCGGTGCCCGTACACGACGGCGCGGTCGTCCTCTGCATCGATACGTCGGGCTCGATGGCATCGACCGATATCGTGCCGACGCGCGCGCTCGCAGCACGCGCCGCGGCGACCCGGTTCATCGAGGAAATGGCGCGCGGAGAGCGCGTCGCGATCGTCGCCTTCTCGGGGGCGGCCTCGGTGGTGCAGCCACTGACGGCGCATCATGCGACGGCGATCGCCGCACTCGATACCCTTCCCGCACCGAACGGTCCCACCGCAATCGGGGACGCACTCGCGCTCGCCGGCTCGCTGCTCGGGCAGCGGGGGCCGCGCACCGTCGTGTTGGTCACCGACGGCGTGAATAACACCGGTATCGATCCGCTCGCCGCGGCATCGACGCTCGGCGAGCGCGGCATTCACGTCGATACCGTCGGCATCGGCACGAATTCGGGCTCGCTCATACCCGGGACGAGCGAGGCCGCCGGGATCGACGACGCCGCGCTGCGTGCCTACGCTCGCGCGAGCGGGGGGCGTTTCGTACGCGTCGAGAATGCCTCGGAGCTGCGTGGAGCGCTCGGCGCGTTGGGACGCGTGACCTCGTTCGAGCGAAAGAGCGTCGATGTCTCGCTCGCCGCGGCGTTCGTTGGGGCGTTGCTGCTCGCACTTGCCGCCTTCGCCGCGGTGGGATTGGGAAGGATATCGTGAAAGAGATCGTTACGAGCCGTACGCCTTACGAACGGGGAGAACTTCGCGAGAGCGAGCTCTCCGACGATCCGATCGTTGCGTTGCAACGCTGGCTCGATGAAGCGTATGCGATGCACCCGCAGATCGTCGAACCCAATGCGATGGCGCTGGCGAGCGTCGGCGAGGATGGGCGCCCGAGTCTGCGCATCGTCCTCTTGCGCGGCCTCGACGGGCGCGGTCTCCGCTTTTTTACATCGTACGACAGCCGAAAGGGACGAGAATTGCTCGCGCGTCCGTTCGCCGCTGCGACATTTTGGTGGGGCGCCCTCGAACGGCAGGTGCGCATCGAGGGCGAGGTGCGCCGCACCGACGAGGACGAATCGGATCTCTATTTCGCCTCGCGGCCGCGCGGTCACCGGCTCGCCGCCTGGGCCTCGGAGCAGAGCGAACCGGTCGAATCTCGCGCCGTCCTCGACGAACGCATGGCGCATTTCGAGGAGCGTTTCGCTGATGAAGAGATCGAACGCCCTCACTCGTGGGGAGGTTTTCTCATCGTTCCGCGCTCGATCGAGTTTTGGCAAGGGCGACCGAATCGCATGCACGACCGCCTTCTCTACCAACGCGAGCGCGACGGTTGGGCGCGCATCCGCCTTCAGCCGTAAAACGGAGCATCCTCGGCGCGCTTCCAGGACTCTCGTGCGTCTGAAGCCAATCCGCCTTCCCTAGCATGCGCCGGAATATTCTTGTCATCGGCTCCGGACCGATCGTGATCGGTCAGGCCGCGGAGTTCGATTACGCAGGGGTCCAGGCGTGTCGCGCCCTTCGAGAGGAAGGGCATCGCGTCGTGCTCGTCAACTCGAATCCAGCGACGATCATGACCGACCCCGAGATCGCCGACGCAGTCTATCTCGAGCCGCTCACGTTGGAGTCGGTGAGCGCCGTGATCGAACTCGAGCGCCCCGACGCGCTCCTCCCGACGCTCGGCGGCCAGACCGGCCTCAATCTCGCCGTCGCGCTCGACGATGCCGGCGTCTTGAAGCGCTTCGGCGTCGAGTTGCTCGGGACGCCGATCGCGACGATCAAACTCGCCGAAGATCGCGAGCTTTTTAAAGAAAAGATGATCGAAATCGGCGAGCCCGTCGCGCGTAGCGTCGTCATCACCGAGATCGAACAAGGGTTAGCCTTTGCTCTCGAAGCGGGCTATCCGCTCGTGGTTCGCCCCGCCTACACGCTGGGCGGTACCGGCGGCGGGATCGTACGCAACGAGCGCGAGTTGCGCGAGACGCTCGCCTCGGGTCTCGCCGCGAGCATGATCCACCAGGCGCTTCTCGAGGTCTCGTTGCTCGGCTGGAAAGAGGTCGAGTACGAAGTCCTGCGCGATGCCTCCGACGACTGCATCATCGTTTGCAACATGGAGAATTTCGATCCGGTCGGCGTGCATACCGGCGACTCGATCGTCATCGCCCCATCGCAGACGCTCTCCGATAGCGAATATCAAATGCTGCGCACGTCGAGCTTGAACGTCATTCGCGCCCTCGACGTTCAAGGCGGGTGCAACATTCAATTCGCCCTGCATCCGACGAGCAACGAATACGCGATCATCGAAGTCAACCCGCGCGTCTCGCGTTCCTCGGCATTGGCGAGTAAGGCGACGGGCTATCCGATCGCGAAAATCTCGACGCGCAT